>JAPLHZ010000164.1 GCA_026389365.1 Cyanobacteriota bacterium
TCCTGACTTTTCTTCGTTTAAGTTAGCTATCTCTAATTGTCTTGAGATGTCTCATACTACTCACAAACGAGAATTAGATTCCTTATTAACTTTGCGCTTTCAGTCTTTTAAAACATTAAGTCTATTCCCTGTTAAGGTATAGCTTTGTCTTTTAGGAGATAACAATTCTGATAGAAGAGGTTCAAGGAGTTCCCATTTTGTGATTGCTCAACTAGGGTAGAATTGACAAAAAACGATCGCACCGAAGCACGATCGCCCTAAATTAATCAAACTATCAATTACAAACTAGACAATACAGTCCGCGCTGCTTCCAAAGTCCGATCGATATCCGCATCAGTATGTGCTAAAGACGTAAATCCAGCTTCAAACTGCGACGGAGCCAAATATATGCCTTGTTCTAGCATTGCCCGGTGGAACTTGCCAAACTTCACCGTATCCGCCTTCTTCGCATCTTCAAAGTTATGCACCGGACCCTCGCAAAAGAAGAACCCAAACATACCACTAACAGAACCACCACACATCGCATGGCCCGTCTCCTTACCGATCGCCAACAATCCATTAATCAAACGGCTCGTGACTCGATGAAGATACTCATAGCTCCCAGGCTGCTTCAGAATCTCCAATGTCTTAATCCCCGCCGTCATCGCCAAAGGATTACCCGAAAGCGTCCCTGCTTGGTACATTGGTCCCGCAGGCGCAACCATTTGCATAATGTCCTTACGACCGCCATAAGCGCCCACAGGCAACCCGCCACCAATCACTTTGCCCATAGTCGTCAAATCCGGCGTGATCCCAAACTTCGCCTGCGCACCACCATAAGAAATGCGGAATCCGGTCATCACTTCATCAAACACCAACAGCGCACCATTTTCCGTCGTCAATTCACGCAAGCCCGCCAGAAAACCAGCATCTGGCACAATGAATCCCGAATTCCCCACAACAGGTTCAAGAATCACACCGCAGATTTCGCCAGGATTTTCAGCAAACAGCCTGCGGACGGCTTCAAGGTCATTATAAGGAGCCGTCAACGTCGCCGCCGCAGTCGATTTGGGCACACCGGGAGAATCAGGCAAACCGAGCGTCGCAACCCCAGAACCCGCTTTCACCAAGAACATATCCGCATGTCCGTGGTAACAGCCTTCAAATTTGATCAACTTCTCTCGCCCAGTGAAGGCCCGCATCAACCGCAGAACAGCCATACAAGCCTCAGTGCCGGAGTTGACAAAGCGCACCATTTCTACACTGGGAACCGCGTCAATCACCATTTCCGCTAACACATTTTCCAACGCACAGGGCGCACCAAAACTAGTCCCCTTTTCAGCCGCTGCTTGAATCGCTTTAATCACTTCAGGCCGCGCATGACCGCAAATCGCTGGTCCCCAAGTGCCCACATAGTCAATATATTTGTTGTCATCCACATCCCAAGCATAGGCATCCTTCACCCGATCGAACACGATCGGCTGACCACCAACGGATTTAAACGCACGCACTGGTGAACTCACACCACCCGGCATGATTTTCTGTGCGGCAGCAAAGATTTCTTCAGATTTAGTAGTTTTGAAAGTCTCAGTAATCAAGGCGTTCTCCTCAAAAGTGGGGCGATAGTCTTCGACCGACCGTAGTCATCGAATGAAGCATTTTGTGGAAATTATCCCATATTCAGGCGGAGTCAGTTCAGACCCAACTCGTTGTCACTGGATTAAATTAGAATAAAAATCATTCTCATGTTGCAGTGGTATGTATCTTGAGCAGAGCCGTTAGCGATCGGCGCTAAACGGTAGCTCGGCTAGTCGTGGGTGATTTTATGATGAATGCTGTTGATAATCTGGGAGGCGAATCAGTTCCGAAGCGGGGACTTCCGGTGACAGTGATCAGCGTTTTTTTGGCAGTGGTAAGACGACGCTGCTAAATCAGATTTTACAAAACTGCTAGAATCTGAAAGTTGCAGTTCTCGTGAATGAATTTGGTGATATTAATATTAAACATTATCGGAAATTATTTTTTAGAGATTCAAAGCCTTGCTAGGCAAGGGCTGTAAATTCGCAAAACCCTATTTCCGATTAAGTCTATTGATAGTCAGCTTTTAGTTTCGATCGATTAAGACATGATCGTAATATTAGTCCCAAATTGTTTGGATTACCGTGCAAGCTCGAATCTTATGATCACAGGTGATCAAAGGAAGATTAATTGCATGGGCAGTTGCTGTAATAATACGATCGGGAAGCTCTGGCACCTCACCTCTCCGGATTTGTCTCAAACTTTGGGCAATATCGAGGGTTAGGGAAATGATCGAAAATGGACTATTTGGCGTATCCAGTTCTGTAAAAAATTGTTGGAGTGGAAATGCTGGAATTCGTTGCTTTTCTGATAAATAAATCAGTTCAATCAAGGTGATTGAAGCAATGAGCACTGGAAGGTTGTTCTGATTTGCTTGGTTAATTCGATCGATCGCGAGGGTTGAAATTTTAGGAGATTGAGTCAAGTACCAAATTAAAGTATGGGTATCAATGACGATCGAACTCATAGCAGATCCTCTCGTGGAAACTCAGACCACATTTCTTGGCGGACATCTCTTAAGTCTTGCTCTGTGATGTCAATTCCAAGGTTTGCCCATAGTCCTTGGAGGCTACGTCTACCCACGGAAGAAGCCAGCATTGGACGTTGAGCGTGATCCGCGATGGCAAATTGTTCTGCGATACTGAGGAGCTGTTGTTGCTTTGTGGGTGAGAGAGTACGCCAACGTTCGAGGAGAAGTTCTTCTTGGCTCATGGTTTGACTATCCGATCGTAAATCGACTTCTCTCCAGTATAACAACTCTCTTCAACCCAAAATCGCAAATCCAAACTCGATCGCCGCTCCTCCTCCCTAAACTAACGCAGACAAACGATCAGCTTTGCTGGCTCGAAGAGCATCGCGAACCTCCCGTGCCTGAACACGATGACCTCCGGTCGGTCGGAGACCATCGGGAAATAACGTCAGATAATCATCCAAATCCCGAATGGCATCTTCAATCGAATCTGTGGACGCTTCAGAGGCTCAGGTTTTTGCTTTCATCTCAAGTGCCAAGCAAAAACTATTCAATGTATTCAGCAATGCATTGTAATAAGCGTAAGCATCCGATCGATCCTGCTGAAGATAACGATAAAGCGTGAGTTCGGGTTCTTTATGGAGACGTTCTTCAGGAATATTCAATCCAGCTTGACGTAAGCGAATGGAAGCGATCGAAATCAAAAATGAACCAATACTATTCGATTTGCCAATCCTTAAGTCTTCGAGTCCCGGCAAAATGATATCTGCACCCGGAAGTTCATGAAGTTCCATCATTCATGCTCCTCAGCTTGTGTGTTACAGCTTTCAATAAATTGTTCAACTTTTGTTCGCAAGATCGCTGGATCGAGTGAGGGAAATCGAATCATCTCTGGCTCGATCGCATTGAAGCCATCCTGTAAATCTTGAAGTAAAAAAAGATTCTGGTCGTACATGGCTTTTACGTCATCCAGATCACGGTTGTAGCCTCTTGATAGCTTTGCTAATGCCTGAGCCGTAAAATCATAGTGATAAAATGAGATATCGCCTTGTCTGGCAATGAAACGACTTCGATCGCGCCATCCAGGAAGTGGCGGTAGAAAGTCTTGGGGAGAGGCAAGTTCAATATTGATATTGAGGTCTTGTTTGATTTTGGCGATCGCTTGAAAGATTCCTGGCGGTTCAGGGTCAAGGCGGATGTCAATGTCGATCGTGGAGTTACGCCAACCGATCAGTAAAGCACTGGCTCCTCCCGTGAAATAAATGCAACCGGAACCACGAGCTTCTTTTCCCAGAATTTTCATCAGTTGCTCGATCTTTTGAGGATCAACCGTCGATCGCATAATTTTATGATCTCGCTGAACTACACAGGATTATAGCGTGATCGATCGCCCCTCCCAAAAAACGTGGTTCTCCCAGAATTCCCGTGGAGGACGCTAGATGTGGTTTGAAGGCAATTGACAATCCTAGGGAATTTAGGTTGCTGGAAATCGCGTATACCCATTAAGGTCGAGAGTGAGGCGTTGAAAGAGACGATTCACATCAA
>JAPLHZ010000074.1 GCA_026389365.1 Cyanobacteriota bacterium
GACCCACTGTGGTCAGTGCGTCCGTTAGAATATTCTGTAGGCTATCCATTGCACAGTCTCTGTTTTTTGTATGACTGTACTTTAAGCTTTGGATAGCTTTCTTCGCCACTACCTACGTTAAAAACTGTCCGGACTGTTGTCAAGACAACTTGAAAATATTTAAAAATAAAAGTTCAACCTCAGATCAACGCATTGAAATCAGCAATTCCAAGAATTTGGAACTGCTGCATTGAAATAATAAAATCTTATATTCATGTAAAAATGAGAGTAGAAGCGTAATACTCCTTAAGCCGTGATTGTCTGAGTTATGAACACCCATCAATTATTTCAACAAACCCAACGTCAACGGGTCAGTGACGGGGAATTCATGCCAATTTTAGACCAGACTGATTCTCAGCCAACTCTCATTTTAGTCTGGCCACAACTCGGAGATTTTGACACGTTGGAGTATGCCTGGTGGATAAACAATGGACGGGAAATGTTAAATGATTTACAGATTCAAGTGCGAGCCATCGGAATAGGCGATCGTAATGCTGGAAAAGCCTTTTGTCATTACACACAATTTCCTGAAGCTGATTTGTTTCTTGATCCAACGGCTGAACTTCACCGCCAGCTTAATCTCTATCCTGGTCTTCAGGCTAAACTTCCCGGCTTCTCTGCCAAACAAAATAGCTGGTTAAACCTATTACTAATGTGTGCTGGAATTGGTAGTCCCGGCACTCTGAAAGAAGTATTTCGTGGGTATATCGGCGATCGCAGTGCCCCGCAACTTATTGATCCTGAATCTACGATAAAAGCCGGACCCTTACCTGCATTGACTGGCTCCAGCTTCAATGTTGTCGGGACTGGCCACCAACGCCCGTTTGAATTGGCTACATTACGATTACGGAATATGAGCGAAGTATTGAACAATTGGAAAACCTATGTTCCCGATGTTACCTATATAACTCAGCGCGGCGGTACATTTTTGTTTGATGCCGCAGGTGAATTGAGCTATCAACATCGCGATCGCGGTATTCTTGGATTTGCCGAAACGATGAGCAATCCACTCGCCTTTCTTACCCCTTAGTCATTCAATCCGGAGAATCATACCCTTGTGCCTGAACTTCCTGAAGTCGAAACGGTCCGTCGTGGCTTGAATGCAACAACGTTAAATCAAACAATCCTTAAAACTATCGTCCTACTCGATCGCACCATTGCCTATCCTGAGGCAAATTTGTTTCCCAATGCGATCGCCGGGTGCCAGTTCAAAACATGGCATCGACGCGGGAAATATTTGATTGGGGAATTGGCGAATGAAGCAGGGCATTTGGGGGTTCATTTGCGAATGACTGGGCAATTACTTTGGACTAAACCGGATGCGCCGCTGGAGAAACATGCGCGGGTCCGGTTTTTGATGGGAGACCAAGAGCTGCGCTATGTCGATCAACGAACCTTCGGAAAAATTTGGTGGGTGCCACCAGGACAAGAACCTCCGGAAATAATGACTGGGTTGCAATCTCTGGGACCAGAGCCGTTTTCCGATGCCTTCTCTGAGACCTATTTTCAAACTTGGATGCAATCTCGTAAACGCCCAATTAAAAATGCCCTGCTTGATCAATCACTTGTCGCGGGAATTGGCAATATTTACGCCGATGAATCCTTATTTCTCTCCAATATCAATCCACTGACCCATTGTTATCAATTAAACCCCAAGCAATTGAATCCCTTACGATCGCACATCATCGAAGTATTGCAAACCAGTATTGATGCCAGCGGCACGACGTTGCGGGACTATCGCACCGTGGATGGAACCAATGGCAACTATGGCGCTCAGGCCTGGATTTATGGTCGTGAGGGTAAAGCTTGTCGGGTATGTGATACCGAAATTCAGCGCATAAAGCTAGCCGGACGATCGGCCCACTTCTGTCCTAAATGCCAACCTCAACATTAGCGAATATTAATCCGTTAGGTCAGCCGATCGCCTATAGATTTGGCTGACTTAATCCCGCCATAAATCACGACCATCAGCAGCAATCCGACAGAGGTTCCGATCGGCCAATATCCACGTTGCCCCAAGACCACCAGCCCAATTCCCAGACAATCTGCGGTCAACACCACTGCCCGATCGCGAATTCCCCAAGGCTGAATTTTATCCACCATCTCCGGCATCTCCGGCATTAGTTGTACTTGCGTTAAAAGATTGAATCCAACCTGGCTGAGTAAAATTACGATCGCTGAATCTGATAGGGAAATTGGGGCGAGATACAGTCCCAGAAGTTCTAGCACCACCGTCCCGATCGTCACCCAAAAGAAACGATCGAGTCGCGGTTCATTGCTGTCTATGGATCCAGCCTTAGACTCAAGCATCGATCGAACCTTTGCAACTTGTTCTAGATCAAAAATTGCCATCTTGAGTAGATCTAAACTCAACAAAAAAATTGCGATCGCCAACAGTTTTTGATCAAGGCTCGGTTGAACGATCGCCTGCCATAGCACTAACATAATCGCCGGAGCGTAGAGTCCAGTTAACCATTTCATTGATGTAAATCTCATAGATGTAAAACTCGCGATCGCCTCAATCCCGTCTCAATCCCGGCTTAATGCTGCCGTGGTCTCAACACTCAAATCAACCCTACGACTTTACCCGAGCGCCATGATTTAAAAAGATCTAAAAAATTGGCCAAGCCTGGAACTTATTCCTAATAGAATGATTCTATCCATTTAGTTAGACCCATGTGCTAGTTTTCGGAATGTCACAAACCTCTATGTTTACCTCTCGCCTTCTAAATTTGTTTGTCCTCGCTGCCCTCACGACGACTAGTGTCCTGTCAGGGTTTAGCCCCGATCTGAGACTGAGTCATAGCACCATTCAAGGGGCCTACGCTCAAGAATCTAGCTTCACTCGATATGTTCGTGCGGCGTTTGCTATTGAACAAAAGCGTCGATCGTTGATGTCTCAAGTGAAAGCTATGACTGGCGGTGATTTGCCCGATAATGTCTGTTATTCTGGATTTTCCAAGCTTTCGGAACAATTCCAAGGTCCGGTGCGTGATATTTGTAACCAGTTCAACCGCTCGGCGATCGATATTGTGAACGACAATAAGGTGAGTGCTGAATTTAATGAATTCCGAAAGCAAGCCATGAGTAGCGATCCCAAAGTTCGCCGTGACATGCAACAAAAGGTATCTAATGAAATGCGCCGTCTCAAATTGATCTAGTGGGATTTATGAAATCTCTTAAACCTGAGCGTCCAAATAAGAAACGATCGAAACTCCTAGATTCCGATCGCTTCTTTGTGTGAATTGCAATAGAGAGTTAATAAGAGATTAGTTCGATCGGATCGAACATGACATACGAGGAACCGGGCCTATCCCGGACGATAATCCCGATCGTCTGCCTAAAATTCACGGTTAGACGCTCGGCCCGGATCGTACCCTTCGTTACGCACCCGACGACGTAAATCACCCGCATCAGGACTCGATCGTACCGCATCATCCGGGCTAATTCGACCTAAGAGCACCAATTCACAGAGAGCTTGGTTCATCACCTGCATCCCTTCATTCGTGTCGGTCTCCATCATCCGGAATGCTTCCGTATCTTCCCCTTTTAACATATAGTCCGAGATCGCCGGCGTATTGACCAGTATCTCGTGAGCCGCTGTCCGTCCACCATCGGTCGTGGGTAATATCTGCTGTGACACAATAGAAACCAGCGATTCCAAAATCTGAACCCGCATCGAGGCTTGTTCGTCCGGGTTGAAAATATTCAGCAAACGATTCAGCGTTCCGATCGCATCTTTGGTGTGCAAAGTGCCCAACACCAAGTGACCCGTTTGAGCCGCCTTGAGTGCCGTATCCACCGAAACGCGATCGCGCATTTCCCCAATTAGAATCACATCAGGATCTTCCCGAAGAACTGCCCGTAGCGCTTCTGAAAATTTGTGGGTATGTACCCCTACTTCCCGTTGGCTCACCAGACAGTGGTTGGACTGATGCACGTACTCGATCGGATCTTCGATAGTGACAATGTGTTTGGTGTCGGTATCATTTAAATGGCGAATCATAGCCGCGATCGAGGTCGATTTTCCAGAACCCGTTGGACCAGTAACCAAAATCAACCCTTGGGGCCTTTCAATAAACTGCTTCAGAACCTGAGGCAAGCCCAAGCTGTCTACTGTCGGCACCGTCAGCGGAATCAACCGGAGCACAATGGCCCCACCCGTCAAACTCTCGAAACAGTTGACCCGACACCGCAGAAATCCGGGATAGTAAATTGCCGTATCCAACTCCATGGTCTCGGCGAATATTCTGCGTTGGTTTTCGTTCAGAATTTCCGCTAAGTAAAGACTGAACTGATCTACCGTGATAATCCCATACTCGGGCTGGACGGTCATTGCGCCGCGAATTCTGAAGCGCACCGCTTCTTCAGTCCGCAGATGAATATCCGATGCGCCTTTGTCATGGGCATCACGCACCATCTGTTCAATGGTGTTTGTGGAGGTGATCTGGGCTACAAATGGAGCGGTGGCACGGGTTGGGGCTTGGTAGACCGTGGCTGCTGGAATAGCGGCCCGGATTTCAGGGGCCATGCCTTGAGCGGCAATTGCGACTCCGGCTGAAGCTGGGGGACGCATCCTTGGCGGCGGTGGTGGATTGCTGGGCGGCGGGGGGGGCGCGATCGGTAGGTCTGCCGCAGAACGGGCCGCCATGCTCATATCACGGTTTGATCGATTATCGGGGTTAGACTGATTCATAATACGCCTAGACAGTACACGTAAAATATGGCCTGTAACAAGAGCATCACTTATGCAAGCTGTGTTCTACAACAAAGTCCTGACTTGTTGACAAGTGGTAAGGGGTACAGATGTGCAAACGTTGCAGAAGAGTGAAAATAGCTTGAGTTCCATACAGTTCTGTACATTGTAGCTACTCTCCATAAATTTACTTAAAAATCATGCGATCGGTTGCAATTTCCCAAAGTTATTACTCTTCTTTTTCATATTTATTGCGGGCTAACGTCCAGCTAATTTGCGTAAGTTGAGTGTTTTCACTAGTATCTTCACTATGGTTATCCGAACCTATGGCTATCCGAATTAAATCTTTTCTCAAAATCTTAGAGCATCGCCTTGCGGTCCCCTCCTACAGCGGAATGGTGCTATTAGGGTTTGCTCTCTTTTTCTTTATCGCTGCCACCAATACGATGACGGGCTGGCTCTACGTTATGAGCGGCCTCATTTTGGCGCTGTTAGGTATCGCCGCCGTCTCTGTTCGCCGAAATTTACGGGGGATCTCGGTCGATCGGCCCAAGTTAGAACCGGTCCAAGCTGGAGATGTTCTGGCCATTAGATTTGATCTGCATAACGACACGGCACAGCCAAAAGCGTTGATTCAGGTGATTGATTTTCTTCCGCCCGGTCTTGGGAATCCTCACACGTCAGTTATTGCAGCATTGCCTGCCCGCCGTTCTGTCGAAGTCCACTATGACTTGATGCCTGCGCGCCGTGGAGTTTATCGCTGGCAACGCTTACAACTTCGTACGGGTGCGCCATTGGGGTTGGTGTGGGGCAGTCGAACTTGTCAAGTGAACGCGGTGGCGGTGGTCCATCCGCGCATTTTGTCCTTGGCCTGCTGTCCATTGATTGACAAATTTGGTACCGATCGCAGCCTCCAACAACTCAGTAACCGAACTCCCAATGCTGCAACCTCTGGCCAAACCCGATCGCTGCGGCCCTATCGTTGGGGCGACTCAACTCGGCTGATCCATTGGCGCACCAGTGCAAGACTTGGGGAATTGCGGGTGCGAGAGCTGGAAACGTTCACGAGTGAGCAGTCGATTGTGATTGCGCTGGATAGTGCTAGAGCTTGGGATTCGGAAAATTTTGAACAGGCGGTTACGGCAGCGGCGGCGCTTTATTTTTATGCGCAACGTCAACAACTACAGGTGCAGCTCTGGACGGCTAGTTCAGGCTTGGTGAAGGGCGATCGAAATGTACTGGATAGGTTGGCTTCGACCAATCCCAATGAGATGCGCCAAGCTGAAGCGCTGCCCGATTCTCCCATCCTATGGCTGACGAGTCACAGCCCGATTAATCTTCCGCTAGGGAGCCGATCGTTGCTGTGGACATCAGTATCACTAAGTGATGATTTGGGGGGTGAGGCGATCGGAATAAATGCAAATGAACCGATCGATTTACAACTCATGCGTCTAGGAAACTAAGGAATTTTTATGTACATCTTATGCCGACTAAATCACCATGAATGACTTTCCTGACGACTTTTGGCTCGGAGTCGAGCAATTCAATCAAGGCGAATTTTATGCCTGTCACGACACCCTAGAAGCCGTCTGGATCGAAGCCCCTGAAGCGGACAAACGATTTTATCAGGGCATCTTACAAGTCGCCGTTGCGCTTTACCATCTTGGGAACCAAAACTGGCGCGGTGGAGTCATTCTATTGGGTGAAGGAATTCATCGACTCCGATCGTTTCCCTCGGACTATGCTGGACTAGATATGGCGGACTTTGTGGCTCAGGTCACTAGTTTGTTGTCATTTCTGCAACATCAAGGAGCCGAAAATCTTCCGCCCTTTCAACTCACCATTGGTCCGGGCGGACGAGGCTTAATAGCGGAGGATGAACAACACCGATCGCAGCCCTATCTAGACCGCTTGTGATACTATCCAAGCAAGGGTTTTCTGTTGGCTCTTAATGATTTTACTGAGCAATTCTATGCCTTTTAATCTTTCATCTATCTTGCAATCGTCTGCCCTTCGTCTGACAGGGGTTCTATTGCCACTGACCTTGCCATTGTTGATTTTGGCCGCCACTCGTTTGGTCCAAGCGGCTCCTGCTCAAACCATGCAGCTTAGGGCGAATGTCACGGAAGCCAATTCAAAAACCGGAGTCGTTGTCGCACGGGGAAATGTCTTAATCACCTATCCTGCCCGCCAAATTGAAGCGACCGCTGCCCAAGCGATTTATTACAGCAAAGAAGGCAAAATCATTCTCAGCGGTAATGTCAATATTCTCCAAGAAGGCAACAGGTTAAAGGGCGAAACCGTTACTTATCTTGTTAACGAAGGTCGATTTGTCGCGTTGCCTCAGGAAAATAGCCAAGTTGAAGCCACTTATATTATCAAAGACACTCCAGAATCCGCTCCAGCTCCAGCGCCCATTCCGACCAATCCCGCTAGGGTGAAGTCTCTCAAGATACCCTTCCCCGTTGCGCCCAGGCCCGAAGGTGCAGTCCTTCAACCGCCTAATCCTGACACCACAGCTCCTTGATAGCGTATTATTTTTCTAGATTATTTTCTCAGATATTTACGGCCTAGAACTCCATTGAAACTTGCACTTCAAAACGTCCATAAGTCCTACGGTAAACGATTGATTGTCCATCGTGTCAGTTTGGCGATCAATCAAGGCGAAGTGGTGGGCTTGCTTGGTCCGAATGGTGCGGGCAAAACGACGACGTTCTATATGGCGACGGGACTAGAAAAACCTGACCAAGGTAAAGTTTGGCTGGACGATCAGGAAATTACCACCCTTTCCATTGATAAACGGGCGCTGTTGGGGGTTGGTTATTTGGCCCAAGAAGCCAGCATTTTTCGATATTTGACCATACAGGATAATATTCTTTTGGTGCTGGAGCAAACGGGTGTCCCGCGTAATGAGTGGGCCGATCGGTTGGATAGTTTACTGAAAGAATTTAGATTAGAAAAAGTGGCAAAGACCGAAGCAATCGCCGTGTCTGGCGGTGAACGACGGCGGGCAGAACTAGCGCGGGCCTTGGCTTCAGGTCCAGAAGGTCCAAAGTTTTTGCTACTTGATGAACCGTTTGCAGGGGTCGATCCGATCGCGGTTGCTGAGATTCAAGACATCATTGCGAAACTGCGCGATCGCAACCTGGGCATTCTGATTACGGATCACAATGTTCGAGAAACGCTATCGATTACGACCCGATCGTACATTTTGCGAGATGGCGAAATTTTGGCAGCGGGAAGTTCGGCTGAGTTATATGCCAATCCGTTGGTGCGGCAATATTATCTCGGTGATAATTTTCAGCCTTAGCATTCAATCGTTCCTATTCCTTTATTCATAGATTATGTCTAGTCCGCCGATCGCTAAACAACAGTCTCTACCATTGAGTATTCCTGGATTTTCGGTCCTCGATCGTTATCTTGCGTCGCAATTGATGTTGCCCTTTTCCTTTGGGGTCGCCGCATTTTCGTCCATTGGCGTTTCGATCGGCGCACTGTTTGAGCTGATTCGGAAAATTACGACGGCGAATCTATCATTTGAGATTGCGGTGCAGGTGTTTTTCTTGCAGATGCCGCTCTATATCTATTACGCGTTGCCGATGTCGATGTTGCTTTCGACCTTGATTTTGTATAGTCGTCTTTCAACCGATAGTGAGCTAGTCGCGTTACGCAGCGCAGGCATTAGTGCCTATAGATTGATTGTCCCGACCCTGATTATGGGATTGATTGTCACTGGAATCAGTTTTGCCTTTAATGAGGCTATTGTTCCAGCGGCCAATTCTCGTGCGACGACGCTATTGCAGGAGGGGCTGAATGAAGGCAGAGTCAACATTGTCAGTAATATTGTAAATTCAGTCTACGAATCGGTCACGTTACCAGATGGAACCAAAACGCAGATGTTGACCAAGCTATTTTACGCTAAAAGCTCTAATGGCAAGGAAATGGACAGCGTGACGATTTTGGATTTCTCCGAGCCGGGAATGCAAGTTTTTGTGGCCGGACAGCGGGCGGTGTGGAATAACGAGAAGAGTTTTTGGGATATTTTTGATGGCACATCCTATAGTTATTCGGTAGATGGAACTCGACGGGAAATTCTGAAATTCCAAAAAGCAGTGGTTAATTTTTCCCGGGTGCCCTTGGATTTGGCAGCTCGTAAAAAGAATTGGGAAGAGATGACGATCGCAGAACTCAATGATTTGCGATCGCTCTATGATCAAAGTGGAAATTTCAAAGAATCACAAACAACACTTTTGCGCATTCAACAAAAAACTGCAACGCCCTTTGTTTGTTTGGTGTTTGCATTAGTAGGTGCCACCTTGGGAATGCGTCCGAATCGACGATCGGGTAAGGGGGCAAGTTTTGCTATTAGTATTGTGATTATTTTTGGATACTATTTGCTAGCGTTCATTTGCGATGCCATGGGAAATACTGCCGTATTATCGCCCCATGTGGCGGCTTGGTTGCCAACGATCGTTGGTCTTATGTTGGGTAGTGGATTGCTTGTGAAAGCAGCGCAGTGAAATCTAATTGTTTTTGAGAAGTTGTCTAACATCTTCACCACAAACCACCCCCGATTGAATGATTCTAGGTATGATTGATTGCCTGACGCCGTGAATGAGACCCTACTGCTCCCCTGATTTAGTCCCCGCCCCCCTGGAATCGCATGGCCTGGGGGATGGGATGCAATTAATCATGCAATTTTTACCTTAAAAGTTTATCGTTCAGTGAAATAGATTTCGTCAGTAGACTTAATCGGAAATAGGGTTTTGCGAATTTACAGCCCTTTTCTAGCAAGGCTTTGAATCTCTAAAAAACAATTTCCGATAATGTTTAGTATTCATTAGGATTCGATCGAGTGATTGTTAGGGGGGTTCAAATCACCCGAAAGGTACAGAGTAAATATTAGTTTTCTTCCTATACTGAGGGCAATTCTTACGAACGCAATATTAATCAAATGCAAAATTAGTTGCACTATTAGCCCTGTTAACATTAGGAGAATGACTTATGAGCAATGAAACATCTAAACAAAGGCTACCTGAAATTGATCCGACTCAGCTAGAAGATCCAACAGGGCTATTTCATTCTCGTCTAGGCACTGATATGCTAGTCAACTAATCTCGCCTAAACTTGAGGGTTTCATGTCCGAACTCGCCATTGTCGAAGCCTTCTCAGCTTTGACTGATACAAGGCGTAGTGCGGGAAAACGCC
>JAPLHZ010000328.1 GCA_026389365.1 Cyanobacteriota bacterium
CAAATGTTGCTGGAGTCACGCCGCACAACCGTTTGAACTCTACAGGCTCTAAATTCTTAGCTTGTTTATAACTCACGTTCAATTAGCTGAATTTATATCTATTGTACAACTTTATTCGACTTTCGCAGGAGGTCTATTGTTAATTCAGATTGTGGATACACGGTCACCCAATACCAATTGGGTCCATTAATTCTAGTAATTGCCCAAAACGATTTTCCCTGAGGATCTTTGATGATTTCGATCGGTTGATTTAGTAACTTAACTTGATTGAAAATACGTTTGAATTCTGGATCATCGATCGCTTGTAGATTTAGTTTGCCATCGGACGCTTTCAGTTCATCCATCCGATCGGGATGAACAATGATTTGGTCATTATCTCGAAAAATTAAATTATAACTGTGCGGAAATTTGTCCTGAAGCGTAACCTCCATTAGGTCATTGAGAATAATATCGTTGCCGATCGTGGCTACATGTTTTCCTGTCGAATCATCTACAGGCGTGATCAACGAAACCATCCACCGAGATGCCGGACGATCGAAATAAAGCGAGGTCCAACGCGGAGAACGCTCGGGATTTTTTTCAGGTGTCGCGAGAAGACTATATTCTTCCTGGGTCATGTCCGTACTAGGAGGCGCTTCAAGCCCCCAGAGCGTACTTGGACGATAGTCTACGGACACATTTTGGTTACTTTTATCCAAGTATTATTGTAGTGGCTATACCAAGCTCGACCATAGAGACTCGTCAATTCTTCAAAAAGCAGAATCTGTCCCTTGAGTTCATCACTCATCAGGTGAATCTGTGGTCCGACGAAGATAGTTGCTTTTTGTAAAGATGGAAACGCTTTCGAGTCTTTTCCCTGAGGGAAATTTCGATAAGTCTGGTCATTCCACTGATACATCTGTTTACCGAATCTTGTCACGACATCCGGTAACATCGGTTGTTTAAGCCGCTCCATTAGATCAGTCTTGAGAATCTTATGATTTGATTCTGCAAGCTTGAAAATATCATGATCGTGACGCGATCGATCCCGTAAATGGCGTTGTAAATCTTGCCGAAGCTGGAACTCAGCTTCTTGTAAGGCGTGGAAATAGACGAAGGCGATCGCCAAGCCCGAGATTCCTACCACCGGAAACCCTAGCCACGCCATGGTTTTTAAGGTTAAAGACTGAGCCAACCGCGATCGTAATCGATCCATAACTTGAAGATGCATTGGATATGTATAAAGCCAAAGGCTAGATGCGAGATTAAAGACTCTTTTAAAATTTTACCCGTAATTTTGGAATGGTATTTGTTATTAGTTCACCGCAAGTTTCAGAAAAGCCAGATCATGGGTATGCGACTGTACCCAAACCAGTTAAAATGATCACCTGACTTATTGTTAAGACTTCTTTACCTCATCTCTTTACCTCATTTAGGCTACTATGTCTCTTCCCATTCGGAACATTGCAATCATCGCCCACGTTGACCACGGCAAAACCACCCTTGTGGACGCGCTGCTACAGCAATCGGGTACCTTTCGCGAGAACGAAGAAGTCCCGATCTGCGTGATGGATTCCAATGATCTGGAGCGGGAGCGGGGCATTACGATTCTGTCGAAAAATACAGCAGTTCGTTACAACGACATTTTGATCAACATTGTGGATACTCCCGGACACGCAGACTTCGGCGGCGAAGTTGAGCGAGTGTTGGGCATGGTAGACGGCTGCCTACTGATTGTTGATGCTAACGAAGGCCCAATGCCTCAGACTCGGTTTGTGTTGAAAAAGGCACTAGAGAAAGGTCTACGTCCGATAGTCTTCGTTAACAAAATCGATCGGGTTCGCTTAGATCCTCACGTTGCCATTGACAAGGTATTGGATCTCTTTATTGAACTCGGTGCAGACGACGATCAGTGTGATTTTCCTTACTTATTTGGATCCGGTCTCGGCGGTTTTGCCAAAGATCAGCCTGAAGACGAATCAGACAATCTGATCCCCTTGTTCAATTCGATTTTGCGCCACGTTCCACCTCCTGTTGGCGATCCCGAAAAGCCTTTGCAACTGCAAGTCACAACCCTGGATTACTCCGAGTATCTCGGTCGGATTGTGATTGGTCGTATTAATAATGGGACGATCAAAATTGGGCAGCAGTACGCCCTCGTCAAAGAAGACGGCAAGATCATCAAAAACAAAATCTCGAAGCTCATGGGTTTTGAGGGCTTAAACCGGGTTGATATCGAATCCTGTAGCGCTGGAAACTTGGTCGCTGTGGCTGGATTTGCGGATGCCAATATTGGTGAAACTATCACCTGTGCCGACGATCCCCAAGCGCTGCCTATGATCAAAGTTGATGAGCCAACACTTCAAATGACCTTTATGGTCAACGATTCGCCGTTTGCTGGCAAAGAGGGCAAGTTTGTCACCTCCCGTCAGGTGCGCGATCGGCTCATGCGTGAATTGCAAACCAACGTGGCGTTGCGAGTTGACGAAACTGATTCTCCCGATCGGTTTGCTGTTGCAGGCCGTGGGGAATTGCACTTGGGTATTTTGATTGAAACCATGCGCCGTGAAGGGTATGAGTTCCAAGTGTCCCAGCCCCAGGTGATTTATCGTGAACTAGCTGGCAAAAAATGTGAACCGTTTGAGCTTCTAGCGCTTGATCTCCCTGACGAAGCAGTAGGTTCAGTGATTGAGAAACTAGGCACCCGTAAAGCAGAAATGCAAAATATGGAAGCCAATGGATTAGGCCGTACGGTTTTGGAATTCGTGGTCCCAGCACGCGGTTTAATTGGGTTCCGGGGTGACTTCATTCGCCTAACCCGAGGCGAAGGCATCATGAACCATAGTTTTGTAGATTATCGTCCGATCGTGGGCGAGATCCAAGCTCGTTATAACGGTGTCATCATGTCAGTTGAAGAAGGCACCGCAACCTTCTATTCCTTGATGAATGCTGAAGATCGCGGATTCTTCTTTATCAAACCGAGCACAAAGGTTTACAAAGGCATGATCATCGGGGAACACAATCGTCCCCAAGATCTTGAGATTAACGTTTGCAAATCAAAGCAACTGACTAACCACCGGGCATCTGGCGGAGAAGAAACGGTTCAGCTTAAGGCTCCTCAAGAGATGAGCTTGGAACGGGCGCTAGAGTATATCGGGTCTGATGAATTACTCGAAATTACTCCATTGTCAGTTCGCTTACGGAAGATGGACAGAAAGAAGGTTGCAGGTAAACGCTAACGTTTTAACCGACTTTGGTTAACGTGTTGAGAATAGGGGAAGAATCGTATTAGGTTCTTTCCCTATTTTTGTCGGTTATTCAGTTAATGCAAGCGCTAGACTTATACCGATCGTCCTCATTTCCTACAGCTCAATTATTCTCATATATTTAACGAATATGTCTCACGAAATGCTTCCCAAAGATTTGCTCCAGCGCGAACAAGAATTTCATGATCAATGGGCCAGTACAATTGATATTGATGGAATTCGAGTTGCGGATTATTTTGAAGCCTGCACTGCACCTGAAAATCGATTTATTTTGAAGCATTTGGGCGATGTCTGTGGGAAATATCTACTTGACCTCGGGTGCGGTGCTGGCGAAAATAGTGTGTATTTCTCGAAGTTGGGAGCGCGTTGTGTTGCTTCAGACTACTCTCCTGGCATGGTCGAAGTTGCATTAAAACTTGCGTTGAAAAATGGCGTTGAGGTGGAAGGTCGGGTGGTGAATGCTATGGCAATAGATTATCCAGATAATACATTTGACATTATTTATGCGGCAAATTTATTGCACCACATTCCAGATCCCAGCGTGACTATTCGTGAAATGCATCGGGTATTAAAACCGGGCGGGAAGATGTGTTTCTGGGATCCATTACGCCATAATCCAATAATTAATATCTATCGGAAAATGGCGACAGAAGTCCGTACTGAAGACGAAACACCGCTCCATATTAATATTGTTAATGAAGTCAAGCGACAGTTTTCATCAACTAAATTCGATACCTTTTGGATTGCAACACTTTGGATATTTTTACAGTTTTACTTAATTGAAAAAGTGAATCCAAACCAGGAACGTTACTGGAAAAAAATTATCCTAGAACAAAATCGTCTTCGCCTACTTTATCAACGCTTAGAACGATTAGATAAATTTTTAAAGAGAATTCCGGGAATTCGTCGATTGGCCTGGAATCTTGCGATCGTTGCTACGAAATAAGATGATTTTTGGCATTAAATTGTATCTTGTGACAGCAAGTGAGTGAAGGATTCTGTGGTTAGATAAAAGGTGAATCATTGCTTGGAATATTCCAGTTACAGCAACTTTCAAGTATTGTTCTTAAAATCACTTTTCTAAATAATGGTTAATGTACGATGTGGTGCTCTCGAATTTTCACAAGTTCAGGCAGTTATCTTTGATAAAGACGGGACATTAGCTGATTCTAAACAGTATCTTTGTCAACTCGGCCATCAACGGGCACACCATTTAACCGTAGCAGTAGGCAGTCGTGCGACCAGAGATTTTAAGCAATCTTTACTGAGATCTTGGGGAGTGACGGAAAATTGTGTGGATCCAACTGGACAAATTGCGGTTGCAAGTCAACATGAAGAAGAGGTTGCGACTGCTGGACAATTGACTAGTCTTGGCTATGGTTGGATTGATGCTCTGGAAATAGTGAAACGCTCGTTTGATGCGGTTGAACTAACGCAAGCCTCACTTACCCCAGCGTTTGCCGGAGTTGGGGACTGTTTGCGAGAGCTTCATGGCGCAGGATTGAAGGTTGGCATTTTATCTTCCGACTCAACAGATAATGTAAAAGCTTTTGCGAATCAGTGTGATTTGACCCCGATTTTAGAACTTTCCTGGGGATCTCAATCTGCCGATTTTAGAAAACCGGATCCACGCTTGTTTAATCGCGCTTGTACTGCCCTAGGTGTCGATACTTCTCGGACCTTGATGGTGGGTGATTCTCGGGCCGATATTGATATGGCAAAACAAGCCGAAGCACAGGGAGCGATCGGGGCAGCTTGGGGTTGGCCGCCTTTTGAGTTGCCTGGTGTAGATGTAATGTTAAATAAAATTGGCGATATTTCAGCCTCCGTTTACTAGGCTACTTCAATCATTACGTTAGATTAATAAAAAGTGAACAGATCTTGCCCAATTATAGATTGTGTGTAAGCCTTCAAGGGGTCTAGCTTTTGGGGAGTAAAGAGGGCATCGGCGAGCCAAAACGAGATGCCTTGCAAACTTGGGTGAGAAACTCAAGAGCATCCCGTCCTTGAACATTCAACGTCGTAATCACCGTTAAAAGGCGTGCTACAAATTGACTGCCCGCTTCCGACTGACTGCCGAAACTGAGCCGTCGCCAAATCACCGCAGGTCGAAGGGCTTGTTCCGCTGCATTATTC
>JAPLHZ010000191.1 GCA_026389365.1 Cyanobacteriota bacterium
ATTCAGACCTGTCAGGCTTTGCAGCGTTTTTGGTTTTCCTTCTAGATCCCTATAGCTCATTTTCATGATGTCAAACCTTATCTAGGACCTTAGTATTCTGAATTTAGCTCATTAGACTAATTTCCGATAGCATCTAATATTGACTTCTCAACTATAATACTCGGGGTAACGTTAAGTGTGATTCAGATTTGAATTAGCAAATTATCTTGCCATCCTAGATGGACTCGTTGATTTAGAACACTCCTGTTTCCAGAGAGCAAGCTGGCCCCATTTCTCCACCTTAGATTGAACTCTAACGATGCAAATCACATCAACCGCTACCTGGAAAGCACCGGATTCACTGCAATCTCGGTTACAGATTCAACACTTTAGCCCCTCCGAACATTCTCCGATCGCAGTCGGGCAGGATGTGATTAAGGGACTCACGCAATCGCCCAAAGTCTTGCCTCCGCAGTACTTTTATGACGATCGTGGGTCACAACTATTTGAGCAAATCTGCGCTCTGCCAGAATACTATCCAACCCGCACAGAAGCCTGGATTCTGCACCATTATGCACCTGCGATCGCGCAATGTACCGGTGTTTGTGAACTGGTCGAATTGGGCAGTGGCAGTTCGACAAAAACCCGCCTGCTGCTTGATGCGTACCAGCAACAAGGCTATCCCTTACACTATCAACCCATTGATGTAAGTGCGGGAATTTTAACGGAGAGTGCCGAACAATTATTAACCGATTATCCGAGCTTAAAAGTGCAAGGATGGGTTGGCACCTATGAGCAAGCTCTGGCGAAATTACCATTGGCTACATTAAGCCAACGGATGCTTTTTTTCCTGGGCAGTAGCTTGGGCAACTTCACCCCGGCGGCCTGTGATCAATTTATGACCCAAATCGCGACGGTGTTGGCTCCAGGGGATTATTTTTTACTGGGGATTGACTTACAAAAACCCAAGGATATCTTAGAACCCGCCTACAACGATCGCCAACAGGTAACGGCTGCATTCAATTTGAATATGCTCTCTCATTTAAACTGGAGGTTTCAGGGTAACTTTGACCTCGGCTTATTTGCCCATCAAGCCATTTACAATCCAGTTGAGACTCAGATTGAAATGTATCTCCACTGCCACAAAGATCATCAAGTATCCTTGAAGGAGTTGGATTTAAGCATCTCCTTTCAAGCCGGGGAAAGTATTCTAACTGAAATCTCTCGGAAGTTTGATTTGGCCGCCCTGCAAATTCAGCTTGAATCCCATGGACTGAAGCCAATTCAAACTTGGACAGATCCCCAACAGTGGTTTGGGTTAATTCTTTGCCAAGCTTAACGGCTAGTTTCTCATCTTAAAACACACCCTCTGGTTCAATCCACTTAATCAGGAAACTTTAACCATGCGACCTACTAACCCAATCCCCCCAAAACCTGGTCAAGAATCCGCTTGGGATTATCCTCGTCCTGCGATCGTAGAGGACACGGATAAACATCTAAAAATAATTTGTCAGGATATCATTTTAGCGGAAACCAGCAGAGGTAAAAGAGTCTTAGAAACAAGCCATCCCCCGACCTATTATTTCCCTGCCGCAGACATTAAGCTAGAACATTTAATCAAAGCAACCAAAAGGGGAGTGTGTGAATGGAAAGGGCGATACGAATATTACGATATTAGCATTGGGAATCAAACTATCCCTGCCGCTGCTTGGCGATATTTTGACCCGACACCGGATTTTGTATCCATTCAAGAATGCTATGGGTTTATTGCTATTTTAATGGATGCTTGCTTTGTTAATGATGAACGCGTTACCCCCCAGTCCGGTGATTTTTATGGAGGATGGATTACAGCGGATGTCGTTGGGCCGTTCAAAGGTGAACCAGGAACCTGGGGATGGTAAACCATGAAAATTGAAACCATGAAAATCGCCGCACTAACGATTCATGCCCATCATCTACAGATTCTCTATTGTGTCGATGAATTTCAGTTTTCTACTCAGGTTTTTTATCATGATGTTTCCTTTCCGGCTTTAGCGTCAAACTATTCCCAATCCGTCATTGATTGCATTGCGGCCCATATTGCTTTATTTGAAGGCATGAAGTTATGTTCACTTTTTCCGAAAAATTATGATGTTTCCACCATAGCTGAGCATTTATCTTCTGCGTCAATCGATCTCTTTTATCAGGTTTACGCCGGAGTCTTTGCACAGCATTGGTATGAAAATCAAGTGACTGACTATGCTGGACCCGAGATGATTTTTCCTGGGAAAGAACTGGGGGAAAGCCATCCTACTGAGATTTTGGGCGATCGTCAAACAATTCTAACGGGCTGTGGTGGTGGTAAAGACAGCATCGTGGCCATGAAGATTTTGCAGGAAGCTGATATTCCATTTGCTTCAATGCAATATGCTCACAGCATTTATGGAAAAGCCGAAGCTCAACATGACTTGATCGCTGATGTGTTGGATTGTGCTACTCCAATTAGAAAACACAAAATTTCAATCTATGATAATTTTATTGAGAATCCATTTCTAGAACTTTATTTTCCACAAATTGCTAAAATCACGATTCCCAAAACCCCTGTTTCTGTATTTGAGTCCTTATTTTTGGCTCTACAGTGGGAATATCATGATCTGAATTTATCCCATGAGAAAAGTGCAAATACAGGAAACTTTTTCTGGCCGGAAATCAACCGGGAAGTGAATCATCAATGGGGAAAGAGTTTTGCCGCTGAGACATTACTGAATCAATTTATTCAAAACAACCTTTTAGCTAATTTCACCTATTTCAGCCTGCTACAGCCTATTTATGATGTTCGGATTTTCAAAAATCTGGCTCGATATCCAGAAGTTTTGGACAAAATTCATTCGTGTAATATTCAAAAACCCTGGTGCAAAAAGTGTCCGAAATGCGCCTATGTCTGGTTGGGTTTAATGTCCGTTTTTCCGCCGAAGTTGGTTGATTCGATCTTTGAAAAAAACTTATTTGATGATCCAGATTTACTGCTCACCTTTAAACAGATGTTGGGACTAGCCCAGCATACTCCCTTTGAATAGACTTAATCGGAAATAGGGTTTTGCGAATTTACAGCCCTTGCCTAGCAAGGCTTTGAATCTCTAAAAAATAATTTCCGATAATGTTTAATGTATTGGAGAAGTTGATGAGAGCCGTCTCAATATGTATAAGTGTTGGGAAAAAGGATTGTCGGGAAAAGCACTTGATCTGTTTCAGGAAACGTTCTTGCAAGACTCGTCTATTGATTGGTTCGCGATCGAGCAAAAATACGATCGAGTCTATGAAACAGAGCATAACATTCCTGATTTTGTCTTAAGTCGCATCAAACCTTACTTATAATTCATTCACCCTCTTGTCCATATTGCCACTATTACAATAGAAAATAGAAGTATCCTCTTGCTAAACCTGCGTGGCGAGGATTTTAACCCTCCCAGCGTGAGACAATACTAGCGACAGACGATAAGAGTACTATCGCGGGGGAACTCAGACCATGAGAAAAATTAGTCGATTACTGGTTCTGCTCGTCTTGCCACTGCTGCTGGTGATGATGACGATCGGCTGTAGCAGTCCCCGCAATACCGCTAGTGAGGTGATCACCGTGGGATCGAAGGACTTTACGGAGTCCTTTATTCTGGGTGAAATGTACGCTTCGATGCTGGAAAACAGCGGTCTAAAAGTACAGCGGAAGCTTAATCTGGGTGGTACGCCCGTTGCCCATGCTGCGTTACTCAGTGGTCAGATTGATCTATACCCGGAATATACAGGCACGGGACTGCTGACGGTGTTGAAGTTGCCCGTTAACCACAACCCCCAGCAGGTATTTGAAACCGTTGCTAAAGCCTATCAGGAACAATTTAAACTGGTCTGGTTGACTCCATCACCGATGGACAACAAGACTGTCTTGGCGATGACCCAAGCAACGGCCAAAAAGTATGGCATCAAGACGATTTCAGATATGGTGGCTAATGCCAGCAAACTGACCATCATTGCCCCACCTGAGTTCCAGGGGCGAGAGGATGGCCTGCCCGGTCTCAAGAAGCTCTACGGTGACTTTAACTTCAAAAAGCTGATTCCCGCCGATCCGGGCCTACGGTACAAGGCGATCGCCAGTGGTCAAGCGGATGTTGTGTTAGCCTTTGGCACAGATGGCGAGTTGACGACTTTGAACCTCGTTCTCCTAGAAGACGATAAGGCATTCTATCCGCCCTATCATGTCGCCCCTGTGGTTCGAGCTGCTGTGCTAGAAGTCCAGCCCACTCTGCGCGATGCCCTGAATGGGCTGGCTCCTAAGATCACCGATGAGGTAATGCGACGACTGAATTACGAGGTGAGCGGCAAGCAACGGGAGCCTGCGGATGTTGCGAAGGAATTCCTCCGTGAAACGGGTTTGTTGAAACCGTCATAAGCTCTGCAATTTATAAACCGATCGCCGAAAGCCGATCGGGGTGCATGGGCGTTGTTGGTGAACACTAAAATTATAATTTCAGGATTTCTTGGGCTACACGTAAACCGGATAAATATGCGCCATGAGTCGTCCCGAAATAATCCTTGTCAGATGCTTCACCTGCAAAAAATAGGCACTTCTTGAGTGGTGCAGCAAGCTCTTGGCGGATCTTTGGGGTCGCACCCACGGGATTGTATGAATACGAACCTAGCGAAAACGGATCGCTTGCCCAACGGGTAATTTGATAGTCAATAGGTTCAGGGATGCTGCCCCCATAGATTGTCCTCAAAGTTTGCATGGCACTTTCAACGATTTGTTTATCTGACCATACTTCAATCGCTCTCCCCCGATCGGCAGCATTAAATCCTAGAAGGATGGGCATATTGGCGGCTTGCTTGAAACTCACCCACTCTGTCCACTCACCATGCTTTTCCGAAACATATTCCAACCAATCCGCATCAGCACTCCAAAAAACATTGGGGAATCGAAGATAGCATTTGTTCAAGACACCCATACCCAGTTTGACGATCGCATTCTGTTTGCTGTGGGGTAATTCAGGAGAAAAACGAACGCTTTTTGCTTGCAAAACCCCAAGGGGCAGGGTCACGACAACATGGTCGGCGATGAACTCAGTCTTTTGGGTGATCACTCTAACAGGCGATCGCTCCCATTCAATTTCTTTCACCACCTGACCCAGTTCAATCTGTAACCCTTGCGCTAGGAACTCTGGGATAACTTTAAACCCTTGAGCGAAGAAAACATCATCACCATCAAAGGCTTTGGCACTGTCGTACCATTGCGCAGACAGCTTTTCCGCGCTTCCCGAATACTCATGTTCGATCGTGCCATTCAGAATAAAATTGATAAATCGGTGGGCTTCTGAAGATTCGTCAAACTGATCTATTAATGGCTTAATCACTTGCCGAATTGAGGCATCATCATCCTTGCCCTGTGCTTTTTTCAATGCCTTAACCACTTGTGTTCTCAAATCCTCCATGCGGACTTTTTCTACCTCGGAAAGGGGCATTCCTGATGTGTTATGGGTTACTGTCTTGTTATAAGTAGTCGTCAAACGTTTGGCGTTGATTTGATCTGCCAAATCTGTTAGTGGATTGCCCTGCGGCCCATGTATCCATGTTGCTCCAAAATCCAAGGGCATATCAGCCCACTGGGTACTCGTCCAAATTCGACCACCAATCCGATCGCGGGCTTCGACAACAACAACTTCATGCCCTCGTCTGTACAATTCTTGGGCGGCAGCAAGACCGGACAACCCAGCACCGATTATGACGATACGCTTCTTATTGGATGCTGCTGTATATCCTTGCGCTTCTTTACGACAGGCGCTATTGATGACAGATATCATCAGCGTCAAACCAAATATTTTTAGAAAATTTCGCCTATCCATCAATGATCTCAACCCACAAAATGACTGGTTTCTCATCTTAAAATATGCCCTATTGTGCCATCCACTTAATCAAGCAATTTTAACCCTGCGAATTAACCCAATACCCTCTAAATCTGCCCGCCTACGCCTTTAAACTTTTCAACAAACGCCGCAATTTTTTGAAAAATGCTCTGCTTCTTGGCTTTATAGTGTGGATTAAGTGGACTCATTTTAGGCAGTGTTGAATTTAACTCAGTCCCATTTTCGCTTGCAAACTCGCGCTTTAGGGAGGTAATGATGTAGCGTTTGGCGGCTTCTTGATTTAAGCCTTCTGAACGAATTAATTCATCTGCTTCGCGGGCTTGCTCGGCTTGGGCAAACTTATAGAATGTATCAATGATGCTGGCTTTATCGGCCATCTCATCGAGATTGGTTTGATTAATAAAATCTACAATCAGGCTTTCTTTGGCTCGATTGCCTAGGCTGGCTCGAATCAATCGGCGAGCTTCTTCAATCAATTCACCTTTACTTTTATTATTTTTATTCCGCTCAAAAATTAGTTCAAGAATATAATCTAGATTAATTTCTTGGGATTTCAGCAAATCGACTTCAAACACCACATCATCCCAATCGATCGCAGATTTTTCTGTTTCACTGCTTGTTTTTTCTTGGCGCAACCAGTCGCGGATATCGTTGTAGGTGGAGCGGTAATCTTGAATGGTACGATCGTTCGGCACCTTGATTGCTTGCAGTGTCGTCAGGTCTTCATCACTTAGATAGTGTTCCGCTTTGAACGCTTCAACCGCCGCCGAGTCATTGCTATCGACCTGTTGCAAGGCTTTCAGGCTGGCAAATTCATCGTAGTTTTGTAGCACATTTTCAACGCGTAAATATTCACCAAATAGCTTGGCAAAGTCTTTTTTGTCTTTTTCTAAAACAATCTCGTCGGGGTTGGGAAACCGCTGCTCTAATTCTGTCACCACCTCGACAAAGCCGCGCCGTGCTTCACCCGTGACCACATCGGTAAAGCCGCCCATGTATTCCTTGTAGCTTTTTTCGAGCACTACGTTTTTGGTGTTTTCATCGCCAAACAGAGTAATGGCATCGATCGTGGCTTGTTCTAAATCGCGGAAGGTGACGATATTACCAAAGGTTTTGGTGGCATCATAAATGCGGTTGGTGCGGGAATAGGCTTGCAGTAAACCGTGATAGCGCAGGTTTTTGTCCACAAACAGGGTGTTGAGTGTAGGCGCATCAAAACCAGTCAGGAACATACCCACTACGATCAGCAGGTCAATTTCTTTGGCTTTTACTTGTTTGGCTAGATCGCGGTAGTAGTTTTGAAAACTGTTGTTATCTACGCTGAAGTTGGTTTTAAACAGGGCGTTATAGTCGGCGATCGCAACGCCTAAAAATTCTTTGGCACTGCTGTTCATGGCGGAGACATCAAAGCTTTCATCGGCTTGTTCTTCATTGGCTGCAAAGGAGAAGATGGTGGCGATCGTCAATGGTTTATCGTTGTCTTTTTGCAATTGCTTAAACGTTTCGTAATACAGCTTGGCAGCGTCCACACTGCTCACGGCAAACATGGCATTAAAGCCTTTTCTGCCCCCTTGCGATCGATGGTGACTGAGCTTTGCCGAAGTGTGAGTTTTTTGGCGGAAGTTATTCAAGATGTATTGGGAAATCTCGCGAATGCGATTGGGGTGCAGCAGGGCTTGTTTGTTTTCGGCGGCGTTTAGCTTCTGCTCGTCCTGCTCGGTTTCAATGGCTTTGAATTTTGGGCGCACATCGTTGTAGTCCACCTTGAACTTCAGCACTTTTTCATCACGGATCGCGTCGGTGATCACGTAGGAATGCAGCTCACGACCAAATACGCTGGCGGTGGTGTCTGCGCCTAGGGCATTTTGCGGAAAAATGGGCGTGCCAGTGAATCCAAACTGATAAAACCGCTTAAATTTTTTCTTTAAGTTCTTCTGCGCTTCACCAAACTGGCTGCGGTGGCATTCATCAAAAATAAACACGACCTGCTTGTTGTAGATGGCTAGGTCGCTTTCGGTTTTGATCAGGTTATTCAGTTTCTGGATGGTGGTGACGATGATTTTGTTGTCGTCTTTATCCAGATTAAGCTTCAGCCCCGCCGTGCTGTTAGAGCCATTGACGCTATCGCGCGAAAAGCGTTGGTACTCTTTCATGGTTTGGTAGTCGAGGTCTTTACGATCGACCACAAAAAACACTTTGTCGATAAATTCTAGCTCTGTGGCTAGCCGCGCTGCTTTGAAGCTGGTTAGGGTTTTGCCTGAGCCTGTGGTGTGCCAGATATAGCCGCCGCTCTCAAGTTTGCTCCAGTCTTTGGCTTGGTAGGTACTGTTGATTTTCCATAAGATGCGTTCGGTGGCGGCAATTTGGTAGGGGCGCATTACCAGTAAGGTGTCGTTCACATCAAATACGGAATATTGCAATAGCACACTGAGAAAGGTGTTTTTTTGAAAAAAGGTGGCGGTAAAGTCTTGGAGGTCTTTGATTAGGGTGTTATCGGCTTTGGCCCAGTTCATGGTGAAGTCAAAGCTGTTTTTATTGCGCTGGGTGGTGTTGGCAAAGTAGCGGGTATTGGTGCCGTTGGAGATGACAAATAGCTGCAAATATTTATAGAGCGAATGTTCAGTGTTAAAGCTTTCTTTGCTGTAGCGATGCACTTGATTAAAGGCTTCCCGAATGGCTACGCCGCGTTTTTTTAGCTCGATTTGCATGAGCGGCAGGCCGTTGACTAAGATGGTTACGTCGTAGCGGTTGGCTTGGGTTCCTTTTTGTTGAAATTGTTTGATGACTTGGACTTTGTTGCGGGTCAGGTTCTTTTTATCGAGGAGGTAGATGTTTTGAATGCGATCGTCATCAAATACAAAATCATGGATATAGTCGTTATGGATTTTGCGGGTTTTATCAATAATGCTGTCGCTAGGTTTATCTAAAAACGTTTCGACAAAGCGCTGCCATTCGCCTTCAGTAAACTGTACGTTATTTAAGATTTGCAACTGCTCGCGCACGTTGGCTAACATGGTTTGCGGGTTGGTGATGCTGGGCAGGTATTGATAGCCTTGATTCACTAAATCTTGAATAAATTCGCGTTCTAAGTCGTATTCGCTTTGGTAGCTTTCGCTAACTTTTAATTGCTTACTGTATTGTTCTAGGACGATAAAGTTATTGGATTCGACGATCGTGTTGTAGTTGGTCATTGTTTTTTGTCCTCTAAAAACTTCTGCTCTGCTTAGCCTTGCAGGGAACAAACCTCCTCTTTTAATTGTTCTCCTAGTGCATCTTCAGCTAAGTCGAGATCGTAATCCATTTGCAAACCCAGCCAAAACTTGGCGGCCATGTTGAAATAATAGGCTAAACGTAGTGCTGTATCCGCCGTAATTCTACGTTTACCTTGAATAATTTCATTAATTCGACGTGCAGGTACACGTATGGCTAAAGCAACCTGATTTTGGCTCAGATTCATGGGTCTGAGAAATTCTTCTAAAAGTACTTCGCCAGGATGCACAGGTGTCAATTTATCTAATTTATCTTTTGTCATTATTCAACCTCAGTGATAGTCAACAATTTCTACATCTGTTGCATCCCCATCTTTCCACCCAAAGCAAATTCTCCATTGGTCATTAATTCGGATACTATACTGACCGACTCTATTGCCTACCAAGCGTTCTAGGCGGTTGGCGGGTGGAACACGAAGATCCTGAAGTGTTTCCGCTCGATTAAGCATTCTCAGCTTTCGTAATGCTACTGGTTGGATCTCAGATGGAAGTTTGCGTGATCGTTGTCGTTCAAATATCTTTTGAACTTCTTTGTCTTTGAAATTTTGGATCACACCTTAATTACGCTTGACAACCCCCTGATCGTATAACGAGTCGCGTTAAACGCCAAGTGTAAATTTTCTAGAATAAATTTTTTCTTTTCAGAGAGATGGAAATTATACTGGGATGAATTTCTCTCCGCACTGCCGAGAGTTTTGTCTGTTTGAGGACATCAGAAAACTCGCTTTGTATGTTCTGCATTTTTTGCGGCTGTTTGCTCATTGTTCCTTCTTGGTTTTGGGAAAGCTTAACAACAAGTCGCGTTCTAAGTCGTATTCGCTTTGGTAGCTTTCGCTAACTTTTAATTGCTTACTGTATTGTTCTAGTACGATAAAGTTATTGGATTCTACGATCGCCTTATAGTCGGTCATTGTTTTTGTCCTCCAAAAACTTTTTCTCCGCTAGTCTTCCCCTTACTTCAAATTGTGACACAATCCTTAGTTATGTACAGCAGTTATCTACAGCCCGAGCTTGATTTAGCAATCGGCCACGGTTGGGCTTGGATTGTCAGAAGAAGAGGATGCGTAATGTTAGAAGTAAGTACAACGATCCCAAACTGGGACTACTGTGTTAAGGTAGTTAGGTTAACATCAGCTTATTAACAGCTTTGTGAGTATCCCTGTGACAATATGCGAGTTATTGCCAAACGAACCCTGATTCAGTTTTGGGAGAATAACTCAAACTATGAAGATGCACGTGTTTCTTTAGAAGCTTGGTATCAAGAGGCAAAGCACGCAAAATGGTTGAGTCCTACAGACGTCAAAGCTAAATATCGTAATGCCAGTATTCTTAAAGGTGGACGTGTCATCTTCAATATCGCTGGTAATAAATATCGGCTTGTCGTGTCAATTAACTTTGATACGCAAATTATTTACATCCGATTTGTCGGTACTCATAAGCAATACGACACTATAGACCCAGAGACAATATGAACAGCATTGTCATTAAACCAATTAAGACCGAAGCTGACTACGATGCCGCTCTAGAGCAAATTTCATCTCTGATGGATGCTGAGGCAGGTACAGATGAAGCTGATGAACTAGAAGTGTTGGCAACTTTAGTCGAATGCTATGAGGCTGAGCATTATCCAATTAACTTGCCTGATCCGATCGCCGCAATTCGCTTTCGTATGGAACAATCCGAACTGAGTCAACGCGATCTAATTCCTTATATTGGTAGTCGTTCCAAGGTCTCAGAAGTACTTTCAGGCAAACGCTCCCTGACGTTACAAATGATTCGATCGCTACATCAAAACCTAGGAATTCCAGCAGAGGTATTGTTAAAAGAGCCGGGGGCAACGTTGCCTGATAATCCTGAATCAATTGACTGGTCACAATATCCCGTCAAAGTTATGGCAAAACTTGGTTGGATTGGTCAAGATGCTTGCGATCGCGCTGAAGAGGTGATGAGAGATCTCATTGATCGGGCAGGCGGCGATCGAGCAGTTGCAATGATGCTTTGTCGCCAGAATGAAAATATTCGACGCAACGGACAAATGGATAGGTATGCTCTTCAAGCTTGGGGACTTCAATTGATGGCGATCGCCCGTGAAACCAATTTGCCTACTCACTATAAATCTGGCACTCTAACAGCAGAATTGGCTCAAAAAATGGTGCGTCTCAGTTGGGCTGAGTCTGCTCCTCGGTTGGCGAAAGAGTTCCTTGCTCGGTATGGTATTCACTTAATTTATCTACCTCATTTACCACGAACCCGCTTAGACGGTGCAGCCCTCAGACTACCCGATGGAACTCCTGTAATCGGGCTAACTCTACGCCACGATCGTTTAGATAACTTCTGGTTTTCTCTATGTCATGAACTAGCACATCAAACACTGCACCTAGAAGAAAATCCTGGCGATGCTTTTTTCGAGGATTTGAGTGTGGAACCACCTGAAAGCAATATTAAAGAGCGTCAGGCTGATGATTGGGCAATGAATGTTCTCATTCCTACTGCTCAATGGCAATCTAGTGAAGTTGCTGTAAATCCAACCCCTACAAATGTTCTAAAATTTGCACGCGAGGTAAATATTAATCCAGCTATTATCGCTGGCCGAATTCGTAAAGAGACGGGAAACTATCGACTACTCACTCACCATGTCGGTCATGGTGAAGTGCGGAAATTATTTATTAATAAATAATTTGACAAGTAATTATTTTAATCTGGGGGAAACTTAACAACAAGTTGCGGTAATATTCGTATTGCTTTTGGGGCAAGGCGATTTCACGGGGTAAGCTTTCGCTAACTCTTGATTGCTGTATTGTTCCAGTGCGATAAAGTTATTGGATTCAACGATCGTATTGTAGTTAGTCATGATTCGGCTTCCTTTTTAAATAAAATTCCGTTTAAATTTTTCGTGGTTTTGAATATTGCTTTGAATGTCTTCTGTATCCCAAATTTGCAGTTCCCAAGGGAAGTAAAAGTTGTTTTTATTTTTAAAGTAAATATGCAAGCCTCTATAGCCTTCTTTGTTACGCAAGTACCAGTTTTTTAGGTTTAGTTCATCTTGCCAGTCGTAGAGTAAATCCATAAGGGCGGTTATTTCTGCGGCTGTTAAGATAATGCGTGCGCCAAAGATGTCATTGAGCCAGTTATTAACGGGGTATTGATCGTCTTGCGCTCTGAAACGATCGATTTTGTCGTCGATGCTTTCGCGGGTTTTGACTCGATAAAAGTATTTGATGTCGATGTCTGCGGTCATTAGGTAATCGTTGATGCTCTCGTGTAAGGTCAGGCGATATTTGTAGATATGTGGGACAGGTACATGGGCGATCGTTCTGGAAAGGTTGATTTTTTCGACTCGCCCTGTTTCAAAATAATCCCTTGAGAAGTCACGATGCAAACGATTAATCTCGCTAATAAGCTGTTTTACTTGGCTGATTTTATTCATGGGGTTTCTCCATATTTGTCCAGTAAGATAAAGTGATTGGATTCGGCGATCGTGTTGTAGTTGATCATTGGTTTTTGTCCTCTAAAAACTTTTGCTCTGCTAGTCTTTCCTTTACTTCAAATTGTGACACCAGTGGTGACACAATCTCAAAATCGGGAACGGTCTCTGAAAATTTAATCATGCGTCTTGTATTTTTATTTCTAGATCGGTTAATTCGTTTTTTTGTAAATTTCTCATCTTATTTCTCATCCTCCTTAGTTTTGGGAAAACTTAACAGTAAATCGCGGTAATATTCGTATTGCTGTTGGCGCAAGGTAATTTCACGGGGCAAGCCTTCGCTGATGGAATGGGTGAGGGTGTCGAATTTGTCGAGGATGGCGACGATGCGGGCTTGTTCGGTTGGCGATGGATTTGGAATTTTAATACTATTTAAATTCTTTTGGTTTAGTTTTGGCTGGGCAGCTCCTGATATGTATGGAGTCAAGTCAATACTGTTGAGATAATATTCAATATACCGACGTTCAACATAAGTATTGAACTTGAGTATATGAGCATGATTATTTACCCAGCTTTTTCCGCTAATACTAAATGCTATAGGGTTATTTCTTGCTACCAAATTTGCTCCATCCTCTGAAACAAGCAAAAAATCACCGTCAAAAATATAGTCTTTTACATAGTCAACAATTCCAGATGCACCATAATATGGAATTTCGCCAGAATCTCTTAACCCACTTGTGACAGGTTTACGCATAAAATCAAGGTTCTCTGCAAGCTCCCCCAACGGATTCCATTCCGCTTCACCTTCTTCAAAAGTCAACAGGCGATCGCGGTAGTAGTTGTATTGTTTTTTACGATCGGTCAGCTCGGCGGTCAGCTCGGCGGTCAGTGCTGTAAAAGTGTCCAAAATCCGAACGATTTCGGCTTGAATGGCAAGAGAGCGATCGGGGTTGTCTGGGCATGGGATAGGGACTAATCTTTTTTCAATCGAGCCTTTACTGACATGCATCATCGTCGATCCAGTGCCGTGTTCCTCCTTAAGCGCCTTCGTGTCCCAATCCAGAAGATAATATAGATATTTCTTGCTGATGATATTTGCGTCGGGTACAACCTTCCAAATATGGTAGTGGTAAATGACCTTATCGCCATCCCAAATTCTTGGTCCGAATGATGCAGACCATGCATATAGAAGATCATTTCTATCGCAATATTTATCTTCTTCTAGCTCTAAGTTAGAGTAATACCAATTGCCATTTGTGAAAAAGTTGCCAACCCTTAAAACAGGATACTTACCTTGGTCTAGCAATTCTGGTTGCTTATAAGCCCTGCCATTTATAAAGCGACAAACTTCTCCCAACGCTTTCCACTCCACCGCCGCCCCATCCAACAGCCTTTCCAGAAAATTCACACCACTCATACATTACCAATCCAGTTTATCGAGAGTTACGCCTTGTTCAATAGGTTCAGTTCGCGCTGAATTGATACTTTGAACCATTCCTTCAATTCCTCTCAGATATTCATCATCGCTGACATAATCGGATTGATCCAAAATCTTAATTTCGTCTCTAGAGAAGCGATCAAGTAACCATAGAAATTTGTCGCTAACGCTATCATCAATTTGTAAGGTGATTGTCCGCATAAGTTAACTCCTAATGTCTCCGTATAATGTCCAAAGTCGCATCGATCGGCTTAAAATTCAACCCTCAATCTCAGCCACGATCGCATCAATCTCAGCACGCAAGCGATCGATCGTCGCCACAGTCGTTTTTAATTCAGCATTAAGCGCGGTGATGTTCGTGATTTCGCGGGTGTCCTCGGCTTCCACATAGCTGCTAACCGAAAGATTGTAATCATTAGCCGCAATCTCTTCAAAAGGCACCGATCGGGCAAAGTGATCAACGTTTTCCTTACTATCAAACACCCCCATAATTTTGGCAATATGGTCATCCGTCAGCGTATTAGTATTCGTTTCTTTTTTAAACAATCCACTTGCATCAATAAACTGGGTAGCAGTATCCAGCTTGTGTTTAGACAGCACCAAAATCGTCACCGCGATCGTCGTCCCAAAAAACAGATTAGGCGCAAGTGAAATCACCGTTTCAATGAAGTTGTTATCCACCAAATACGTTCTAATTTTGGCCTCCGCCCCGCCCCGATAAAAAATACCAGGAAAACACACGATCGCCGCCCGTCCACTGCCCGATAAATAGCTCAAGCAATGCAACACAAACGCAAAATCAGCCTTAGACTTCGGCGCAAGAACCCCCGCAGGCGCAAAGCGATCGTCATTAATCAGCGTCGGGTCATCACTCCCAATCCAATTCACCGAATAGGGCGGATTAGAAACGATCGCATCAAAAGGCTTTTCATCCGCAAAATGTGGGTCCGTCAGCGTATTGCCCAACTGCATATTGAACTTGTCGTAGTTGATATTATGCAAAAACATATTCATCCGCGCCAAATTATAGGTCGTGTGGCTAATCTCCTGCCCATAAAACCCATCTTCAATCAAGTGAGCATCAAAGTGCTTCTTAGCTTGCAACAGCAGCGAACCCGAACCACAGGCGGGATCATAAATTTTATTGACACTGGTTTGCTGGTGCATCGCAAGCTGAGCAATCAACCGAGAGACATGCTGCGGCGTAAAAAACTCGCCCCCCGATTTCCCCGCATTGCTGGCATAGTTGGAAATCAAAAACTCATAGGCATCACCAAACAAATCGATCTGACTGCCTTCAAAACCACCAAAATCCAGCCCAGCCACACCTTTTAGCACCGCAGCCAAGCGCAGATTTTTATCTTTAACCGTGTTGCCGAGGCGGTTGCTAGTCGTATCAAAATCAGCAAACAGCCCCTTAATGTCCAGCTCAGAAGGGTAGCCATTAGCAGAGCTTTCGATCGCCCCAAAAATCGCCGCTAGGTCAGTATTCAAGCTTTCATTCGTGTTAGCACTGGCAACGATCGTGGCAAACAACTGGCTAGGGTAAATAAAGTAGCCTTTAGTCTTAATCGCATCATCTTTGAAATCGTTGGGAATATCACGATCGGGCAGCTTAGCGTAATGGATGCTGTCATCCCCCGCCTCAACGTAGCTAGTAAAATTTTCACTAATAAAGCGATAAAACAGCGTGCCGAGAACGTACTGCTTAAAATCCCAGCCATCGACCGAACCGCGAACATCATTAGCAATTTTCCAGATTTGGCTGTGCAGGGCGGCGCGTTGTTGAGTACTCGTCATTAAAACTCTATTGTGATTACTTATGCTTGACACTCCCCGCTCTAAAGAGACGGGGATTCTTGGTTCTATGATCTGACTTGCTCTGGCAGGTTTGCACCAACTAGAGTAGAGGTCTGATCTCCCCAAGCGTTGTTTGAGTCTAGCCCAAAGGTTCCCGTGTGCCCCACGGTACCCAATCCCCGACTGAGGATATTTCTAGCTGCGTTGTGATCTCTATCTAAGACACATCCACACTGGCAAGTATGAGTGCGGACTGATAGAGACTTTTTCACAATTACACCGCAGCTAGAGCATTCCTGGCTGGTGTATTGGGGATTCACTGCGATAGTGACTTTCCCAAACACCTTTCCAAAGTATTCAAGGAATACCCGGAATTGATACCAAGAAGCGTCGTTAATCGATTTAGCAAGACAGTGGTTCTTCACCATATTTTTAATCCTCAAATCTTCGTAGACTACCAAGTCGTTAGACTGGATTACGCACCTTGCTAATTTGATAGCATGGTCTTTACGTTGTCTGCTTATTTTGAGGTGGCGCTTACCAAGAATCACCCGTGCTTTACCGCGATTTTTTGAACCTTTAACCTTTTTAGAAACCCGTCTCTGACTGCGCTTCAGCGTCTTTTCAGACTTGCGTAGAAAGCGGGGGTTTTCAACCGTTAAGCCTTCAGAATCAGTGTAGAACTCTTTCAAGCCAACATCCAACCCAATAGCACTTCCGGTAGGCTCGATTAGTTCTGAGCGGTCTGCTGATACGCAGAATTGAACATAGTAGCCGTCCGCTCTTTTCACCAACCTAACCCGCTTAATCTGGTCAAGCTGATAGAAGCCAATGTCACGAGTACCCTTCATCTTCAGCCGACCAATACCAAGTTTGTCAGTGAAGGTGATTGATTTGCGATCTCCTGAAAGTTTCCATCCACTTGTTTTGTACTCAATGCTTCTACAATCTTTCTGAAAAGACGGAAAGCCTTTTTTCCCAGCTACCTTCTTTTTGCAATTGTCGTAGAAGCGAGAAATGGCAGCCCATGCACGCTCTGAAGCTGATTGTCTAGCCATTGAATTTAACTTATTTGCAAAGTCAAATTCCTTAGCTAAAATAGCAGAATACTTATTGAGATCAAAGCAGGATTTCGCATTCCCATCCACCCAAAAGCGAACGGCTTTATTACGGATGAATTGAGTAGTGCGGATACCTTCGTCAATTCCAGTGAACTGATCAGGTTTTCCGTAGGCTTTGAATTCAAGAACTAGCATGGGTGTTTCCTCCTGTTCTTGTGATAGCAGATTCATCTTAAGACGGCTAGTGTTTTAGCGACAGATTTTGAAAGCCGCCCTAGAACGGCGGGGTTTTAGACCCAATATTTTGATAACGTCTGAATTGAGCAGCGATCGTCCCTAACTCATCCCAACATGTCCACTTCAGCAATCTACCATACCCGAACGGCTTACCGTCAGCGACAGCGATCGCTTAGCTAGACCCTGATCGTTTTTTAATATTCAGTCCATCAGACTCTGAGGGTTTTGAGTTTAGAATTGCTGATAGCCCCTAGTTTCATATCCCATCTTCAGAAAACAGCATGAGTGCAATCCGGTTTGAGCAGGTTTCGCTACAGTTTCCCGGCGCACCTCGTCCGGCGGTCGATCGGTGCAGTTGTACGGTTGAGCCAGGGCAAATCTTGGTGATTTTAGGACCATCGGGCTGTGGTAAAACGACCCTCCTGAAAATGGTAAATCGCCTGTATGAACCGACGATCGGCAAGATTTACTTAAATAATATCGACATTAGCCAAATTGAAATCACACACCTGCGCAAGCAAATCGGCTACGTGATTCAACAATCTGGCCTATTTCCTCACATGACCGTCGCTCAAAATATCGCCGTTGTGCCTAACCTGCTGGGTTGGTCGCGGAAAAAAACGCAGCAGCAAGTAGAGGAGTTGCTCACCCTAGTGGAACTGCCAGCCGCCGAATACCGCGATCGTTACCCCCTGCAACTCTCCGGGGGGCAGCAACAACGGGTAGGCTTGGCACGGGCTTTAGCAGGCAATCCCCAAGTAATGCTTATGGATGAGCCGTTTGGGGCTTTGGATGCGATCACCCGCAGTAATCTCCAAACCGAAATTCTGCGATTGCAACGACAGCTCAGTAAAACAATTCTGTTTGTCTCCCATGACATTGAGGAAGCACTGCGATTAGCCGATCAGATGATCATCATGCAAAATGGCTGCATCATCCAAGCCGGAACCCCCGCGCAAATCTTAAGCCATCCAGCCAATGAGTTTGTGCGAGATCTGGTCAGCGCTGATGACATCCTGCGCCAACTCAGTTTGCTACGGGTTGAAACGGTCATGACACCCCCACCCCCTCACCATCGGGCGATCGATCGGGCCACAATCAGCCGTCATGACAATCTCCGGCAGGCGCTCTCGCTGCTGTTGCGAACCGGAGAAACTCAACTGACGGTCTTGGCAGCAGGGACAATCGTCGGTGTACTATCACTAGAACAGATTCGCAATTCCGCCTTCCGGCCAGGAGCCACCGCATGACCTTCATCCTGAGCCATCCTGATATCGTCGGGCCATTGCTGCTTCAACATTTGCAAATGACAGGTTTGGCGCTGCTGATTGCCATTGCGATCGCTTGCCCCCTAGCCCTACTCATTACTCACTACCGCTGGTTACAGATCCCGGTGCTAGGAGCATTGGGCATCCTGTATACCGTACCCAGTCTGGCGCTAATTATTTTGCTGGTGCCCCTTCTAGGGTTGAATGCTAACGCTGTGATTGCGGCCATGGTGCTCTATGCCCAAGTGATTTTAGTCCGGAATATTATCGTTGGATTGGGGCAAATAGATCCTGCCATTCTGGAAGCGGCCCGAGGGATGGGGATGAATGGCTGGCAACGGTGGTGGCAGGTGCAGGTGCCCTTAGTGATGCCTACTTTTCTCGCTGGCTTACGTCTAGCCGCCATCGTCGAGATTGCGATCGCTACGATCGGGGCAAAATTTGGGGCTGGGGGGCTGGGGGTGCTGCTGTTTGACGGGATTGCTCAGGCGGGTCGCTACGACAAAATTTGGGCCGGAACGATCGCGGTGTCTCTCCTGGCGTTTGCCCTCAATGGTGGATTGCTCGTCCTAGAATGGGTTTCCCGTCCGGGTAATCGAATTGATTTGAACAGGAAACGGCTATTTTTAACGTCGGGGCGTTAACGATCGTTGGGCCAGACTGAGGCTAATTTCAGCCAAGAGTGCCAGTATCGCAATTGGAATGGCCCCTACTAATAAAATGGTCTGGTCGTACAGAGAAAACCCCAGAACAATAAAGGAACCCAATCCTCCCGCCCCAATAAAAGCAGCCAGGGACGCACTGGCGATGACCTCTACCGTCGCGGTTTTGATGCCCGCTACAATCTGAGGCAGCGCTAAGGGAATTTCTATCTGCCACAACACCTGCCGTTGGGACATTCCCATAGCAGAAGCAGCCTCGATCGTTGCGGGGGAAATACTACGAAAGGCCACATCGGTGCTGATTAAAATCGGTGGCATTGCCAGGAAGGTTAGGGCGACCACTGCTGACTGAAAACTCAGTCCCAGATAGGGAATCATCACAAATAAGACGGCCAGACTGGGAATCACTCGCAAGGCATTAAAGCTGTTGATGACCAGAAGTGAAGCGAGACGCGATCGGGCACTGAGCAACCCCAGGGGAAGACCTAACCCCAGCCCAATACACAGTGGTCCTCCGACTAGCAGCAGATGCTCCCGGAGGGCTAGGAAAAACTGGTCTGGATGACTGGTTGTGTAGGTATAAACCTGATTGAAAATACTCATAACTAAATCTACCCGATCGCGGCTTTGGACGATCTTGCAATAAAACCGATCGCTCATCTCGATTTATGATGGATGCGTTGTTGTTGCTGAATGATCGCAATATGAACTCATCTCGTCATCTACTACTATTGAACAAGTGCGATCGTCCAGATATCTTGGCTTACTTCGATCGGGCTTGGCAACTCGAAGATCATCTGTGGCAGAGTTTGGTGGGGGATGCACCCTTCTATCTCAATCCCGATCCATTACGAAATTTACTGATTTTCTATTTAGGTCATTCTGCCGTTTTTTACATCAATAAATTAATCCAGGTCGGGTTGTTGTCAAAGCGGCTCAATCCCGCTTACGAGGTGATGTTTGAAATCGGGGTTGATCCAGAAAGGCCGGATGAAATTGCGGATAAGTTTGCTCAGTTAGGCGCTGTTGATGTGGCCTCGGTTTGGCAATATCGCCGGGAAATGTATGCCACGATCGTAGATCTGATCCAGCACACTGATTTAACCTTACCCATCACCCCCAAGCATCCGCTCTGGGCCTTAATGATGGCGATCGAACATCAGTATGTGCATATCGAAACCTCCTCAATGCTGATCCGTCAACTTCCGGTTGAAATACTTAATCGTCCCGCCCATTGGCAATATGCACCAGCCAATGGGTATAGCCGTGAGAATCATAGGATCAAAGTCCCTGCGGGTATTGTGCACCTGGGCAAACCGCAGGATTCTACGACCTATGGGTGGGATATTGACTATGGCGATCGTACCGTCTCGGTTGATTCTTTCTTAGTCAGTCAATATCTAGTTACTAATGCTGATTTTTTAGAGTTTGTCAAAACGGGAGGCTATGACAATCCAACCTATTGGCAGAGTGCTGCATGGCAATGGAGAACTCAACACAACATCAACTATCCTAAATTTTGGCTACCCAATGACCCATCCCAAGCAATCTACAAATATCGGGCATTATTTGATGAAATTGATATGCCCTTTGACTATCCGGTTGAGGTGAACTATTACGAAGCGATCGCCTATTGTCAATGGTATGCCGATCGCACGGGTCAACCCACTAGACTGATGACTGAAGCAGAATGGCATCATGTGGCCCATGGCTTACATCCGCAGGCGCAAACTGTCAGTGACTGTAACCTCAATTTGCAATTTGGCTCTCCTAATCCTGTCGGCGATCTAGAAACTGCTAAAAATCAAGTCGGAATTTATGATCTGCGCGGTAATGTCTGGGAATGGCTCAGTAGTCATCTGACACCACTGTCGGGTTATGAACCTCACTACTTATACGAGAACTATTCCGCCCCCTATTTTGATACCAAACATTACATGATGGCGGGTGGCTCATGGATTACCTGTGGGACGGGGGCATTACCGTATTACCGCAATTGGTTTCGTCCTAATTTTTATCAACATGCTGGATTCCGAATTATTCAAGATCTTGCGTGAATGACCTTGATCCATTGAAGGTAGCTTTTTTTGGTGCGATCGGAGTCATATTTTCGCTGAATGGTATCGCGTACTACTTATAGGAACATTCTAGGTCGATTCCCGTTCCGGGAGGCGTTGCCAACGTTCATAAGAATTTACCATTCTTCGGAGGAAACAGCTTGTGTACTCCTATGAAATCAGGATAAATTATGAATCATGAGGGGATATACACGGAATCAGTCGGGGTATCTGCCTAAATCGGGGAGATGTACGGAGTCTATCTGGGTATCTGCCTAAATCGGAGTGCTATGCGGAAAGTGTCGGGGTATCCATCCAAATCAGGATGATATTCAGAATGTTTCTGTATCAACAGTCCGGACAGTTTTTAACGTAGGTAGTGGCGAAGAAAGCTATCCAAAGCTTAAAGTACAGTCATACAAAAAACAGAGACTGTGCAATGGATAGCCTACAGAATATTCTAACGGACGCACTGACCACAGTGGG
>JAPLHZ010000106.1 GCA_026389365.1 Cyanobacteriota bacterium
ACCTTAACCGTATTGAAAACTGTTGGGCTTGGCTGAAATCTCGTATCCGTAAACTCCTAAGGGATTCACCTAATCTTCATGATGCTATAGACTCCGTTCTTGCTCTTGCTGCGTCCTAACTTCACTGGCTATAGCTATACGACCTCAGTGCCAGATCGGTGATTTGGGTGCTTCCCCTTGTGACAATAGAGCGCGCTGCAAACTCAATCCGATCGGCATACTTTCTAGCAGCAATAACAGTTATCGGTTTACGTTCCTAACCGCTGGGCTATGACAGGAAACTGCCAACAAGCTCATAATACTTTAACCAAATCGACCGCTGACATAGGATTGGGTCGCCTGTTGTTGAGGATTTTGGAAGATCACTTCAGTCCGATCGTACTCAACAATATGGCCCGTGCGTCCCCGATCGGTCTGTTCCACATTAAAAAATGCAGTGTAATCGGAAGCACGAGACGCTTGCTGCATGTTGTGGGTGACGATAACGATCGTGTATTTTTCCTTGAGTTCTTGAAGCAAGTCCTCAATCTTGAGGGTAGAAATTGGATCTAGGGCCGAACAAGGCTCATCCATTAAGATCACATCGGGCTGCATCGCGATCGCACGGGCAATGCAGAGGCGTTGCTGCTGACCACCGGAGAGTGCCAAGCCGCTTTCCTTGAGCTTGTCCTTGACTTCATCCCAAAGCGCAGAACTCCTGAGCGATCGTTCAACCAACTCATCCATATCGCCCTTATATTTCACAAGGCGAGGCCCAAAGGCAATATTGTCATAAATTGATTTTGGGAATGGATTTGGCTTTTGGAAAACCATACCAATTTGACGGCGAACCGCAACTGGATCAATTTCAGGAGAATAGAGATCTTGACCGTGGTAGTTCATGGTGCCACGCATTTTGAAGGTTTTAATCAAGTCATTAAGACGGTTAAAACAGCGCAACACCGTACTTTTACCGCAGCCCGATGGACCAATAAACGCAGTGATTGAGTTTTTAGGAATATCGATCGTTACATCGCGTACTGCCAAAAAATTACCATAGTAAATGTTGGCATCTTTGCTACTGAGAATGGGCTGAGTCTGAGGGCTAGATGAAATAACCATAAAAGGCATCCTGGCGAAATTACTTGAAACGGTGGTCGGCGGGAACTAGATTTTGCAACAGGTCTCAGCTCAGTTCTCACTATCTATATACTAGAGAACTATCTGGACCTTAACAAACAGTAATCAGCTTAAAATGACAAATAGACTAATCACTATTGGAAAACTAGTCTATTTGCGCTTCACAATTAAACGGGATCCAATACTTGCGATCGTCACCATCATCACTAGAATTAGCGATCCAGCGGCGGCGAGTTCCTGTTGGTTTTTATACGGTGTCGTGGCGAAATTGAAGACCAAAACAGAAAGGGTTGCGATCGGTTCTGAAACTCCCTTTGGCCAAAAATTATTAAACAGTGCCGTAAAGATCAGAGGAGCCGTCTCGCCTGAAGCCCGAGCCACTGCCAACATGACCCCAGTTAAAATCGGCGGCAAGGCGGCGGGTAATACCACTCGCGCTACCGTCTGAAACCGGGTCGCACCCAATCCTACTGCCGCCTGACGAGCTTCTTGGGGAACCAGTGCAAGACTTTCTGTCGCAGTCCGAACGATGATGGGCAACATCAAGACAGCCAGAGCGAATCCCCCAGCGATCGCAGAAAAGCTCCCCATCGCGATGACCACCACGGAATAGGCAAATACCCCAACCACAATAGACGGTACGCCACTCAAGACGTTGGTTAAGAAGCCAATCCAGTTTGCAAGACGGGTTCCAGCAGCGAATTCTGATAGGAAAATAGCCGCTAAAATACCGCAAGGAATAGCGATCGCGCTGCCAATTCCCACGGTCATTAAGGTTCCGATGAAGGCATTCCCAAATCCACCTCCAATAATATTGGGCGGCGGGGGAAGCTGGGTGAATAGCTCTAAGCTGAGCCGAGATCCACCTTTTTCAAGGACATACCACAACACTGCGACCAAAGGCACAATGGCGATCGCAGCACAGACAAATACGATGACCGACATCACGGTGTCAAACAACGTGCGCGGCGACGAAGGTTGTCGTTTTAGTCGATTGATTAAGCCTTGATTGGAACTATCTTCAGGCGTTGGGAAAGAAGTTGAATTCATAAAAATTGAGTTCGGGTAGGACTAGATCCGATTGACACGCTGCACAATAACTTGAGCGAGAATATTCACCACCAAGGTCAAGGCAAATAGAACGATCGCGGCATACATCAGCGACGACACTTGAAGTCCGCTGGCTTCAGCAAACTGGTTAGCCAAAAGCGACGACACCGTAGAACCTTGGTCAAATATGGATATGTTTGCTTTATTCGCATTTCCAATCACCATCGTCACGGCCATCGTTTCACCCATGGCACGCCCTAGCGCCAACATAATTCCCCCGACTACCCCGGAGAATGCAGCAGGTAGAATAATTTTTAAAATTGTTTCCCACCGCGTTGCTCCCAAACCATAGGAGGCTTGTCGGAGTTCGATCGGGACAGCAACCAGAGCATCCCGAGAGATGGCGGTGATGATTGGCAAAATCATAATGGCTAGAATGATTCCCGCAACATACATTCCGGGTCCAGATGGCGAGGTCGAGAAAAACGGCAGCCACCCCAAGGATTGATTTACACCTTTTCCCATGTCTCGCAGAATTGGGATCAATACAAAAATTCCCCACAGTCCATAGACAACACTTGGAATTGCCGCAAGAAGTTCCACTAAGAAAACAACAGGACGCTGAATTTTCTCTGGAATAAAATCTTCGCTGAGAAAAATTGCAACCCCAATCCCCACTGGAACTGCGAGCAGCAAGGCTAGGAATGAGCTGACGATCGTTCCGTAGATTTGGGGAAAGGCTGAATAAATTTCCTTAACCGGATCCCAACGGCTTTCAACCAAAAAGCCCAATCCAAACTTTGCCATGGCTGGGCTTGCATCGATTCCGACCCGAATGGCAATGGTAATCAATAGGAGAGCAATCAAGCTGGCAAACCCGCCCGTCAACCAGACAAATGCGGTGTCCAGATTTCGCGCAAGGGGCGATCGATCCCGCTGCATCGGTTCATTTTTTTGATTTGGCGAAACAACCATAATTGGATTTCTCAGAGAGATTTACGATCACAGATTAACTAAAGCATTAAAAGTAAATACAAACTGTTGTGAAAAACTATTTTAAAAAACATCAGACCATAGAGCAAATGAGATGACCCATACAAGATGGATTCCGCAGGGCAATAACAGAAAATCGATGAATCAGAAGAATATAAATTTCAATTCACCGAATCCATCGATTTTCTGATGATCTAAATATGTGGCCTAAATCATAGTCTTAGAACTGGGATAGGCCCGACAACTATTTAGCGTCCAATGCGGCTGCAACCTTAGCGACAACATCTTCAGGCAATGGAATATAGCCCAAGTCAGTTGCGAACGTTTTACCTTCAGCCGACAAAGCCCACTTGGTGAAACTCTTCAGAGCATCGCCTTTGGACGCGTCTTTCGGAGTGCCGTAGAACAGCAACCAGGTCAAGCTAACAATAGGATAAGCTCCTTTTGCTTCAGGATCGGGAACGGAGAGCGCAAAGTCTTCGGGGATCGTCACGCCGGACAATGCTTTCGCTGCACTATCGGGAGTAGGAACAACGAAATCACCCGCTTTGTTTTGCAAGGCCGCCATCGTCAAGTTTCCGCTCTTGGCAAAGGAATACTCGGTGTAACCGATCGCGCCTTTAGTTTGTTGAAGGGCAGCGGTCACGCCTTCATTGCCTTTTGCACCCGTTCCAGTTGGCCATTCCACGGACTTGTCAGAACCTGCTTTCCAATTTGGGCAAGCCTTGACTAGGTGTTTAGTGAAGATTGAGGTGGTGCCGCTTCCGTCCGATCGGTGGACAAATGTGACATCCGTGTCAGGCAGCGTTACGCCAGCATTGTCCTTCTTGATTTTTTCGTCATTCCACTTCTTAATGGAACCATCAACGATGCCGCAATAGACTTCGCGGGACAGCTTAAGGTCTTTCACGCCATCAAGATTGTAGGCAAATACCACAAACAAGCCCGTCGATGGCACTTGAATGGGCTTACCCGCTGCGGCTGGATATTTTTCACGTTCTTCAGGTTTCAGGGCCGAGTCCGTTGCACCAAAGTCCACGGTTTGGGCCAAGAACTGCTTCACACCCGCCCCACTACCGACAGATTGGTAGCTGATTTGAACGTTAGGATTTTTTTTATTGTAAGCCGCAAACCAAGCTTGATACAGCGGGTTAGGAGCCGTCGCACCAGCACCCGAGAGCGCCACAGTTGCACCACCGCCCATCGCTGGAGCTGACGATGTTGTTGCATCAGGCTTCGCTGCACCGGGAGCCGCTGTGGGAGTTTGGGCAGAACAAGCCGCCAAGCCCAACGCGATACCAACAGGAAGGATGGAAAGCAATCCTTTGGGGGAAGTCAAGGATTGAAACAAGCGAGAAGATAAAGTCATAGAATATTTTCGGTATCGAATATTACAAATAAACTTACCTGACCATCCTAAAGGATAGGTTAAGGAAAGAATAACCTGTTGGAAAGAATAGGGTTTCCGCAAAATGGGATTTCTTATCAGTACTTTGAAAGTGAGTTCGACCAATCGTTACCCCGAGGAGCGATCGTCGCCCAAGTTTGAAGGCTTCAACCAGACCTTTGCAAGCTCTCTAAACAACTCTCTAAACAAATAGTTGCCTCTTTCTATGGCTTGTTGTGCCCCTGATGAAAATAATTCGCTATAATGATTTGCAAACATGCAGGCGATTAAGGAAATTATCGTTTCTTGTTGATTATTCAGATTTCAATAGGATACGGAGAGCATTGTGGCTATTTACGTCGGCAATTTGTCCTTCCAGGCGACCGAAGAGGATGTCCGTGAAGTGTTTGGTGAGTATGGCGTTGTGAAACGTGTCAGCTTACCCATGGACCGGGAAACTGGCAAAAAACGCGGGTTCGCATTTGTGGATCTTGATACGGAGGCAGAGGAAGATTTAGCGATCGAGAAGTTAGATGGAGCAGAGTGGATGGGCCGCTTGCTTAAGGTTAATAAAGCAAAGCCCAAGGATCCTCGTTAAGCTGCGGGAAGTCTTCCACTATGAAGTCTTCCACTCGTTTGATGAGTGGAAGACTTGCGTTGACGGATCGTTGTCGGAAAGCCTGAGATTAGGTTGTAGGGCGGTTCGTCGGAGATTTTAGTGTGGACATATAATCTGTGAATTACCCGTCGGACGATCGGTTAGCGATTTTGCATGAATTGCATTGCCAGACCCATAGCGTCACCCATATCTAGATTGCCGTCCTGGTTTTTGTCTAAGAACATATTCAACAACGGATTACTATTGCCGCCTTGAACCGCGCCGCCTTGGAGCATCTTCATGGCAATGGGGATCAGGGTCGGTAATAGGCCTTGGACCATTCCTGAATCTAGACCTGTTTGCTGAGCAATTGCCCCACAAATTTGTTGCTGCACATCCATAGGAATTAAAGATGCGATCGCGCCGGGGTTGGCCGTGGCTGACGAACCGAGTTCTTCCACGAGACCTTCCGTGGCATCGAAGCCATTGGCATCTTGGTGATTTTGTAGTCCCGATTGAAGCGCACCGCCCAACATCGACATCACGGTTTGGGTCATGGCCGGATCCATACCATTTTGACCGCTGACTTGCTGTGCCATGTTCACTAGGCTACCGAGTTGGTCCATGGAACCTTGTTGTCCAGGATTGTTAACTGCACCGAGAATTTGATCAAAAAGACTCATGGGAATCACAGGTTTTAAGGATTTCTAGATATTATAGCTATAGCCAGCTAGGTTAGGACATAAGATAGAAAGAAAGCGAATTGTCTGAGCAATAACAATGCCAAAACCATATAGTTCCGATTTACGGCAAAAGGTAATGCAAGCAATCGAAATGGATGGGCTAAAGAAA
>JAPLHZ010000354.1 GCA_026389365.1 Cyanobacteriota bacterium
CCCACTGTGGTCAGTGCGTCCGTTAGAATATTCTGTAGGCTATCCATTGCACAGTCTCTGTTTTTTGTATGACTGTACTTTAAGCTTTGGATAGCTTTCTTCGCCACTACCTACGTTAAAAACTGTCCGGACTGTTGATAAGGCGATCGAACTCTTTCAAAACTGTTTGAGATCATGGGAAGGAAATGTCTGGCCTGAGGGTCAAGCAAGAGTTTTAGAAGAGTTAGTTAAAAGTTGTCAGTATAGAGTTAGTTTACAGCGTGATCTGAATCATTCAGATTGGCAGGAATTTGATAGTATTGTAGACAAATACTTAGCGTTTTGCTTGAAGAATTGCCCTGAAAAATTACCCTGTGAAATCGCATCATTTTTGGGAGAAGTTCTGACAAGCTTAAAGAAATGGGATATTTTACAAGTATTAGCCCAGCAAGCCATTCCACTTGTGTTAACTAAAACTGATTATGCAATATTTGCTCGGCCCAATGGGTATTTAGCGGAAGTTGCGATCGCCCATGAAAATTGGAAAGAAGCTTTAGTTCAATCAGAAGAGGCGCTCAGGAAATTCGAGAGCATTAAGGTATCTAATATCGTAGTTCCAGATGGTTTGCTTAATCCTGAATATGTCGCAATGAGGATAGATAAAGGGTGGTATCAACGCTTGTGTGCTAAAGCAAAAACAGGTTTATACGATTATCTTGAAGCGACTACTCTTCTTGAGCGGGCACAGACAGAACTTTATGATTGTCAACATAATCAATTTTATGTAGGTATTTTGAATGATTTAGAAGAACTTTATCGATCGCAGAAAAATTATCTCAAGGCCTTTGAAACTAAACAAGAGCGGTTTTCAATAGAACAGCAAATGGGATGGCGAGCTTTTGTTGGAGCGGGATGGCTCAGACCTCAAGAAGAGATTGGTTTTGATTTGGAGCCATTTAGATCAGAGGTCCGTAATGCTGTTGTCTCGTCCGCAATCCGATCGTCTGGTCGATCGAAAGATATTCAAAATTTACTCTATCGGATTGGCAGTACTGAGTTTAAGTTGACGATTTTGCATGGGGCTTCGGGGGTTGGGAAGAGTTCGTTGGTGGAAGGTGGGTTAGTGCCTGCGTTGAGGCAGAAGGCGATCGGGTCGCGGGATAATTTGCCTGTGTTGATTCGACAGTATAACAATTGGGTGGGGGCGATTCTGGAGGCGTTGGGAGAATCAACGGATGAGATTGAAGCGGTTTTAGCGAAGTTACGATCGAATGAAGAGCGTAATCTTAGAACAATTTTGATTTTTGATCAGTTTGAAGAGTTCTTTTTTGTACAGCACGATCGTGTTGATCGGCAAAGGTTTTATTCATTTTTGAGGGAGGCGATCGAGTTATCGAATGTGAAGGTGATTCTGTCATTGCGGGAAGATTATTTACATTATCTGCTGGAATGTCGCGGTGAAATGTCGATGATTAATGATGGGGATGTGTTGAGTCGGAAGGTGTTGTATGAAATTGGGAATTTTTCACCGAGTGATGCGCGATCGATTATTGAGGATTTGACAACTCGATCGCAGTTTACGTTGGAGCCTGCATTGCTCGATCGGTTGGTGGCGGATTTGGCGGAACCATTGGGAGAGGTGCGTCCGATCGAGTTGCAGATTGTGGGGGCGCAGTTACAAGAGGATGAGATTCGGACTTTGGCGAAGTATCCGGTGGGCGGAAAGGCGGAGTTGGTCGATCGGTATTTGATGGCGACGATTAAGGATTGTGGTGAGGGGAATGGGGAGTTGGCGGAGTTGGTGGGGTATTTGTTGACGGATGAGCGGGGGACGAGACCCCTGAAGACGCGGGATGAGTTGGTGCGGGAGATGGGGGATTTGAAGCGATCGCCGTTGCCAGAGCAGTTGGATTTGGTGTTGGCGGTGTTGGTGGGTTCTGGGTTGGTGATGCGGTTGAAGGAGTCGCCGGACGATCGGTATCAGTTGGTGCATGATTATTTGGCGGGCGTGATTCGCGATCGGCAAAAGCCTCAGTTCGATCGGTTGGCGAAGGAGTTGGAGGAGGAGAAAGAGAAGAATCGGGAATTGTCAGAAACTAATGTTCGGGTTCAGCGACAGGTCAAACGAGGATTGGTGATATTGGGCGGGATTGTGGCGGCTTCGGTGGTGGTGGTAAGTTTTGCAGGGCAATCGGCTATTGATGCGAATCAGCAAAAGAATGCTGCAAACGATCGTGAACGTAATGCATCTGAACAAGTTAAAAATTCAGAAGAACAATTGCGAACGTTAACGGATCAGACAAAAAAAATTGAGGCGAACGCGAAGGAAAAGGAGAAGAATGCAGAAACACAAGTTGCAAAGGCGAAGATTGAGGAGAAGAATGCTAAAGATCGGGTGACAGTTGCAAATCAAAAGGTTGCTGTTGCGAATCAAAAGGTTCAACAATCGGAAACACTGGTATCTCAGGTCCAGACTCAGGTGGAAGAGGCGAAGGGCGGTCTGGAAAGGGCGAGAAAAGATCAGGAGAAGGCTGAGAAGGATGTTGTAATCGCGACTCAACAGCAAAAAGAAGCACAACTGGGGACTCGTTTGGAGCGGGAAGGCACTGCGGCATTGGAGCAATTTAAATCTCGGCAAACAGAGGGATTACTTTTGGCAATGCGATCGGTTTATCCATTGATTCCATTTGAAAAAGAGGGGCGATCGATCAAAGCTTACCCAGCAGCCAGCCCATTACTTGCAACGCAAACAGGGCTAGATAGAATTCGAGAAACAGTGATGAAAGGCCATCAAGGACGCGTCTTGAGTGTGAGCTATAGTCCGGACGGCAAAACCCTCGCAACCAGTGGAGATGATGGCACCGCGCGGATTTGGGATACCTCGGGCAAAGAACTCGCCCAACTCAAAGGCCATCAAGGACGCGTCTGGACTGTGAGCTATAGTCCGGACGGCAAAACCCTCGTAACCAGTGGGTCGGATGACACCGCGCGGATTTGGGATACCTCGGGCAAAGAACTCGCCCAACTCAAAGGCCATCAAGGAAGCGTCTGGACTGTGAGCTATAGTCCGGACGGCAAAACCCTCGCAACCAGTGGAGATGATGGCACCGCGCGGATTTGGGATACCTCGGGCAGACAAATCGCCCAACTCAAAGGCCATCAAGGAAGCGTCGAGAGTGTGAGCTATAGTCCGGACGGCAAAACCCTCGCAACCAGTGGAGATGATGGCACCGCGCGGATTTGGGATACCTCGGGCAAAG
>JAPLHZ010000176.1 GCA_026389365.1 Cyanobacteriota bacterium
CCTTAACCGTATTGAAAACTGTTGGGCTTGGCTGAAATCTCGTATCCGTAAACTCCTAAGGGATTCACCTAATCTTCATGATGCTATAGACTCCGTTCTTGCTCTTGCTGCGTCCTAACTTCACTGGCTATAGCTATAACGGAAAGTTGTGTGATGAGCAACTTGGATGCGACGGTGCAGAAGCTGTTGCAGTTGAAACGGTTGGGTGTGAAGCTGGCGATCGATGATTTTGGAACAGGGTATTCATCGCTGAGTTATTTAGGGCAGTTGCCGATCGATGAGTTGAAGATTGACCAGTCATTTGTCAGACAAATTAATTGCGATCGGAATGCAATGCTGATTTCTAGCAGTATTATCTCGATGGCGCGGAGTCTGGAGCTGAGGATTGTGGCGGAGGGGATTGAGACTCAGGGACAGTTAGATTTTCTGAAGAATGCGGGTTGTCATGTGGGGCAGGGCTTTTTCTATTCCAAGCCGCTAACGTCGGCGGCAATGGCGCATTGGTTTCATCACTTTCAGGGCGTGTTGTGTTGACATTTTTTTAATCTGTCTCTGTGTGATGATCTTGTGATGATTTGTAGCGCTACCTGAATCAATCTAACCCCCAAAGCGCTGAGAAACTTTCACACCAAAGGGAATGATCCAATCTTGAGTTAGTTTCAATTCCAACGTTTGACCGGGTTGAATTGTCGCAACCTTCGGAGCCGTCACATAGGACGCGATCGCACCTGCCGCTGCTCCGCCGATCGCACTACCCCCACTCAATCCACCAATTAACACTCCTGCCAACACGCCAATCCCCGAGTTCTGAAGCAGACTCCGCTCAGAAGGACTTCGCGCTCCACCTAAATTGGGAGACTCAGCAATCAACGAGATCAGTTGTCCCTGAATCACAATAGACTCCGCCACAAACCGATTTGTCCCGCCTTCAAACGCACCATAAACTGTCGTTCCTTCTGGCGCAATTGGCATGCCGTTACGATCGCGAATGGCCGACTGAAGCACCAACATTTCCTTACGTGAACCATCTTTGACGCTTAAGGATGAAATTCCTGTATACCTTACTGTTAACGCCGTTCCCGAGGGCAAACCCGTACGCCCATCATTAGCCGTCATCGTCACAATGTCAGGTGTTGGAACTGTTGCGAAAATGGGCGCAGGTTGCGATAACTGGGGCGGTGTCGCCAATCGTAATGGCTGCCCAAAACTAATCACATCAGGCTGGGCAGATGACGGACTGGATGCGATCGGATTGCGGTCTACAGGTTGAGCGATGCCTGCTGCTGGAAAAATACTTGGCTGTATTGCGGGCTGTGACGTGAATTTCGGCACGATCGGTTGCGGCTGCATTTGCGACGGTGCGGGTTGTGGCACTCGATCGGGCAATGGAAATGCCGTTGGAGTCGAATTTGGGACGATCGTCGGGACTAGGTTGGGGAGCACATTTGGTGCGATCGGTTGTTGAACTCTGGGTTGTGCTACGGGAGAAATCGTGGATAGCGGCGGTACTGAGACGGTTGTGGGTTGACGCACAGTCGGTGTCACTGTCGGCAATGAATCCGGCAGGACCAGGCCATCTCCTGTTTTTGCAAAGACTTGGGAATCGGGAGTGAAGACTATGATGGGGAGAGTGGGGACGCTTGGGAACAAAGTGCTGGCGGGTGGTGGAACGTTTAGAACTTGCGACGCTGATGTAGAAGAAGGGGTTGGTCGTTCAAAGGTTAGAACTTGTGGTGTTTCGATCGGTTCTGCTAACGAATTTTTTGGAAGCGCCGTCATTGGTTTAGGCACCTCGATGGCCGATCTCTGACCATCAGCCATCGCGACTGATTTCACCGCTTCTAAGTTTGGCAGTGTTGGCGTTACGGTCTCTAGCTTTGGCATCGCGACTGACGTTGGAGAACCGTTTGGCGACCCAATTGCAGGCGACACAGGAGTAAACCCAATGGAACCAGGTTTTTGTGAAAGCAAAACTGAAGACATTCCCGGTGGCAACTCTTCGAGCTTTGGCGGAGTCGCAGGTTGAATGCTCCCCAACCGAGAACCAAGACTAGGATCAGAAGCATTGCCAGAATCATCGGATTTTGCTGGGGGAACCGCGATCGGAATGTTCGGCGAAACGGGAGCCGTTGGCACTACTAGGGTTTGAGTCTGGGTTTTAAGCTGGATTTGAAATGGCGTGCTGCTTCCCGGCGTGCTGCTTCCCTGCGTGCTATTGGCTGACCCACTTCCCGAACTATTAACCAATGGGCGCAATGTCCAAACATCACTCGTACCTCTATTGCCATCGCCCAACCGATCGATCGCCACCTGACCTTTCGCAAACACTGTACTCGGGAACATATGTAGAGTCACCCGCGTGAGCGATGGCTGAAGCTGTACTACCGTAATCCGTTGAACGGGACCGGAGGTATAACTCATTTCTGGGGGGGCATTTCCAATTTGCGTATTGACTAAATCCACCACAATTCGCGCAGGCTGAGCCATTAAAAAGTGACGGGGTTTAACGCCATCTTCGATTTCAAATTCAACTTGCCCCTTCTCTGGATCATATTTCCAGCCATCAATCCCCATGGCGATCGCACTACTTCCGATCGTCAACACACAGCCCAACACCAAGACCGCCCCAAACGCGATCGTTCCAAATCTGTTGATTACAGCTTGAGCAATGGTGAAGGGAATGATTTTCTGTGAAGACGAATTGTTAAAGGAATTACGCAGTAATGAAGATGGCATAGGGTCAAACCTGGAATTTCCGCGTGACGGTGGCCGAAGTGAGGAACTAAACGCACGGAGAATTTACACCTAGCGACACTATATCTAGCGCATATTCTCTCAGTTGCCTACCAAGATAGCCCCAAGTTTTGACTTTGCACGAAAATCTTCGGACGATCGATCCAAACCCAGCAATTCCAAATTCAAAAATCTCAGAGCCTGCTGGACTGAATATTAAAAAACGATCGCGATCGGCCCTCGAATTTAATTAAGCAGAACGATCGAGGCGATCGTCGATTTTGTATAGAACCCATTTGAGATCTAATCCTGAAACCAGAAGCCTTGCAGCTAGCTGGTTTTCTTCATTTTCTGGCAGAAAGCGGTTTTGCTAGGTAGGCAGGCTCTACCACTGATCGCAGAGTAACGGCTTCCTTCAAA
>JAPLHZ010000031.1 GCA_026389365.1 Cyanobacteriota bacterium
GCGCTCTAATGCGGGGCGTTGGGTGGAAGTTAATTCCAGATGACCGTCCCGTTTCGCCGCTTCCACCTGATGCTTCATGTCAATCAGCAACGTCATCATATCGCTGGCCCAGACTTGGTCATACCGTTCCACAATGAACCGTAGTTCCCGTAAATGATGGGCATTACAGAGTGCATGAGTGCTGGGATAGCTGGCATAACTGCGCAAGCCATCATGCACACTGATGCCGGGATACGTCGGCAAAATATCCATCGCATTCATCGCGTCCTGTCCCCGTTTTTCGTGCAAAAAGTAAGCCGTCAATTCCGGGTTACAGGCGACATGCAACCACATTAATCTCCCCTTCACCCGCAGTCCTATCTCATCAAAGTGGACCACCTCTGCGGCTTGAATCGCGTGTTGTATAAGGTTCCTTCCGATAGCTCACAACCCAGGACGTCCGATAACAATTCACAGACGCGAACGGTCGGCAGTAATTGACCTTCCATTAAATAGACCGTCAGAGCCTTGAGATTCGGACCATATTGCACCCTACTCGTCACCTCAGGGGGAAAAGTGCCCCGATTGATACACCCACAATCCGGACAACATTTCAGGTCTACTTGGTGTTCCCGAACCACCAGACGCAACTCAGGTAAATCATGGACCTGACGACCGATTACATCCAAAACAGATGCATCCGAGAGATTCGCACCACAACGGGTACAATTCGACACCGAATGAACGACCCGTTCATCCACGGCATCTCGCCATTCTAAGGTGCTGCCGGGATGATCCCACTTGACCACCACTCTTGCGCTCACTCGGCTCCCGTAGACTTTTCGTCCGTTTCCCAAAGCCATCGCCTGACGGAGGTTTACTACTATTATGACTATCCTTACTGATTTGATGCTCTAAAGCCTCGACTCGGGCTTCTAGCGCGTTAATCCGAGCCACTAAACGTTCCACCAACGCAATCACCGAGTCTTCCCCCTGGACATACACGGCTCTAATTTCGTCTCGGCTAATGGTCAGGAGTGGGGTGCGCTTTTTCAAGAGGTTTGCTACTTTCGTCAGGTATCAATTCTTCGATCCTACAATCTTGCTCAAGACTCAGGCTAGAAATTACACTATTTTTTAAGCCTGAGTAGTTACCTTGGAGGTCAGAAATACGATCGGACATAGCAGGTTCGTAGAGATTAATAACGCTACTTATAGTTTACCCATCTTCCACAAGAAATTCCGGAGATTCCCTACCTTATAGAACCCATTTGAGATCTAATCCTGAAACCAGAAGCCTTGCAGCTAGCTGGTTTTCTTCATTTTCTGGCAGAAAGCGGTTTTGCTAGGTAGGCAGGCTCTACCACTGATCGCAGAGTAACGGCTTCCTTCAAAGCCCGCTACAATAAGATGGCATGAAGTAATAATAAATAATCCAAAGGTGCAATTCCTCCAATTCCTCAACCTCTCACCGTTGGCGATGCCTCCCAGAATGGGAATCGCATAACCCTCATCCCCCACCCCTCCGGCAATCTCACGCTCACCATCCCCAACGCGATCGCGCCAACTCTATCGCCCAACCGATCGCCTCCGCCATACTCGTCCCATCGGCAATCCCTCGTCCCGCAATATCAAATGCTGTACCATGATCCGGCGACGTGCGGACAAAGGGCAACCCGATCGTCGTATTCACCGCCCGATCGAAGGCCATCAGCTTCATCGGAATCAATCCCTGATCGTGATACAACGCCAAAAAACCATCCGCCACGCCATCGGTTTTCCCATGAAACCACGCCTGACCCGGTTTCACCCACATCGTATCCGGTGGCAATAACCCAACCAGCGTCACGTTTGGAAATCTCGATCGCATCTGCTCCAGCCACTCATTGATCCAGTTCATCTCCTCCATTCCTAACTGGCCTAATTCTCCGCTATGAGGATTTAACCCCGCGATCGCGATTGTGGGGGTCTTCAGTTGAAAATCTTGCTGTAAATGTTCAATTAATAGTTCTAATTTCTGAGTCATCAGAGCCGGAGTCAACGCCGTTGGGACTTGATTGAGCGGAATATGCGTCGTGGCTAACAAGGCTCGAAGAATCCAACCTGACTGCGGCGATCGGCCCACAAATGCCATCCCAAATCGATCGGATCCCGACATTTCAGCCAGAACTTCAGTCTGACCGGGATACAAATGACCCGCCATCTTCCAAGCCGACTTTGCGATCGGAGCCGTCACAATCGCATCAAACTCGCCGTTATTCGTGGCCTCGATCGCCGCCGTCAATGCCCGAAATCCACCATCCCCGCTGGCAGCATTGCCCACACCCATTTCTAAGCCCATTCGATCGATCGGCACGTCTAGAAATGGATATGTCTCTGGGTCCGGAACGTCACAACCCGATCGACAAAGTTGCTTATAGGTATCCTGAAAAATAGTCCGATCGCCGCAAAGTGTGATCTCTGCCGTCCTGGCCGTCATCTGGCTTGATGCTCTCAAACCCAGCGCTTTCAAAATCACTTCAGGCCCAATACTGGACGGATCTCCCATGGTAATGACAAGTTTTGGGATTCTAGGTGTGACTACCATTTTTTCGATCTCCTGCGTTTCCATAACAGGTTTAACCTAACTGGTTTAGAATTACTTTTAAGAATCAATTCATTTTCTAGAGGAAACCAGTCATGGGAGAAATCCTAAACATCGCCATCTTACCTATTGTTCTTATTCCCCTAGGTTTAGTGCTGGGCTATGCACTGCTTAAGCTTCAAGGTGGTAGCCCAGAATAGGGCGTTGCCTGAAACTGCTCTCATCAGAAGAAAGACCCTGTTTTATGCAAAGCGGGGTCACTTTTATGACTAATATTTATGACTCAGAATAATAATGGACCGATCGTTCTGATGGAAAAGTTTACATTTCTCAGATTCATGCGCTAATCCCTGATAGAATTGACGAGAAATTTAACATTTTGTCATAACCTCACATGAGCATTTTAGTCGTAGGCGCTACCGGCACACTGGGAAGACAAGTGACGCGCCGCGCTTTGGATGAAGGCCACGAAGTTCGTTGTCTGGTCCGTAACTACAAGCGAGCTGCATTTCTAAAGGAATGGGGTGCAGAACTGGTCTACGGAAATCTGTTGGAGCCGGACACCTTGACGGAAGCTCTTGAGGGGGTGACAGCGGTTATTGATGCGGCGACGGCGCGGGCATCTGACACGTTAAGCATTCGGAAAGTGGATTGGGATGGAAAAGTTAATCTGATCCAAGCGATTCAAAAGTCGGACTGCGATCGCTACATTTTTTATTCAATTCTCGACTGTGAAAAGTATCCATCCGTCCCACTGATGGACATCAAGAATCACACTGAAAAATTCATTAAAGAATCTGGGCTGAATTACACTATTTTGCGTCCATGCGGATTCATGCAGGGCTTGATTGGGCAATATGCTATTCCAGTTCTGGAATCCCAATCCGTATGGGTCATCGGTAAAACGGCCCCCATGGCGTTTATGGACACTATTGATGTCGCAAAATTTGGTGTTCAAGCCTTAAAAGTTCCAGAGACAGGCAAGAAAACTTTTCCAGTGGTCGGAAATCGTGCCTGGGATGGCTATGAGATTATTAATCTCTGTGAGCGGTTGTCGGGTCGGGATGCAAAAGTAAGCCAAGTTCCCATTGAGATAATCCGTATTACCCGTCGATTGACTCGCTTTTTTGAGTGGAGTTGGAATGTGGCCGATCGGTTGTCTTTTGCGGAAGTGATTGCGACAGGAAATCCGTTGACCGCCAACATGGACGAAACCTACAAGACCTTTGGACTTGATGTGTCTGAAATGTCGAGCCTGGATGAATATATGCAGGATTACTTCAGTCGCATTATGAAAAAGCTTAAGGAAATTGAATATGCGATGGAGAAAGCGAACAAAAAGAAAGTCAAGAAGAAAATGTCTTGGTTCTAATTGGGTGCTAGCTAGTTCTAATTACTATATTTTGTGTTGATTGTTGGAGGACGATCGATCCTTTTCGTGGTGCTAGCGTTAGTGAGTATTAATCTAGTTTTTTGAGGTTTGGGAGGGACGATCGGTCTCAGTAGGATTTTAGGGATAATTAGGGATAAATAGACGAATGTTGGCTTTGAGACTAGGCGTAGTCTATAATTTTAGCTACTTTAATATAAAGTTGCTTGTAAAGGAAGCAGTCTTAACTCTTCTCTATTAACCAGTCCTATGTCTTCTCAGACTATGAAACATCGCCTGATCATTCTTTGTACAGGTAATTCTTGCCGTAGCCAGATGGCTGAGGGGTTTTTGAGAGAATTGGCCGATGACTTATTTGATGCTCACAGTGTAGGTATGAATCCTGCTGCTGAGGTTCATCCACTGGCAGTCAAAGTCATGTCAGAAATTGGGATTGATATCTCTAACAATACTTGTAAGCACCTCAATGCTTTCTTTGATGAACCGATCGATACGGTGATCACCGTCTGTAGCCACGCCGATCAGAGCTGTCCGATTTTGCCTGCTTCAACCAACCGCCATCACTTTGGTTTTCCAGATCCTGCTTCGGCAGAAGGAACGGAACAAGAAAAACTGACGGTATTTCGCCAAGTTCGCGATGATATCGGTCGCCTCTTGTTAGCCTACGTTGCTGGTAGACGAGACGCTCTGTAACTTATGCTACCAACCTCTAGTTTCGATTCCTGTGCTGACTTTCCTTTGATCATGGGAAATTCACTTGCCGATCGCGAAGATTTACACATGGCACTGATTGATCGATCGGGACATTGCTATGGGCGAATCAAGTATTCTGCTTGGACAACAACCAGTCCTATGAGATGTTGATTGGGTAGAAGTTTTTTAAAGTTCTCTCTCAGAATGCTCAGAACCTGCCGCAGCAAACCTATATTCGGGAGCAGCTGATTAAAGGGGAAAGCTTTAAGTTTGAGTTTGCCTATCAACAGGAAGAAAATCTGACTCAATCCTGGTTACTGATGGATGGACAACCTATCTCTAATTCAGAGGGAATCGTCAGCCAGTACACTCTGCTAGCAACGGATATTACCCTTCGTAAACAGTCAGAACTGGAGTTACGTGAAGCAAAACGATTGCTGGAGCAGACCAATCAAGCCTTGGACGTGCGTGTGCAAGAACGAACCTCTGAGCTGTTTCAGGAAAAAGAGCGAGCTGAACACGCATTTCACGAACTTCAGCACATCCAACTGCAACTGATTCAATCTGAAAAGATGTCAGCCTTGGGGAATCTTGTGGCCGGGGTTGCTCATGAAATTAATAATCCCTTAGGTTTTCTGGCTGGTAATTTGCGCCCTGCAAAAGATTACATCCAAGACTTATTTGGCCTGATCGACTTGTATCAGGAAAAATACCCTACACCTGACCCAGACATTTGTGCACAGACGGAGGCAATTGATCTGGAGTATTTGCGGGAAGACTTACCGAAGTTGATCAGTTCCATGCAAGAAGGTGTGAATCGACTCAAGCACATTAGCACCAGTTTACGGATTTTCTCGAGAACAGACACCGATCGTCCGGTTTCCTTCAATATTCACCAAGGTCTTGACAGTACACTTTTGATCCTTAAACATCGTCTACTGGCCAATGAGATCCGACCCGAAATTGAAGTCGTGAAAGCGTATTCCGACCTGCCGACTATTAAGTGTTACGCGGGGCAACTGAATCAAGTTTTCCTAAACTTACTAGCAAATGCGATCGATGCCTTAGAAGCGTCACCGCAGGAGCATAGCTTTGAAACCCTTCAAGCCAATAAAGCCAATCCTCGTCGAATCAAAATTTGTACAAAACTATCTGAAAACGGGCAACGGGCTGTGATTTCTATTGCAGATAATGGACCTGGGATGACAGCAGAGGTGAAGGCACGTATTTTTGATCAATCGTTTACGACCAAAGAAGTCGGTAAAGGAACAGGACTGGGGTTAGCGATCGCTCGTCAAATTGTTGTTGAGAAACATCGTGGCAGCTTGTATTGTGATTCTCAAGTGGGTCGGGGTGCAGAATTTGTGATTGAGCTTAATCTGAACGGAATCGAGTCTGAGTGTTAGTGTTAAAGGCTACGACCTAACGGGATCATCGTTGGTTTTGTTTTTATTGATATTTAGCGTCGTTTGAGGCGTTTAGGGAGACTAACGATCGTGCCAAAAGCAGGCATTATCTACAATGACCAAAAGCCCAGAGCTTGCAATGCCGCCAACTTACTTCAGGAGGTGTTTGCACAGTCGGGGTGGGATGTCGTTTTGGCCACAGGCATAGGGGGCATTTTAGGCTACTCATCGGAGTCCAAACCCGTCTGCCACACTCCGATCGAGAGTCTCGTGCCACCGGGATTTGATGCCGATATGGAATTTGCCATTGTCCTGGGGGGCGATGGAACTGTTCTGTCGGCGGCGCGTCAGGTTGCGCCCTGTGGAATTCCCTTGCTGACGGTCAATACAGGGCATCTTGGTTTTTTGACTGAAGTCATGACCGACGATTTAAAAACCACTATTCAACCGATCTTGGCCGGAGATTATCAAGTCGAAGAACGCACGATGTTGACGGTGCAAGTCATCCGATCGGGCGCGTTGCTGTGGGAAGCCCTGTGTCTAAACGAAATGGTGATTCACCGTGAACCCCTGACCAGTATGTGTCATTTTGAAGTGAAGGTCGGTAGTTATAGCCGGGTAGACATTGCAGCCGATGGCTTGATTGTTGCGACTCCCACCGGATCGACTGCCTATTCTCTATCCGCAGGTGGCCCCGTGATTACGCCTGGGATTCCGGTGATGTGTTTGGTGCCGATTTGTCCCCATTCCTTAGCTTCGCGGGCCTTAGTTTTTAGCAATACTGAACCCATCACCATTTACCCGGCCATGCAAAATCGTCTCGTCATGGTGGCCGATGGCAATGCAGGTTGCTTTATCATGCCTGATGATTGTGTCACTATACAGAAGTCTCCCTATCTCGCTCGATTTGTTCGACTTCAGAACCCAGAATTTTTCCATCTGCTCAGAGAAAAGTTAGGATGGGGGCGTCCTCATGTCGCAAAACCAACTTCTTAAAGAAAAATATTAGCTAGTTTTTAATTATTACTATTACAAAGTGCGATCGTAAATGACGGTTAAATCTGGAGAACGCCATGCAAACGCTAAACGAAAATTCCAGTCTCGCGTCCTCATCCATGTCGCCCTACGTTCTTGTGGTGGAACCGGACGAGGAACTCGCCACACACTTGAGGCAGGATTTACAGGATGCTGGCTACCCTTGTATCGTCACGCCGGATGTCGTAGCGGCATTAGCCCAGGTTGAAGCGCGTAGCCCATCGCTAGTGGTCGTCGATCGCTCCTTGAGTGACGATTCAGGACTTTTATTTTGTGCGAGACTACGGCGAAACGGGATGCAGTTTCCTATTTTACTGTTAGTGATGAAAGATAGTGTGGACGATCGGGTGATGTGCTTAGAAGCTGGGGCCGATGATTATTATTTAAAACCCTATCAAGGCGACAGTTTCATGCGGTTGGTGCAGCATTATTTACGCATTGAAGTTCTGCCCCAGAAAGTTCTGCGCTATGGAAATCTCAAGCTTGATCTTGGCTTTCGTCAAGCCTCTCGCAACGGTCGCACTATTGATTTGACCACCAAAGAATTCGATTTACTGAAATATTTGATGGAAAATGCCCGAGAAGTTCTCAAACGCGAACAAATTCTAGAAAACGTTTGGGGCTACGACTTCGGTGGCGAATCGAATGTGATTGAGGTATACATTCGTTATCTGCGTTTGAAAATTGAAGAAGAGGGTGAGAAACGATTGATTCAGACGGTTCGTGGGGTTGGGTACGTATTGCGAGAGCTGTAGTTGAGAACGGCGTTTACACGCTTTAGTTGGGAACGCTGGAACATTTCTGGCGGTTTCGGGTTCAGCGGTTAGTATCTAGGCACTCTAAATATAATCTCAATATCACAGCCATGTCTGCTAGACGTTTTACCCAAGATTTATCCGATCGCCTTCTAATTGATCGATCGCTACTATTGAGCCGATCGAGTCGAGTGCTGGGCGGTTGTATTCTGCTGTTTACAGCGCAGCTTCTCTTGGTTGGTTGTGCCGCGACTCAATCCCCCGTTACCAACCCGACAGACATTGTTTCCACGATCGCCGCAACCAGTTCATCCACTGGAACAATTCTTCCCATCACTGCAAAAATTACGATCGCGGGAAAGCCTCTTAATTTAGAAGTCGCCCGATCGCCCCAAGAGCAAGCCACGGGATTGATGTATCGCCCTGCTTTGCCCGACGATCGAGGAATGCTATTTCCCATGACTCCGGCGCGTCCGGTGACATTTTGGATGAGAAATGTGCCCGTTGCTCTCGATATGGTGTTTTTGTATCAAGGGAAAGTGAAGGCCATAGCATCGTCCGTTCCGCCCTGCACCACGCCCGAATGCCCAGTCTATGGGCCGCCGGGTGATGTTGATAATGTGCTAGAGCTACGATCGGGACGGGCGCTTGAGCTTGAAATTAAAGTGGGTGATGAGGCAACGATCCTCCCTAATAATACTTCTGTACTGAAATAGAACATTTGTGCTAGTATTTTCCAAGTTTCATCGACGTTTTACGGGGTGATTTCACCACTTTCATCTGACCGGGCAATCCCAGTAATATTTGTTCACATCCGATCGTTGCGTTTGAAATTATTTGGCAGCAAATAGTTCTCTGGTGTTCTCCCTAGAGTGTTGTAAGTTTTCCTAGATTTTCTATTTATTCTTCAAATGGTTACGGGTGTGGTTCTATGCTTTCTATCTATCCAGACTTAATTCAGTTTTTACAAGACGATTTGGCGATGTCTGCTTCTGCAATTGATTTTGCCCTCAAACGTAGCGGAGATTTTGAACCCTTGCCCATGATTTTATGGCAGTACGGGTTGGTGTCGTTGGAGCAGCTCGATCGAATTTATGATTGGCTCGATTCGGCGCGCTAGATCCTCTCTTGTCCCGCTTTTTGCCCTAACTTATGGCGCACTTATGGCGCTAAGTTCTGAAGTTAATTTGCACAGCGCTGCTTTTTATTAAATCTAACGTTTACACTGAGTAAACCTTATCGAAGCACGATCGGGAAAGTAGAGCCGTATGGGTAGGGAAGTGAAGTCTATGAGTGAGCTGGATCGCTGTTATCAACTGTTCGGATTGAAGGTAGGCGCGTCGCTGGAAGACCTGAACCGTGCCTATAAAGATCTGGCGATTGTGTGGCATCCCGATCGGCTTCCTAAGGAGAATGATCGGCTTCTTCAAATTGCCGAAGAAAAAATTAAAGAAATTAACCATGCTCGTGACTATCTAAGAGAGCAAATCAACTCCCGGAAAGCTCAGCCTTCAACTTCGTCAAGCGCTCAGGGGTATGCCAGTTCCTATCAAGATAGCTACTATGCAGCTAAGCAACGAGCTGACACCCGATCGTCGTCAGCGTCAAAGCAGGCATCTACTTATCATCAGTCGTCCTATTACGGGGCATACCATGGTGCATCAAGTGGCGCGTCCAGTCAGCGATCGCAGTCAGATCAAGCCAATCAGGCCCATAATCAGACCAGCAGTCAGGGCCAAACTAGCGCCCAAGCCAAGTCTCAAAGCAGTACTCAGAACGGACAAGCCAAAAATCAGTCCACATCCCAGTCCACATCTCAGTCTAATTCAACCAATTCGGCGACGGATGCTCAGCGTCAGTCGTCAACCCACTCGACAAATTCATCCTCAAACCAGGATTATTACGCCCAGTCCCGCTATCGCCCGGAGTATCACCGATCGCCCAACTCCACCGAGTCTCCAAAATCACCGCCACCGCAACCGCCTCAACCAAAACAGCAGTCCTCGCCGCCGCCTAGTGCTCCGTCAAAGTCTCCATCTAGCCAGTCCACATCTAGTCAATCGCCAGCCTCTAGTCAATGGCCTCGTCCCGCACCAGAAGTTCCTAAAACTCCTCCTAAAGAGACTCCCAAAGCACCGCCACCCCTTCCCGACCCGCCGCCCATTAGCCGATCGGGCCTGGATTTGAGTGGCCGCGATCTGAAGGAAAAAGATCTGTCGAATCGAGACTTAACCTGTGCAAATCTGCGGGGTAGTGATTTGAGTGATGCCTTCATGCACCGAGTCACCTTAGAAGGCGCGAATCTGAGTCAGGCTAATCTATTTAGGGCCAATCTGCTGGAAGCCAACTTGCGTTATGCCAACTTGAAAGAGGCCAATCTGATTGGGGCAGATTTGAGCGGGGCAGATTTGCGTGGGGCGAATTTAGAAGGTGCAAAGGTGGGGTTCAACGATCGGGTAATGGTGAAGATGGTTGGGGCGAAGCTTCAAGGAGCCACAATGCCTAATGGCAAGGTCTATCAGGGCTAGTTTCAGCATTTGGAACCTTCCCAAAGACTTCAAAATGTCGGGTACTGAGGTTTACATTAAAAAAGTTGGAAGCGCGATCGTTCTGATTGCCAAAGATAACCCCTGGTAACCTCTGTTTGAGTTCTAAGGGACGAGCCAAAAAATATCGCCCCAGTCACGCTGGGATAATTGTAATATCCCATTTAGCCAGTTCTACCGAAGGTTTCCAGAAATATAATAAGGGTTCCAAGTCCTCGGTCGAGACCTTGACGCCCTTGGGATAAGTCTGCTCTATCAGGTGAATCCTCG
>JAPLHZ010000033.1 GCA_026389365.1 Cyanobacteriota bacterium
AGGCGGACATCCGGTAAATCGAGTGGAATGTGAATCTGATTCTCCATGAGGCCCCTCGCTTGCTGGCTAACATCTTGATTTTACAGCCAATCGATGAACGCTATATCTGGATGCCGACCACGGCAATTCTAGGAGAACCAACATTGATCGCAATCAGCCCATAGGTCACATAAGACGTGCGGCGGGTCGGATTGTCGTCACCGATCGGGAACATGCAGTTTTCCTATGTGATAAGAACAGCTTAAAAATAGCGCACTTGGACGGATCGGTCGGTCGTATCTACGATCGAAGCCTATGAATCCCTTAAAAGCCTTTTTCCTGCCTTATCATCTGTGAGATTTCGCCGATTAGAATGCATTCCGACAACAGGGCACGATCGAAAGTTTAAAGCTTTGAATTTTCTAGGATTTATCAGCCTCTGCGGAAACTTGATTAGATGATCACTGTATTGCGACTGACATCTTATTCTCAATTTATCACCTCAACAAAAAAGCATTTTCAGATTTCTCCAAAAATGCTTTCAAACTACTTAAATTTCACATAGAACTTAAGTACTCATGCGACCAATGATGCGTTGAACAATTTCCAAGCCCGTCACCGCTTGCCATGCAAAAAGACCCACGATCGCACTATTAAGCGCAATATGCGAAACCCTGGCCCACTCAACCCCTTTCTGCATCAAAGGAGTCAACGAAGCCGACACCGCAATCAAACTGGCCATGCCCAACCCCGCCAACAGATGTGACCCGACAAACAGCTTGCCACTATTGATATAGGTCACAGCCATGCCACCAACAGTTCCCAACACCATCAAGGCCAACACCGTCGCCCCGATCGCATGATGCTTGTCCTTAAACTTGCCTGCCATCAGTGCCTTCTTTTCCTCACCTGTGGCCGATCGAGTCCTGCGCCACTGCCAACCTGTGTATCCTGCGTACAATGTCAACCCCAACACAACCCACATCAAAAGTGGATGGGCGAATTGACTATAAACCTTGACGGATTCAGGCAGTTCCATGGGTATAAACCTTAAAATTGTTTTCTCTAGTATCAAGAGTGTAACAAAACTTAGTACGGAGCGAAATGGTAGATTAAAACAAGAAAGCTCTTAACTTCATGAGGTTCGCGCCGTGACTCATCAGCCCTCAAGCCTCATCACTCGTCGTCAATGGCTCACCTATGTCGGTGCAGCGTCTGGAACGATCGCCCTCACCAGTCTTTTCCCCAACGCATCCCAAGCTGAAACCCTTGAAACACCCTACGCCACCCTGCCCGCATTGCCCTATGCCTACGATGCCCTGGCCCCCTTTATCGACGAAAAAACGATGAAAATCCACCATGACCTTCACCATGGTGCCTACGTCAAAAATCTAAATGCTGCCCTCGATAAGTTTCCAAAATATAAAGAAAAACCGATCGAAGACCTCTTCCCCATCCTCAATAAAATCCCCGAAGAAATCCGTCGCACCGTCCGTAATAATGGCGGCGGTCACTACAACCACACGCTCTTCTGGGAAAGCATGGGACCAAACGCTGGCGGCGAACCCATCGGAGAACTGGCCACTGCTATTGTCAAAGACTTCGGCAGCATCGACGACTTTAAAAAGCAATTTGTCGAAGCCGGAATGCAGCGCTTTGGCAGTGGCTGGGTCTGGCTGGCCATCACGCGAAAAGGCAACCTCGCCATCAGCTCAACCCCCAACCAAGACAACCCCCTGATGGTCAGCGGCATCCCTATCCTCGGCAACGATCTTTGGGAGCACGCCTACTACCTCACCTATCAAAACCGCCGCGCCGAATATTTGGCACAATGGTGGAATGTGGTGAACTGGAATGCTGTTAACGATCGGTATAAGAAAGCGATCGCATAGAGATTCCCTAAGAGATCCCTCTTGTGAAGGGGGATTGAGATAATAAAGAGTTCACAATTCTTCAATTCTTATGGTTGCCCTCAATTACTACATTTCCCCCGAAGACTATCTTGAAGGCGAGCGTGCCAGCCCCATCAAGCATGAATATCAGCGTGGACTAATTTATGCCATGGTGGGAGCGAAAAAATTCCACGTAATTATCGCGGGGAACATTGCCCGATCGATCGGCAACCATCTCGCCAACAGTCCCTGTATTGTCATGTCCTCGGACATCAAAGTGCGGCTCGTTGAGGCGAACTGCTACTACTATCCAGATGTCGTGGTCACTTGTCACCCAGACGACTTAGAAGGCAACGAAGACTTTATCCTCCATCCCAAAGTCGTGATCGAAATCCTATCCAAATCCACTGCAAAATTCGACCGGACAGCAAAATTTGTCGATTACCAGACTTGCCCAGAACTCGAAGAATATGTCCTAATTAGCCAGACTGAAAAACTTGTCGAAGTCCGCACCCGTCAAAACGATCGGTGGGAAACTGAAATTTATACAAATGGCGATCGGATTCAGCTTAAAAGCATCGACTGGAATGGCCCGATCGACGCTATCTACCAAAAAGTCACCGGACTTGCCACCGAAGAAACCGTAAATTTGTAAGAAATCCCATATGATTGAACACTGTCAAAGTTAGACATATGGGAAAAATCAATGGGGCGAGCTAAGAAGGTTGTACTGGCATATTCAGGGGGCGTAGATACCTCCGTCTGTATCCCGTATCTCAAAAATGAATGGGGCGTGGAAGAAGTCATCACCCTCGCCGCAGACTTAGGACAAGGAGACGAGTTAGAACCCATTCGCCAAAAGGCACTCGACTCAGGCGCGTCTATTTCTTTAGTTGAAGACGTTCAAACCGAATTCATCACAAATTATGCATTTCCCGCGATTCAGGCTAACGCCCTGTACGAAAATCGCTATCCCCTTTCCACGGCCCTCGCCCGTCCACTGATCGCCAAACTCTTGGTGCAAGCGGCTGAAAAGTATGGTGCTGATGCTGTAGCCCATGGTTGCACTGGAAAAGGGAACGACCAAGTGCGGTTTGATGTGGCGATCGCTGCCCTAAACCCCAATATCAAAGTCCTCGCCCCCGCCCGTGAATGGGCTATGAGCCGCGAAGAAACAATAGCCTACGGGGAAAGATGTGGTATCCCCTCTCCCGTTAAAAAGTCCTCGCCCTACAGCGTTGATTTGAATCTTCTGGGTCGCAGCGTCGAAGCAGGTCCACTGGAAGACCCATACTACGAGCCGACTGAAGAAGTTTATGCCCTAACCAAAAGTATCCAAGACACGCCCAACGAGCCGGAATACGTTGAAATTGGCTTCGATCGTGGAATTCCCATCACCGTCGATGGCAAGGCATTTGATCCCGTTCAACTGTTTGTCCATCTGAATAAACGCGTCGGCAACCACGGCATCGGACGCGTCGATATGATCGAGAATCGTCTCGTCGGCATCAAGTCTCGCGAAATCTACGAGACCCCCGCCTTGATCATGCTGATCCATGCGCACCGCGATCTCGAAAGCCTAACCCTAGCCAAAGATGTCACCGTCTACAAGCGTGGCATTGAAGAAACCTACGGCCAAATGGTTTACAACGGTCTTTGGTATAGTCCGCTTAGAGAAGCACTAGATGCCTTTGTCAGCAAAACTCAAGAGCGTGTTAGTGGAACAGTGCGGGTTAAGCTCTTTAAGGGTAATGCCACCATCGTCGGACGTAAATCAGCCAACTCGCTGTATGTCGAAGACCTTGCTACCTATGGCGCAGGTGATAACTTCGACCATAAAGCGGCTGAAGGATTTATCTACGTTTGGGGTCTACCCACCCGTGTTTGGTCTCAAATAACACGCGGACAGGGGAATTAGTTAAAAGTCCAAAAGAGAGATTTATCTGGGTATAGTCCCGATCGAGCCTTCGATCGGGATTTTTGTTAGTGTCTTGAATGATTCGGATTCTGGGTTTGACAACCTTAAATCCGCAGTAATTTCGGACTCGGAGAAATAATCTATCTTTAAAACAAATTAAACCGCTTCAATTGTGCCTCGATCGCTTTCGGCAAGGATTGGTGCAATTGTTTTGCGTCTTGAAAAATCAAACGATTCTGAGTCGGCAAGTCAAATGGGAAATGCCCTGGCACATCCGATCGTTCCATCTGAGTCATCAAAATCTGCTCCACACGCTTACATTGCAACGCATATCCCGTCTCCACACAAACCTGCGGACTCGGAATCAACTGCGGCATAGCAGCATCTGGAATCTGCGCAATAGATGTACCATCGGCCACATAAAGGAGACTTTGCCGAATCGATCGCATTAGTGGACTATTCAGCCGCACTGGCCCGTCATCGAGTCGATGAGATTCTTTGAGCGTAATTTCAACCCGAGACTTCTTATTAACTGCCTCCAAAATAGAAATCAACTCATCCCGCAGTAATTCGCTAGACTCGGGGTATGACTGCTGATAAGAGAAGAAAATTACAGGCTCCAAATGTGCCATCACATCCTGCTTTGTAAAATAAATCTCATGACTGCTCAGATCAATATTTGCGATAGCATAGCCGCCACTACCCTGAATATAAAACTCAACTAAGTCACCTTCAAGATAACGCTGGAACCAAGCCGACTGCATCACCACTTCCGACTCATCCAAAAAGTCAGCTCTCAATCCCGACTTCAGCAAACTATTTTTGCTGAGCCGAAGATCATAAGGACGCTTCTGGAGCTGCTTCAACGGCTCATATTCTTCGATATACCAAGCTTTGAGCGAAATAATCGCCATATCTCTGCCTCATGTGGAATCTGGGAGCCTTCGCATATTTTATACAGAGAATCCAGAGTTGACACAGAAGTGATATAGTACTTATGATCTAGTATCAATTCGATACGAAATTCTAAGGAGTCTGAGCAAGCTTGTCGGGTTTGCCAATGTCTGCTGGAAGGCGATCGTCAAAAATAACGACTCGTTGACTTGGATCCACCATATGCGTCTGCTCTTGCAAAATTGCCTTAACCTGACTGGAATCGAAGTTTCGACTGAACTCTGCCTGTATTTGCGCGACACGAGCTTCGGTCTGTTGAACTTCGCCCTGAACCTCCTTCAGTTTCTGGGTTTGGGCCGTTCGGTAGGGGACCAGGTACACCAGCGTCGAAAGAGCGATCGCACTTAATCCCACATTTACACCCAAACGCAAACAGGTCTCAAACGCCACAAGACGATATTGACGCGAAACTCGTACATTGGAAGGCTGAACAGAGGCTCGGCGGCCAGGAGAGCGTAAGAGAGACCGTTGTCGAGGGAAGTCAGGTTGTTGAGAGAACTTAGGGAGTGCGTTCATAGTGTCCAATCATATTCTTTCCCGAGTAGAAAAATTTTCTCTGTTCGGCTTTGTACATGTAGATGCATCAAATGTCTAATTAGAAAAGCAAACTTATCCCGGGCGATCATCCGTGCATTTACTTGAACTTCATTCTTACAAGCAAAACTTATCCCGCTAGTGTAGCCTGCGATCGAGTGATCGAAAAGCAAAACTTAAGCACCGAAAAACTTGTTTTAGAGAAAAATCTTGCCATTTATCACAATTTAAGCACCATTTAAAGAGCTGGACCTAGATACCCACTAGAGATCCCCAAATGTCTTAATCGATCGTTCAGGGATCTTTATGGATGCGGGTCAATGTCGCTCATCATCATAATCACCCTTCTCATTAGCATCTGATTAAGATAAAAGCCCAGATAACCAATTAAGAAGAATCCTAAGCGTTATCTAGGCTTTGCAACACACAAAACGCGATCGTAATTTGGCCGCGTCCCGAGATCTTGTTGTTAGTTCTTGTAGAGTTCAGTCGAAAGACGGAACGCCAAGATACCGGGGATCAATGCGACAAAAAGCGCCATCATCACTTGTGAATCGGTCATTTGAGATTGCTCCTAAGTAGTTTTGAGCCAAAATTTATAGATTATGAAGTCTACATAACTTAGCCTACACCTTCGATTAAACCCTATGACGCTGGGTTAGCGGAATGCACTCGTAACAAAAGGCAAAAGAACGCATAGATTTAATGACATAAATCCAATCTGAATTCGACCTGAATAGTTTACTCAAGATTTCGGTTCTCCCCCTAAGGAAGTGCAGAACCGCGAATCAACGTAATGGTAAACTAGAGTGCTAGGCCTCAATATTGCTTACCAATGCTGGACTCTTTTCACTTTCCTGATCTACTTAACCCGACTCAGCTCCTCCCCGATCATCTAACGCCGCAATCGTTCTTGATTCTTCCGGTTTTGGTGGCATTAGAGGCCGTACTTTCGGCAGACAATGCGATCGCTCTAGCTGCTATCACTCAAGGATTACGGGATCCAAAGCTAGAGGAAAAGGCGCTAAACATTGGCCTCTTTCTAGCGTATATCCTGCGGATGGCCTTGATTTTAGTCGCGTCCCAAGTGGTCAATCAATGGCAATTTGAATTGGCGGGGGCAGCCTACCTTCTGTGGCTTGTATTCCAGCACTTTACCTCGGTAGAAGACGAAGACGGCGAGCATACTGCACCCCGATTTGCAAATTTATGGCAGGCGATTCCGGTATTGGCGCTGACGGATTTGGCATTTTCCCTCGATAGCGTAACGACAGCGATCGCGGTCTCGAATGAAACTTGGCTGATTTTGCTGGGCGGGACAATAGGGATTATTGCGCTGCGGTTTATGGCGGGGCAATTTATGATATGGCTAGAGAAATATACCCATCTTGAGGATGCGGGCTATATCACCGTGTCATTTGTAGGCTTTCGGCTGTTGCTGAGAGTTGTAAATGATAGTCTGGTGCCTCCGGAATGGGTAATGGTGCTGGCGATCGCGGCGGTCTTTACTTGGGGATTCTCCAAAAAGCAAGATATGCAAGTAGGCGAAACGATTGAAACTGTTGCCACTGATGCGATCGGCTCTGAAGCAATGGAAAACGCAACCGCTGAGAAGATTGGATAGCTGAAAATCGGGAAAGTGATAAACAATAAAAAAGCAGGTTGGGGACGTGAATCCCTGAGCCTGCTTTTTTATACGAATTGTTGATGCGGATTACTTATACGAATTCAGTTACGAATTCAGTTATTCGTAGATCCATTTCGTCATCGTGGGTTCCCAAGTAACTAGCTCCTCTTCCTTGAACCACATCGCGATTTCGCTTTGAGCCGTTTCGATCGCATCAGAACCGTGAATCAAGTTACGGCCAATACTTGCGCCGTAGTCGCCCCGAATCGTTCCAGGCTCCGAATTCAATGGGTTGGTTGCGCCGATAATTTTGCGTCCTGCGGCCACGACTCCATCGCCTTCAAGAACGATCGCAACAACCGGGCTAGAGATAATGAATTCAACCAAGCCGGGAAAAAATGGACGCTCTTTGTGGACACCATAGTGCTGTTCAGCGAGTTCTTTACTGACCTTCATCAGCTTCAGGCCCACAAGTTTAAATCCTTTTTGCTCAAAGCGACCGATGATTTCGGCAACGAGCTTACGCTGAACGCCATCGGGCTTGATGGCAATAAATGTTCTTTCCATGACTACTGTTCTCAAGCTTAAAAGAGAGATTTCCATCCATCAGAGTAGCAGTAAAGGATCTCGGCTGAACAATCGTAAACTGTATAAACTGTATAAATGGCCGCATATTACCTGCACCTAATACTCATTGTTAGGGACGCAGATTTTGGGCAAATGCGATAAGCTTAACCAGTCATAGTGTCAATTTTAAGGATTTTAATGATGGCAGGACGTGCAATGGATATGACGATCGATACGAACTCAACTGTTCAGGAAATGACTGAGGCTGTTGTCAGTAAGACCGATCATAAGGAGAGTCCTCGAACTGCCAGTCTAGAGAAAGCTCAAACTGCCACTAAATCCAATACCACCAAATCCAATACCACCAAATCGTCGCAGGCCATAGAACCAGAAGAATGGAGTATTGAACAAAGCGAAGAGCTGTACCGAATCAATGGCTGGGGCGATCCATATTTTTCGATTAATGCGGTGGGACATGTCACCGTTTCGCCTAAGGGATTACGCGGCGGGTCGTTGGATCTTTGCGATTTGGTCAACGGGCTGAAGCAGCGAAATTTAGAACTGCCCCTTTTGATTCGATTCTCCGACATTTTAGAAGATCGGATTGAGCGGCTGAATGCTTGTTTTGCGAAAGCGATCGCTCGGTACAACTATCCCGGCATCTATCGCGGAGTCTTTCCGGTGAAGTGCAACCAGCAGCGTCATTTTGTTGAAAATTTGGTGAAATTCGGTCAGCCTTACCAGTTTGGATTAGAAGCCGGGTCGAAACCCGAACTGCTGATTGCCCTTGCGTCGTTGGATACGAAAGGCGCACTTGTCATTTGTAATGGCTATAAAGATCAGGAGTATGTCGAAACGGCGATGCTGGCCCAAAAACTCGGACAAACGGCGATCGTGGTGATGGAGCAGGTGGAGGAAGTGGAGCAGGTGATTGAAGCGAGTAAAAAGCTGGGGGTCAAACCTGTCGTCGGGATCAGAGCAAAACTCTGTGCGAAGGGCATGGGTCGCTGGGGAACATCGGCGGGCGATCGGGCCAAGTTTGGGCTGACGATTCCAGAGATATTGACCGCGATCGAGAAACTACGAAAGGCTGATTTACTGGATTCGTTGCAATTGTTGCATTTTCACATTGGCTCACAAATTTCCTCCATTAGCGTTCTTAAAGATGCCTTCCGGGAAGCTGGCCACATCTACACCGAGCTATCGCGTTTAGGGGCAAATATGCAGTATCTAGATGTCGGCGGTGGCCTAGGTGTGGATTACGACGGGTCAAAAACGACCTTTGCGGCCTCCAAAAATTACAACATGCAAAACTACGCCAATGATGTGGTGGCGGCAATTAATGACGCTTGTACTCAGGCCAATTTGCCCGTGCCGACCTTGATTAGTGAAAGTGGTCGAGCGATCGCATCTCATCAATCTGTATTGGTGTTTGATATTTTAGGATCGAGCGATGTCGTCGAAGATACGGTTGAAGCGATCGTAGAGGGCGATCATTTGATCATCCGCAACCTCCACGAAACTTACGCATCCATCACTCGGGACAATCTTCAAGAACCGTTCAATGATGCGGCGCAGTTCAAGGAAGAAGCAATTAGTTTGTTTGGACTCGGATACTTAAGCTTGCCGGAGCGGGCAAAGGCTGAGCGGTTATTTTGGTCTTGTTGTCATAAGATTCAGCGGCAGTTGCGATCGATGGATTTTGTGCCAGAAGAATTGACGGATTTAGAACAGGTCATGGCCTCGATTTATTACATGAATCTGTCGGTGTTTCAGTCGGCTCCAGATAGTTGGGCGATCGATCAACTTTTCCCCATTATGCCGATTCATCGCCTGAATGAAGCCCCGACTCAGCGAGCAACCTTGGCCGATCTCACCTGCGATAGTGATGGGAAAATCGATCGGTTCATTGGCTCTTCTTCACGAGATGTGAAATCGTTGCTTGAAGTCCATACCCTCAAGGAGAACGAACCCTATTACTTGGGGATGTTCTTGAATGGGGCTTACCAGGAGATTATGGGCAATTTACATAATCTATTTGGCGATACCAATACGGTGCATATTCGACTTACGCCCAAGGGCTATGAGATTGAGCATGTGGTGAAGGGTGACACGATGAAGGAGGTTCTGGGCTATGTGCAGTATAGTTCTGAGGATTTGATTGAGAGTATGCGAAAACGGACGGAGGTTGCGATGGAACAGAAGCAAATCACCTTGGAGGAGTCACAGATGTTACTTCAGCATTACGAACGTTGCTTGACGGGGTATACGTATTTGTCTTCGATGTAAAGCCCATTGTCTTAGAAGCGGTTTGAAAAGTTGAAGGTTGTGACAATCGAGACCCGATCCCCTAAATCCCCCTTGTGAAGGGGGACTAAGAGTTAAGTTAAAAAAAAAGGCTAGAGTTTTTTGATACCAACGGAAGGACGTTTCAAACGTCCTCTTATAACCCGATCGCCAGATCCAAGATTCGGTGGGCCATTTCCAATTTTTCACACAATGGAATCGGCACCTGTTTACCCGATCGATCGCACCACACCGCCTGATTGACATCACTCCCAAATCCGCCCTGAGCTTGATCGATTGGATTAGCCACGATCGCATCCAATCCCTTTCGCTTCATTTTTTCCAATGCAGGTAGTATGAAATCCCCAGTCTGCGCCGCAAATCCGATTATTTTTTGATGGTCTGATTTGTTTTTTGATAAGTTCGCCACAATATCGGGGACTAGGGCTAACGGTAAGGCGCTTGGCAATTCTGCTTTGGGTAGTTTGTAATCTCTATACTCAGCAGGTTTCAGGTCAGCCACTGCTGCACACATGATCAACCAATCATTATTGGGTAAGTGCGATCGGAGTTCTCGCTCCATTTTTTCTGCCGTTGATGCCACAATAGCCTGAATTCCCAACGGCAATGGTCCCGGTAAAGTGCCATAAACCAACGTCACCTCAGCACCCCGATCGCGAGATGCCAACGCTAACGCCAGCCCCATCTTCCCAGTGGAGGGGTTGCCTAAAAATCGCACTGGATCTAAAAATTCTTGGGTCGCTCCCGCACTAATCAAAAGCCGCTTTCCCGCTAGATCCCGTTCACTCGTATGAAGCAACGATCGGATCTTCACCAACAACTCCTCTGGCTCAGCCATCCGCCCGGTCCCAATGCGATCGCAGGCCAGCAATCCGCTTCCCGGATTAGCGGCATGATATCTGTTGTCCTGCAAAACTAAATTCCAATTTCGCTGAACCGATCGTTGCTCCCACATATCTGTGTTCATTGCGGGAGCCAACAGTACCGGGCATTTGGATGCCAAAACAACATTTGTCAACAAATTATCGGCCAACCCATAGGCCAATTTCCCCAACGTATTGGCCGTCAATGGGGCAATCACAATCAACTCAGCCCATTCACCCAATTCAATATGCAGCGGCTTACCATGAGTAGGTTGCCAAAAATCACGATCGTCGTAGGCGGCCTGACGACTCAAAGTGGAAAACGTCAATGCAGTCACAAACTCCTGGGCCGCATCCGTCATCACCACTCGAACCTGTGCACCCGCCTTAGCCAAAGTAGACACAATCTGCGCCACTTTATAGGCCGCGATCCCGCCGCCAACCCCGACTAAAACCCGTCGATCGTTCAACATACTTGAAGTTCAAGAAGGGCTTTTCAAGCTAGGACTCATCAAACGCCACCATGTCCAGCAAATAATAATATTCCTCTACCATCTCGGGCCGCTGAAATGCGATCGCCCGCAATAAATGCCAATCATTCAAACAATCAAATGCACTCGCATAATCATCTTGCTCAAGACGATTCGCCAACTCAGCCACTTCGTCTTGTGTCAACACTTCCACATCGAGGGACTCTAAGGTTAAGGTCGCCATATTGATCGCCTCCAGTTGATTCTCGTTACCTATCATACGTCAGGTTCACACGTCCGGTCTATCAAAACACCAACCCAGCAAAGCGCTGCATAATCGTCAGGCCATTGGGAGTATCGGTGATTTGCCGATAAATATAATCCGGATCAAAGCCCTCACTTTCCAACCCCGATCGCGCATACTTAGTGTACGCCTGCATTACGTCGGTCGAAAACTCAGGATGAAACTGCATTCCCCAGACCCGATCGCCATAGCGAAATGCCTCAAACGGAACTCGATCGCTACTGGCCAACAACACAGCATCCGGAGGCAATTCCATCACCGCCTGACGATGGCTCAACTGCACTAAAATTTGCTCTGGTAAATCATGTAATAGTGCATCCTCTTGTGCCGATGGATGCAGCTTTACGGGTAGCGTCCCCACTTCCCGCCCATCGGCCATGTAATCCACCGATCCACCCAGCGCGTAAGCAATAAGCTGATGGCCATAGCAAATCCCTAAGGTCGGAATTTGTTTATCTGCTGCGACTTTGATCCACTCCGCCGAATACTCGCTCCAGTCATGATGCTCCGTTACCATGGCATGTGATCCCGTGATCACTACCCCACTCACCTGATGAAACTCGGGAAGCTGCTCCCCAACACTCACGTCCACCGTCTCCACTTGACTACGAGATATCGCCAACGCCTCAATCATCCAATCTTCAAAATCGCCTCGCTGCTGCTGAAGCTCGGGCATGGTTCGTCCGGTTTTGATTACAATCAGTTTTGACATGACTTCGGAAATAGGTTCGGGGTATGGGGTGCTATCATCCCATCAAACCCGTTATCCTAACGTTTAAGAAAAACATTAAGAAAAATAATGAGAGGAGAATTGTGACGCAGCAACAGGAGCCTGACACGGAAGCAGATGAATTACGATCGGCCTTAGAATTGGCCACGGATGAAGAACTCCGGGAACTCACCGAAATTCTGTTTCGCCCCAAATACAATCCGATCGATTATTTGATGCCTCAACGGCCAGTGGAATTCGCGGACAGGGCTGAGTGGATCACTGAACTAGAAAACCGCTTTCGTTTTTTAGCCGCCGACGGATTAACTGTACTGCAACGCAAAACCCATCGCATCAGCTATCGCCAAACCTTACTCCAAGTCTGCCGTCATCTCAAGTTGCCCTATCAAGGCAGCCTCAGTACAGCGGATCTTGAAGCCGAAATTTTCCTCCATCTTCTCAGCAGTGCCTGGAAAAGCTTGCCCAGGGATCAAAAAACAAGTCTCACAAAGCGCGTCGAACGATCGCTCACGCACACAAAACTTTGGCAGGAGTTACCCAACAAACTGCAACGGGATCCCATGAGCCTGATGCTAAAGGGTGGCAGCGCGATCGCAGTCAGCTCAGTCATTAAGCCGCTCCTACTGCAACTGATCGCCAGACAGTTTGCGTTGCACTATGCCCGCCTTCAAGTGACCCAATCCGCTTTGACGGCTGGAAGCATGATTCAAAAGCATTTCACCGCAAAACTCGCTCAACAAGGTATGGCGATCGCAACCGCTCGTTATGGCGCAACCCGCAGTATTTTTGCCGTTCTTGGGCCGGCGATGTGGACGTGGTTTTTGGCAGATTTGGGCTGGCGATCGATTTCGACTAACTACGCCCGGATTATTCCAAGTATTTTTGCGATCGCCCAAATCCGCCTTCTGCGAAGTTTAGACGAACCCGAATTACTCGAAGCTTATCCATAAAGCAGCGCAGCCATGAAAAGCAGCCATAAAAAAAGGAGAACTAAACTAAATTAGTCCTCCTTTTTTAGGATTACAAGACATCAGTTCTCAGAATTCAATCTCCAAACTTCAGCGTTAATCTCTATGCGTTTCCAGCGATCTGAGCTGCAACTTCCGCCGCAAAATCAGTCTCTTCAACTTCAATGCCTTCACCCAAGACAAACCTGGAAAAGCGACGAATTTGGATGTTTTCGCCCAAAGCAACTACTTGTTGTGTGACCAAGGCACCAACCGTAATGTTTTGGTCCTTAATGTAAGGCTGATCCACAAGACACAACTCTTTCAAGCGCTTATCGATGCGACCAAGGACAATTTTTTCTTTCATTGCTTCTGGCTTGCTGGCGAGGTCATCCTTGCCCATTTCGATCGCCTTTTCTCGCTCAACCAAATCCGCTGGGATATCTGCCAAACGAACATATTGCACGGTTGGGCAAGCTGCAATTTGCATCGCAATGTTGTTAACCAACTCTTTGAACGCATCATTACGAGCAACAAAGTCAGTTTGGCAGTTCACTTCTACCAAGACCCCAATCCGTCCACCCGTGTGAATGTATTGTCCAACCAAACCTTCGGCGGCCACACGATCGGCTTTTTTACCAGCAGCGATCATATTCTTTTGACGAAGCCAGATTTCAGATTGCTCCATGTCACCTTCATTTTCTTGGAGTGCACGTTTGCAATCCATCATCCCTGCGCCCGTTTTACGCCGCAGTTCTTGCACTGCCTTTGCGGTAATATCTGCCATGATTCTAAAATCCTAGTTTCTGCTTTCTAAACCCACCAAACGGCAGGGATTTAATTTCTATTCTCAACGATCGATACATAAGGCAACAATCGAACCTCCCAAGACTAGCTCTAATTCAGAAAATCTAGTGTCGGGAGGTTTACTCTGTCGATTTTTATATCGACCATTTAACTCCAGCTAAAATCAAGGGTCTTAGCCTTCGCTAGTCGCCGCTTGTTGCTGTTGAGCTTCTTCGTCTTCATCTTCGTAGTCTTCGTAGTCTCCACCGTCATAGCCTTCTTCCGGTGCAACTTCACCGTGACGACCTTCGTAGATGGCATCAGCCAAACGACCCACAATCAATTTGATGGAGCGAATCGCATCATCGTTTGCAGGAATGGGCACATCAACCGCATCCGGATCGCAATTGGTATCCAACAAGGCAACGATCGGGATGTGAAGCTTCTGGCATTCTTGAACGGCGTTGTATTCACGACGCTGATCCACCATGATCACCACATCAGGAATCTTGCGCATGTGTTTGATTCCGCCCAGATATTTCTGAAGCTTTTCTAATTCACGACGCAATACCGCTGCTTCCTTTTTAGGACGCATATCCAGCGCACCGCTTTCTTCTAAGCGCTCTAGCTCTTTGAGGCGATCAACGCGGGTTTTAATGGTGGCCCAGTTGGTCAGCATTCCGCCGAGCCAGCGTTGATTCACATAATAAGCACCACAACGAGCGGCTTCTTGAGCAATGATGCCTGCGGCTTGACGCTTGGTTCCAACGAACAAGTATTTTTTACCTTGCTCAGATCCAGCACGGACAAAATTAAAGGCTTCATCCATCAAACCAGCGGTTTGCACCAAGTCGATGATATGAACGCCGTTGCGGGCTGCAAAGATGTAAGGCTTCATCTTAGGATTCCAACGACGGGTCTGGTGCCCAAAGTGAACACCAGATTCCAACATTTGTGCCAAAGAAACTACGGGCATTTATTTTCTCCTTTCGGGTTATTCCTCCACCCAGATGTACGATTCAGGCTGATTCGATTAGAAGCGAAACACTTTAGAAGACATAGAAGCAGTCATTCCGGTCCGTTCTTGCACGAAAACCAGGGATTCCCGATCGCACCCGAAATTCTAGGTGTGTGGTTTTAGATCTTTGTCAATTTAACATAAAAAAGAGACCCCATTAATGTTGGAGGTCTCTGAATTTCAGTTTGTAGAATTTTCAGGCAAGACAGATTAAAGGTGTTTCAGACTAAGATTGAGCCACGCGACGCTTACGAGCCAACGCTGCCCCGACAACAGCGAGTCCCGCTAAAGCAAGAGGTTCAGGCGCTTTCTTAGACGTTCCGGTCAACGCTACTGCATCGTTAAAACATTCAAAAGCTAAGGTGGAAGTGAAGTCACCTTCAAACTCTTTAGGCTTGATGAAGCTAAATCCAAAGGTTTGGGTTCCGGTTGCATTAAAGTGACCGAAATTTACACCCATGTTAGTCAACTGAGCTTTGTTCAGCATCGAAATATCACCGACACGAGTTCCAGACTTAATCGAGTTCAGGAGGACATTATTACCTGTGCGCATTCCATCAAAATAAGCATCTGTGGTCTGCAAGTCACCTAGATTATTGAGTTCGCTGGTGGCAGTCTTGGTGTATTTGGGAAGGTAGTCTGTGCGTTGCTTGAAATTGCTGAAGCCTTTGTTTTGGGTGCCGACGGCCTTAGCTTTAACGCCCTTGTAAATTCCAGTTTGTTTGACACCGGAGTCGGAGTTGAGGGTTTGGAATTTAACCCCGAAGAGGGCGCTTTGGTCGCTTGCGCCTTTCAAGTTTTTTGGGGTGAAGTTGAACAGCAAATCGCCATAGGCAATCCTGTCTTTGCCGCCATTTGGATCTAAGTTTGCATTGAGTGCGACGATAAACCGATCGCCTAGATCTTTAACGGCCATGCTATGAAATTCAAAGGCATTACCGCCGATACGGGTACCTTCTATACCATTTTTATAGGAGCTATTGGCATAGTCCCAACCGCCAAAATCGATCGCTTGAGCTGAACTTGGTACGATGGAGAGGCTTCCAATAGCGACTGTAGCAGCGATAGCAATTTGGCCCAGGTGACGAATGTTAAAGATCATAATGAGTTTCTCTCAGAAGTGATTGAGCTTAGCTTGTATTGAACGTGAGACTACATTTTCTATGTGGAGTTAAGCCTGCTTCACGTATCAATGAACACTGCTATTAACTTAATTAATACCCAAATTCCTCCAGTTCGTTAGCAGAGAAGTCGTAATCATGCCTAAAGTTCATAAATCTGCTGTTTTACGTAAAGACAGAGTTATTAAAAAGAGTGTTGACCGATCGGCCAACACTCAATATGGAATCCAAGAATGGTTAGGGATTCCTAGATTTATTCTTGGTACTGAAATTTATTTTTGGTACTGACCGAATTGAAGCTGATATACCGTGTCTTCTTTGTTTGTTTCAATAACTGAGTCTGCACGAAGGTAGGAAACACACAAGAGCGCATAGCCTTGTTCCTGAACTTCAGGACTAATTCCTATATTATCAACCTGCTCTAGTCGGCCAGACTTAACGTAAGCCGCGCAGGTGGTGCAAACGCCAGAGCTACAGGAAATTGGCAAGTCGATTCCAGCGGCATGAGCAGCAGATAAGACGGTGCGATCGTCTGGAATATCTATCTGATAGGTCTGACCTTGATGTAGAATTTCAACTTTGTAGGTGGTTGTCATCGATTCACTCAACTTTAAGTAGGGTCAAAAAAAGACACGCATAACATACGTGCCTTTCTAAACAGATATAACGCGATCGTTATTCCAATGCACTCGCACCTGCGACAACTTCCAGTAGTTCTTGGGTAATTGCGGCCTGACGAGCTTTGTTATAAGTCAGCGTTAGGGTTCCAATCAAAGTCTTCGCATTGTCACTCGCATTGTTCATCGCTGTCATCCGAGCAGCCAACTCACTCGCGGCTGACTCTTGTAGAGAGCGTAGGAGTTGATTATTCAGATAAAGCGGCAGGAGTGAATCCAGGATTTGAACTGGATTTTGCTCGAACAACATTTCTTGAGACATGCTTTGAACTTCTGTCGTAACCTTCTGACGATCGACTCCAAAGTCGGATCCACGAATAGTCAAACGGAAAATCTCGTCGTCTTTAACTTCTAATCCCTGAGGATCCAGAGGCAAAATGGTTTGAATTGCAGGTCGCGAGGCGATCAATGAGACAAACTTCGTGAAGATCATTTCAACACGATCGACCTTTTCTCCAAGGAAAGAAGCCAAAAGCTGCTCAGCAATATTTGCCGCTTCACTCGCCACAGGAATTTGCTCCAGTCCGGTGTAGCTGGCATCCATAATGTAGTCGCGACGCTGGAAGTATTGGAAGGCTTTACGCCCAACTACTGACAGACGAACTTCTAACCCTTGGGCTTGAAGTTCTTTGACGCGCTGCTCAGCTTGCTTAATAACGTTGGCATTATAACCACCGCAAAGACCCCGATCGCCGGAAATCACCAACAAGCCCACAGCCTTAACGGTGCGCTTCTGAAGCAAGGGCAGATCAGCATTTTCAAATTTGATGCGCGATTGTAACCCAAACAACACCTGAGCCAAACGATCGGCAAATGGACGTGTTGCAGTCACTTGCTCTTGGGCACGGCGCACTTTTGCTGCCGCCACAAGGCGCATCGCTTCTGTAATTTTTTTGGTGTTTTTGACCGACTGAATTCGATCGCGAATAGCTTTTAGGTTAGGCATGACAACAGTTCTCTGATTTTGGATTGGCGATTTTGGATTTTGGATTTGGAGAGACGATTGCAATCCAAAGTCCAAAATCTAAACTATAAAATCGACCGAATTTAAGCGGCGAACGCTTTCGTATATTCAGTGATACCTTCCTTCAGCAAGCCTTCCGCTTCCTCATCCAAGACCTTTTTGCCTTGAACAATTTCGACATACTTTGCTTTGCTAGTTTTCAGGTATTCGCGCAACCCAATGTTGAAGTCTACGACTTTTTCAGCCGGGATCTCATCCAGGTAGCCGTTGATTCCAGCGTAAATAACCGCAACTTGCTCATGAAGCAAGAGTGGGTTGAACTGGGACTGTTTCAGAATTTCACGAAGACGCTTACCGCGTGCAAGTTGGTTCTGAGTCGTCTTGTCTAGATCAGAGGCGAACTGTGCGAAGGCTTCCAGTTCTGCAAATTGAGCTAGTTCAAGCTTCACTTTACCCGCGACTTTTTTCATCGCCTTGGTTTGTGCTGCCGAACCCACACGGGACACCGAAATACCCGCGTTCACTGCCGGACGAAGACCAGAGTTAAATAGGTCGGTCGAGAGGAAGATTTGACCGTCGGTAATAGAAATCACGTTGGTCGGAATGTAGGCCGAAACGTCACCCGCTTGGGTTTCAACGATTGGCAGAGCTGTCATGCTACCGCCGCCCAGCGCATCGCTGAGTTTTGCTGCACGTTCGAGCAAGCGGCTGTGGAGATAGAATACGTCTCCAGGATAGGCTTCACGACCGGGCGGACGACGAAGCAATAGTGACATTTGGCGATAAGCCTGGGCTTGTTTCGACAAATCATCATAAATAATCAGGGTTGCTTTGCCTCGGTACATGAAGTACTCAGCCAAAGATGCTCCCGTGTAAGGAGCGAGGAATTGCAATGATGCTGGATCGTTTGCATTGGCTGCGACCACAATGGTGTATTCCATTGCGCCTCTTTCTTGAAGCGCTTGGACGACGTTAGCCACCGTGGATGCTTTTTGGCCGATCGCGACATACACGCAAACCACGCCTTCACCCTTTTGGTTCAGAATCGTGTCTACGGCAACGGCGGTTTTTCCAGTTTGACGATCGCCAATAATGAGTTCGCGCTGTCCCCGACCAACGGGAATCATGGAATCAATAGCCGTAATTCCAGTTTGCATCGGCTCACATACAGACTTCCGGGCAATGATGCCAGGGGCCATGGATTCAATAAGACGAGTTTCGGTCGTTGCGATGTCGCCTTTACCGTCAAGCGGACGGGCCAATGCGTCAACAACCCGACCGATCATTGCGTCGCCAACGGGGACTTGAGCAATTTTGCCTGTTGCGGTAACGGTGGAGCCTTCTTGGATGGAACGACCATCGCTCATCAATACACAACCAACATTATCTTCTTCTAGGTTGAAGGCAATCCCAATGGAGCCGTCAGCAAATTCTAAAAGTTCTCCGGCCATCGCCTTATCTAGGCCATAAACACGGGCAATTCCATCGCCAACTTGTAATACGGTTCCGACGTTTGTTACTTTAACGTCTTGGTTGTATTGCTCAATTTGTTGGCGAATAATACTACTGATTTCGTCAGGTCTGATCGCTGCCATTGGCTAATCTCTCTTTACAACGGTACGGATGGAGGATCTAAAAAATTAATGTGAAATTTCACAATGCTTGATTTCACAAGGGTCGAATGACGACAAACTCTAGTTTGCACCTGATAGTTTGTAAGAAATTCGACGAAGCTGACCACGTAAACTCGCGTCAATGACTTGAGATCCGACTTTAATGATCACACCGCCCAAAAGGTCAGGATCGATCGTCGTTTCCAGTTCGACACTTTTCGCACTGGTCATCGCCATAACACGATCGCGAACAGCTTGCTTCTGGGGGTCGGTCAATTCAACCGTCGAAGATACTTGGGCCAATACCACTTGGTTTAGCTTACGAATCTGAGATTGAAATTCACGACAAATTCCAGGTAAACATACGGCCCGACGACGATCGACAAGTAACTTCAGAAAGCTCAGGGTGAGGTCGTTCACCTTTCCACTGAACAATTGGGTCAAGGCCGACTTTTTGGCATCATCTTGAAAAAATGGGTTTGCTAAAAAACCATTCAATTCATCACTCTGAGTGACGGTTTCCAAAATCAAGGCCACATCTGCACTGAAGTTGTCTAGCTGTCCATTGGATTGACCCAGGGACAACAAGGCTTGTGCATAGGGTTCGTATGCAGCTCTCGTAACAGCGCTACTACCTTTCATCTATTGACCTCCCAGAAGTGAAATGCTTCGATCGACGAGCGTCTGTTGAGAATCGGCATTGAGACGTGCTGGAATTTGACTTTCTGCTTTAGCCATTGCAAGTTCTGCAATTCGCACCCGCAACTCGTTCAAAATCTTTGCTTGTTCCGCATCTAAATTGGCGGAGGACTCTTGTTTCATCCGCGCAACTTCGGCGGCTGCTGCCATCAAAATCGCTTGACTTGCTTTTTGAGCATCCCCATCGGCTTTCGCCACAATGCCTGCCGCTTCTGCTGTTGCAGACTTGAGCTTCTCTTGTTGGGTTGCTAAAAGCTTTGCCATTTCCGCTCGTTTCACTTCAGCTTCATTTAGCGCTTTCTCAATGGCAGCCGATCGGTTTCCCAATGTACTGCTCAAAAATCCACGCCCAAAATAAACCAAGATACCAATCACAATCGCGAGGTTAACGACATTAGCCTCAAAAATATCGAGATTGAGACCAAATCCTCCACCAGCCGACTCCGCCATTGCTGACTCTGCCATTTCAGATGCTAAAATATTGCTCTGATTGGCGAGATGTAAAAAAATACCCATGACACCAAACTCACAACTGCGCCGAAAACAATAAAGAATTTAGAACTGTGAATTTAGAACTGTGAATCAAAGAAACTAATAATTCTCTATTCACCATTCTTCAATTCTCAATTCCTAAACTCCGACTAAAAGCTTGTTTACAATCTCTTGGCTTAGAGAATCAACCTGCTTTTCGAGTTCTGCCATAGCAGAAACTTTTTGGGCAGCTAGTTCTCGGGTTGCCGTTTCTCGGGCCGCGACTGCTTCTGCTTGGGCCGCTGCGATTTGTTCGCTGGCGGTCTTTTGGGCTTCGGCTTGCGCTTTCGCAATAATACTTTGGTACTGACGACGACTGTCAATCAGGGCCTTTTCATATTGCTGAGTAATAGCATTTACCTGCTCTAAGCCTTCCTTCGCACCCGTTTGACTATTGCTAATCAGGGTAGAACGATCTTCAATAACTTTGGTTAAAGGCTTGAAGAGAATGGCGTTCAGGACAACCATTAGGAGAATAAATTGAACTGCCATCAACGGCAGTGTCGCATCAAAATCAAACATGAGATTTAGTGGATTTGTGTGCTAATAAAGCATGGGTAGTGGGTCGATCGAAGCAGATAAAATCACAACTTCTAACAACCCATCCCACAACCAATCTCGATCCTTATTTGACAAAAGGATTCGCGAACAGCAAGACCAATGCAATCACTAGACCGTAGATAGTCAACGATTCCATGAACGCGAGGGTCAGCAACAGGGTGCCGCGAATCTTGCCTTCAGCTTCAGGCTGACGAGCAATCCCTTCAACGGCGCTGGCCGATGCATTACCTTGACCAATCCCAGGACCGAGTGACGCAAGGCCGATCGCGAGAGCAGCAGCGATTACAGAAGCGGAAGAAACATCCATGGTGGCTATACCTTAACTAACGTAAAAAACAAAAAATTTCGAGTCAATATGAACGCATAGCGCTGTCACAAGACGCAACAAGCGTATCACGTTCCGATATCCACATCTCAACAGAAGTTCAAGCGGATCAATCAAATTGCAGATTAAAACCCACACATTTCATTATGTCCGACAGAATTCCTTAAGCGTGTTCTTCTTCATGCTCATCGCCATGACCTTCTAACGCTTCATGAATGTAAGCGCCAGCCAAAGTTGCAAATACCAACGCCTGAATTGCACTGGTAAATAATCCCAGTAACATCACAGGAAGTGGCACAAATAACGGAACTAGAAGAACTAACACACCTACAACCAATTCATCCGCCAGAATGTTTCCAAACAAACGGAAGCTCAGGGAAAGGGGTTTGGTGAAATCTTCCAAGACCGCGATCGGTAGCAAGATTGGAGTTGGTTGAACATACTTCGCGAAATAGCTCAAGCCTTTCTTCTTGAAGCCCGCATAGAAGTATGCAATTGAAACCAACAAAGACAATGCGACGGTGGTGTTGATGTCATTGGTGGGAGCAGCCAGTTCACCTTCAGGAAGATGAATGAGCTTCCACGGAATCAATGCCCCGGACCAATTACAAACAAAAATGAATAGGAACAGAGTGCCGATGAACGGAACCCAAGGACGATATTCTTTTTCGCCAATCTGGTTACGAGTTAGCTCCCGGATAAAATCCATCGCATATTCCATCAGGTTTTGCATTCCCTTTGGAATCTGCTGAATATTACGGGTCGCTAGCAATGATGCAATGATCAAGACCGACATGACAAACCAAGTCGCCAAGAAAACCTGTCCATGAACCTTGAGACTGCCGATATGCCAGTAGAAGTGTTGACCAACTTCCAAAGCAGCGAGACTAACGAAATTGGGACTGTCTAAAAAATTCAGCATCTCAATATCTAGCGGCATTTCCCGAAGGTTGTGGAATGGGAAAAATTCCCAAAAGTTATAAACTCTAAGTCTTGACCTTGAATTCAAAAATTAAACATTCAAAAATCCAATCTTCAGCTTCGAGTTGCACTTACGTATCGCAAGGTATAAACGAAGATTCCAGCCTTAAAGGTCAAGAAACCGAGAAAGATAGGCAAGATACTCAACTGTTCAATCTGCGTCGCTGCGATAATTACCCCAGCAAGTACAGCCACTTGAGACTTTCCTACGCTTCCGCCTTGGCCAAGCTTCTCTACGTTTTTTCCAAGCAACCTGAGATACAACATGCCTGTGCAGGCACCTAATAAATAATTCAATGCCACATTGACATCGTAGCGAAACCATACGGCTGGGAAAATGATTCCAATTAAGACCAGCGTTGTTACTAGCAACTCACGAATGAGGGCATAGTAGTCTTCCATAGCAGTTGACGGATCCTCTGGTTCAGCAAGCTGCTCAGATGATTCGATCGGGACCGCTTCAGAATCAACACCGAGTAATGTGGGGTTCTCCATAACACAATTGATTCCACACTCAGGGGGTTGGCTACTCACAAAACATTCTCTGATTCCACTTAAAAACAGCCGGAGCTGATCTCAATCGCAATGAGTATTTATGCTCTGGCGTAAACCACAGGCAATCATATCACGCAGGGGGGATCATCCCGATCGTCTTTTTCAACTTAATCTACGTAAATTGTTGATGCATTTGTTGACAGAAAATAATGAATCATCGGTCCAAAATTATGCGATCGTGCCAACTCGTCTCCGCTAGAATTAGACCATTAGTACTAGATTTCTATCTAAATTCTCGCCTAAATCCTATGGACATCCCGTCTTCTCCCGATTCTGCCGCTCTTCTTGGTTCTCCTAGAATTGCCGTGGTCGGCATCCAGATATAGCGTTCATCGATTGGCTGTAAAATCAAGATGTTAGCCAGCAAGCGAGGGGCCTCATGGAGAATCAGATTCACATTCCACTCGATTTACCGGATGTCCGCCT
>JAPLHZ010000280.1 GCA_026389365.1 Cyanobacteriota bacterium
GCATTCTGTGGAAGATCAATAGCGCGTATCAGGCCAAAAACTGGAACCAGCTTGAGGGTGGTGGTTTCATCTGGCACACCACCGGTTCGGGCAAAACCCTGACCAGTTTCAAAGCGGCGCGTTTGGCCACCGAGCTGGACTTCATCGACAAGGTGTTTTTCGTGGTGGACCGCAAGGATCTGGATTACCAGACCATGAAGGAATACCAGCGCTTTTCACCGGACAGCGTGAATGGGTCAGACAGCACTGCTGGCCTCAAACGCAACTTGGACAAGGACGACAACAAGATCGTCGTTACAACTATCCAAAAACTCAACAATCTAATGAAGAGCGAGGCCGACCTTCCAATCTTCAGCAAGCAGGTAGTATTCATTTTTGATGAGTGCCACCGCAGCCAGTTTGGTGAAGCGCAGAAGAACTTAAAGAAAAAATTTAAACGGTTTTATCAGTTTGGCTTCACTGGCACGCCCATTTTTCCGCAAAACGCCCTAGGCGCAGACACCACCGCCAGCGTATTTGGTCGTGAGCTGCATTCCTATGTGATCACCGACGCGATCCGTGATGAAAAAGTGCTGAAGTTCAAGGTGGACTACAACGATGTGCGCCCACAGTTCAAAGCCATTGAAACCGAGCAAGACGAGCAAAAGCTCAGCGCCGCCGAAAACAAACAAGCCCTGTTACACCCCGATCGGATTCGCGAAATTTCCCAATACATCTTGAATAACTTCCGCCAAAAAACCCACCGATCGCAAGCAGGCGGCAAAGGCTTTAATGCCCTCTTTGCCGTGAGCAGTGTGGATGCTGCCAAGCTGTATTACGAAACGTTTAAGCAGTTGCAAAAAGACCGCGATAAACCGCTTAAAATCGCCACCATTTTCTCCTTTGCCGCCAATGAAGAACAAGAAACCGTGGGCGAAATTTTGGATGAAGGCTTTGATGTATCAGCCATGAACAGCAGCGCCAAAGAATTTTTAAGCTCGGCTATTAGCGATTACAACACGTTCTTTAAAACCAACTTCAGCGTCGATAATAACGGTTTTCAAAACTACTACCGCGATCTAGCCAAGCAAGTAAAAGCCAAAGAAATCGACATGCTGATCGTGGTGGGCATGTTCCTGACTGGTTTTGATGCGCCTACACTCAACACGCTGTTTGTGGACAAAAACCTGCGCTATCACGGTTTGCTACAAGCCTATTCACGCACCAACCGCATTTATGATGCCACCAAAACCTTTGGCAATATCGTCACCTTCCGTGATTTAGAACAAGCCACGATCGATGCCATTACCCTGTTTGGCGATAAAAACACCAAAAACGTGGTGCTGGAAAAAAGCTACAAGGAATACATGGGCGGCTTTACCGATGTGGTGACGGGTGAAGCACGGCGTGGCTTTGTGGAGGTAGTCACGGAATTAGAGCAGCGTTTTCCCGACCCCGACGAGATTGTTTTAGAAAAAGACAAAAAAGACTTTGCCAAGCTATTTGGTGAATATTTGCGCGTTGAGAATGTGCTGCAAAACTACGATGAATTTGCCAGCCTGAAAGCCTTGCAACAGGTCGATATGAATGACCCAGCAGCGGTTGAAGCATTTAAAGCGGAACACTATTTAAGTGATGAAGCCCTGACGGCACTGCAAGCAATCAAGGTTCCTGCCGATCGCACCATTCAAGATTACCGCTCCACCTACAACGATATCCGCGACTGGTTGCGCCGTGAAAAAGCAGGTAGCGAAAAAGAAAAATCGGCGATCGATTGGGATGATGTAGTGTTTGAAGTGGATTTGCTGAAATCCCAAGAGATCAATCTGGATTACATTCTTGAGCTAATTTTTGAGCAGAATAAGAAGAATAAAAGTAAGGGTGAATTGATCGAAGAAGTGCGCCGCTTGATTCGAGCCAGCCTGGGTAATCGAGCCAAAGAAAGCCTGATTGTGGATTTCATTAATCAAACCAATCTCGATGAGATGGCAGATAAAGCCAGCATCATTGATACATTCTATAAATTCGCCCAAGCCGAGCAAGCCCGCGAAGCCGATGAGTTGATTCGTTCAGAAGGCTTGAAGGTCGAAGAAGCCAAGCGCTATATCAGTGCCTCCCTGAAACGCGAGTTCGCCAGTGAAAATGGGACTGAGTTAAATTCAACACTGCCGAAAATGAGTCCGCTTAATCCACAATACAAAACCAAGAAGCAGAGCGTTTTCCAAAAAATCGCGGCGTTTGTTGAGAAGTTTAAAGGCGTAGGCGGGCAGATTTAGGACTGACTATAGACTATCTGTATCACCCAAAGTCAATGACGGCTGAGTTTAACCGTTAACTAGCTTGACCTTTCACATGACCCATGAATGGTGAATACTATGTTCTCGATGAATACTATGTTCTCGATATTGTGGCGGCACAACAGGACTATGCACTTATTGTGTTGAGTGTGCCAGTTAAATCAGAGGCTATGCCTAACGCCGAATCACTTTGGTCAGAGTTCAAGTAACTTACGGGCACAGTAAGCCGAAAAATTGTCCCACTATATCCATTCGACTCAATGGTAATTGTTCCACCTTGAAGTTCAACAATCTTTTTAACGATCGCTAATCCAACTCCAGTATTATCGCGGCTATGAGGGTTGCCAAAGGTTCTAAAAATTTTAAAAATGTTTTCGTGATGCTCTGGTAGAATTCCTGGTCCATCGTCAATTATATCAAATCGATAGAAATCCCCTTCGAGGGTTGCGGTAATCTCAACTCTTCCATCGGTGCGAGTGTGATGCTTAACTGCATTTTGGATCAAGTTAACAAAGATCTGATACAAAGCCCTGTAGTCTACGACCAGATTTGGCATGTCTGGGGCAATATGAATTGTAAAATCGATCGGTATTTCTAATTCATTGATGATGTCGCGTAAAAGTTTTTCAATGCAAACAGTTGTTAGATTAGCTTCTACACGCCCTATTTGCGCATATTGCAATAGATCGTTCAGTAGGACTTCCATACCATGAACTCTCAATGTCATCATATCGAATTTATTTTGTAACTCTGGATTGATGACCGCACCTAGATCTTCCAAGAGCCAAATTACTAAGTTCCGAAGCCCCCGCAATGGTGCCCGCAAATCGTGAGAGGCAAACGCTACAAACGTATCAAGATCTCGGTTTCGTATTTCTAAAAGCGTTGTAGATTTCGCTAAATCTTGAATTAACTTTCCTTGGATCTGAGTCTGAATAAGTAATCTTTGTTCTGCTCGCGATCGCTGTGCTAATTCCTGATTTAGCTGTTGCAAAAGTTCTGACTGGTGAATGCCAATTGCTAGTTGAACTGAGATCTGCTCTAAAAACAAACCCTCAGCATCTTCCCATGGGCGCGGGTTCTGACATTGGTGCACAATTAGCAATCCCCAAAGTTTGGGCAGACTAACAGAACGATCGAGAGGCAGTAAGATCGGGACAATGATAGATGCCCGTACTTGAAACGCCTCTAATAAGCCGATATGACATTCCGACAGATCTGCTTTGTAAATATCATCAATCGCTGTTTTACGCCCCTGCGCATACATTAGTGCCTTACTCTTTTCAAAACAAGTATCAATAATGTTCTCTCCCAAAGCGGCACGCCAAGGAGGAGAAACCGATTCTGCTACGATGTTTCCCGCCCAATTGGGTTCAAATTGATATATGATTGCCCGATCGCAAAATAAGAAATCTTTAGCTTCTGAAACGGCTGTGTTGAGAATTTCGTCTATGTCGAGTGATTCGCGAATGTGCAGGGAGACTTTGGAGATTGCAAGTTGCCACTTTTGCTGGAGTTCAAGCGATCGACGTAATTGGACTTGATCTAAGATACGTTGAACAGATTGTTGAAAATTGGTCTCGGTGACTTTATTCTTGATTAGATAGTCTTGCACGCCTTTTTTCATAAAAGTCACGGCAACTTCTTCGTCTCCTTGACCCGTCATCACTAAAATAGATGGAAGGGGTTTACCATTTGCGATCGCCTCAATTGCATCAATAAATTGAAGCCCATTGAGATCGGGCAATAGGAAATCCAATACTATCAAATCTGGCCATTGAGTTTCACAAAACTGTAGCGCTTCTCTAGCATGACAAGCTGGATGAATTTCGTAGGAGTTTGTACGATCGCGCTCTAGAAAACGCTGATAGGTTTGTAGATCTTCGTGGCAATCATCAAGAATTAAAATTACAAACTTTTTCTTTAGTATCATAATAAAAACTCAAAACTTTACTAACCAATAAATATAGATATCTATATTTAAAAAACAACAAAGGAAATGTATGACGTTCAGATTTTTGAGATTGAGATGATCGCTGCTAAAAAAATTAAGGTAAAGTGGCGGTATCCAACCAATATTCAATCATGATGTGCATAGACTGCCTAAAGCTTTGCCATTCCATTTTTTTCACTAAATAACTATTTGCTCCTAAACGATAGCATTCATGAATATCCTTTAGATTGAGAGATGTTGTTAAGATTACCGTGGGAATATAGCTTAGCAGCGGATTTTTTTTAATGGACTGTAAAACAGCCTGCCCCCTCATACCAGGCAGATTTAAGTCTAGCAAGATTAAAACAGGAACGTTTTCTGGGTGAGTTGGCTTTGCGAGAATAGATTGCTCCAGATAGTCAAGGGCTTGCTTACCCGTTTGAGTGCGATGTAATCGGGCTTTAACAGAGGACTGCCGAAACGATCGATCGAGAGCCTCGAAGTCTTCGTTACTATCCTCTATGACTAGTACTAGCGGTGGTTGGAGAAAGGATGGGGGATAGGGGGCAAAAGAATTCATATCTAGCTTGATCTCTATAGTCTTAATTTATATTATTTTCTGGTGCTGGAACCGAAACGTAGAATGTGGTGCCATGGCCTAAGGTTGATTCGATCCATATCTTCCCGCCATGCCGATCGACGATTTTTTTAACGATCATCAGACCTGCCCCAGTCCCGCCGCCATACTCATCACGGGTATGCAGCCGCTTGAAAATCTGAAATACATCATCAAAATGCGATCGATCGATGCCGATCCCATTGTCTCGAACATAAATAATTTGGGAACCCGATAGAATGTCAAGTTGGGGCTGTTCTCGTTGCAGGCACTGAGCAGCATCCGAGTCCAGACAGCCAATTTCGATTGTTTTGAGCGGATTGTCGTTGTATTTGATGGCATTACTGACTAAATTTGTGATTAGTTCACTGATTTGAGAACGATCGCCAACAATAGTCGGTAGTAGATTTATAGTAATATCCAAACTATCAGCAGTAGTCGTGATTTTGAATAGATCGCTTACTTCCTGGGCTAAGATATTTAGATCGATCGGAATATTAGCAAGTTCGGACCGTCCTAACTGCGAATAATGCAGCAACGAGTCGATTAAAAGTTCCATGCGGCGAGTGAGGCGGGTGAGGGTTTGGAGTTTGGAGACGCCTTCGGCATCCAGAATTTCGCCATAGTCTTCGATTAAGAAACTGGAGTAGTTATGAATTCCGCGCAGTGGTTCCTTGAGATCGTGGGAAGCGACATAGGCAAAGGAGTCCAGATCGATATTGCTGCGTTCTAACTCAACATTCAGTTTGGAAAGTTCGGCGGCATGACGTAAAGTCACATGAATAATCGCATTGCGAAGTTCTAGAGCGGCTTCGTATTCGCAAAGTTTCCACGGTAAGGAGGTATGTCGCACATTTTCCTTCCACGCGGCAAAAGATTTCCGGGGAGAAAGATGCACTAGGCCATGATCATCAACCATTTCTGGCTTATTGGGATTGCCGCCCCAAGTTACGGTCTGACTCACTTCTGGACGAAACCACAGGATATAAAAATTTTGAGTGCTAGCGATCGCCATTGCGAGCAAACCACTGGCAACATCGCTATAGAACCCATTTGAGATCTAATCCTGAAACCAGAAGCCTTGCAGCTAGCTGGTTTTCTTCATTTTCTGGCAGAAAGCGGTTTTGCTAGGTAGGCAGGCTCTACCACTGATCGCAGAGTAACGGCTTCCTTCAAAGCCCAAATGGGTTCTATAGGATTCTGCATCTGGGTAATCTTTAGCCAAACAAACGCTCTGCACGATGTCATCAGTTTCCAAACGGGAAATCAAACTAGTACAAGGCGGCTAAAGTGAAGATACTATAAGAAGAAATGAAATAATGGTCAAAGATTAGTGTTTATGTCATCTCCAAAAGCATTGCATTTAGAAAAGTTGGAAAAGGAAGAATTACAACAGATAATCAATCGAC
>JAPLHZ010000040.1 GCA_026389365.1 Cyanobacteriota bacterium
CTTAACCGTATTGAAAACTGTTGGGCTTGGCTGAAATCTCGTATCCGTAAACTCCTAAGGGATTCACCTAATCTTCATGATGCTATAGACTCCGTTCTTGCTCTTGCTGCGTCCTAACTTCACTGGCTATAGCTATAACTAGCCATTCGGCCTGCTCTTGAGAGTTCCTTAAAGTCTTGAATTGAATTACATCATCCATTGAAGGATTATTATCGATTAGTAACGGGCTAGCCTCGTTTTTTCTGGAAAGATTAACAAATTCTCCATCTTTTAGTTCTCCATCATCAACTCTATAGCCAATGTCTAGCCATAATTGCGATGAATCAAACATTTGGACAAGTCCTTGAGTTCTATAGAACCCATTTGATATCTTTTCCCGTGATACTTGGCTTTGAAGGAAGCCGTTACTCTGCGATCAGTGGTAGAGCCTGCCTACCTAGCAAAACCGCTTTCTGCCAGAAAATGAAGAAAACCAGCTAGCTGCAAGAGTGCATGAGCGGTTGTAAGTACAGGCTTAGAATTTCGATAACATTTTTCTAAAATAATATCCTGTTTTCCTCCTCCTATCCCATTTCTCAATTGAACATTAGGCTGACCACTTTGATTAAGACCGAAGATAGTTTCGGCTGGCTCCATTAACTTCTTACTCAGACTTTGAAGTTCATCGTATGCATAGACTAATCGTTTTGGAGGTAGTAAAATCTCATAGCAAAGCCTTAGAAAGTGATGTGAAAAATCCTGTGCTTCATCAACCAAAATTGCATCATAGTAATGATGAGTCTTTCCAATTTCACGCAGGGCTTTTTGACAAACTAAGTCAAATTCCTCACCAAGTATAGATATTCGTTTAGCATCCCTGAAGTCCATGTATTCCACATTATGCTTCATACAAAAATCGTAATATATACCTGGAGTTCTAGGACTTCCCCAAGCATGAATGATGTCTATTTTTTCCCAATCTAGCTCCTCATTAGTATGTTCAATACTAAATGTATTGATGAGTTTCTTAAACTGATCTTTCAATGATCGAGTATTAAAAGTAACTGCTATTTTCCAATCAGGGTGTTTTGCATGTAAGTAGGCAACCTTTAACGCCAATACAATAGTTTTACCAGAGCCAGCTAAACCTCGAATACGCTGAACGCCCTCTACCGTTGAGATGACGGCTTCACTTTGCGTACTGTCTAAATTAGCAATTGAATCTTCTAATTTCTTTAGTTTTGCACCTCTTGAATCATCTTTTCTAATATAGCTTCGCTGCTTCTTGTTTCTAATAGTCGTAATCCCTTGTATGGCTGAGACAAGAGGTTCAAAATATTGGTTGCCATCATTCCATTCCCGAGAAGATATAAAGTGAGAGATATCACTGCTGTCTTTTATAATTAGGATAGTCACTATTATTATCATAGGCCGGAATGTTAGCAGCAGGTGCATAAGTTACTACCCAAATTTTAACTCCAAGTTCTCTTCGTTTGGTCAATAATTTATACTGCAAGAGCTTTGCTTGCAACTTTGTATAGCTTTCATCTTGAAACTCAGGTACAGCGTTCAAGTCAATTTGAGTACCTTCGATTAACTGAAAAACAATAACTCCATGCTTGCGAGAAAGAAAGAGTGCATCTACTTGATAACCACATTCAGCCGTTCCAATAATTGGATATCCTAAATAAAGTGTCCCTTCTAATTCTTTGTGATGGTCAAAGAATTCAGCTAGTTGCTGGGACGCGACAGGCTTAGAAAGATCACCGCGAATTATATTAACCATAAAACCTCATCAATATTATCGAGACTATTTCAGTGCAGCCATAACACAATCACAGACTCTAGGATAATCCGATAGCTAGTGCAGCATATCTATACTACTCTAGGGCACCTCGATTAATTGATCTCGGCCTAATCAAGCACTACGACATCCGTCGGTTTACGACCTGCTTGGCTCTTGCGCACTTTCTCGTGGATTTGATTCAACTTCGGACGAAACGTTTCCCACGGAATCACTTGATTCACGCGAACCAGTAGATCCTGTTTCTGATTCAATTTCTCATACCGGGCCGATAAGCCCGGAACGCTGTACTTGTCCATAGAAACCTCAGCAGCGGATAGGGTTAGTTCTCGTCTCACCCAATCTCATTATGAGACCTTTATAGGTGATTGTTCGAGGTGCCCATTAGATTGAACGGACAAACTTACTAATTCTTTCCATTCCGCGCTCGATCGTTGTCATATCCGTCGCATAGGAAGCCCGAATGTGATCGTCCGCCCCAAAGGCAATACCGGGAATCACCGCAACTTGATAAGCCATCAGCAACTTATCGCAGAACGACAACGAACCCAGACCCGTTTTACTGATATTGATGAAGGTATAAAATGCGCCATCCGGTTTCAAACAAGACAACCCCGGAATCTCGTTGACCAAATCATAAATTCCCTGACGACGCGCCGTAAATGCCGTCAACATCTCCTGAACACAGTCCTGAGATCCCTCCAAGGCTGCGATCGCCCCATATTGCGCAAATGTACAAACATTGGACGTACTTTGGCTTTGTAACGTCGTAACCGCCTTAATCAAGTCCAACGGACCCGCCACGTAGCCAATTCGCCAGCCCGTCATCGAATAAGCCTTTGCAAAGCCATTACTGATAATCGTCCTGTTGAACATCTCTTGGCTTACCGCCCCAATGCTCATTTGCTCAGTGCCGTCATATAGCAGTCGTTCGTAAATTTCATCCGACACCACAATTAAGTCATGTTCAATCACAATAGCTGCGATCGCCCGCAATTCATCAGGACTGTAAACCATCCCCGTCGGGTTTGATGGCGAATTCATGATCAAGACCCGAGTGCGCGGGGTAATGGCTTGGCGCAGTTGTTCGGGTGTTATTTTGTAACGGGCTTCAGGCGTGGTGTACACAATCACGGGAGTCCCAGTCGCCAGCTTCACCATCTCGGGATAACTCACCCAAAACGGAGCAGGAATAATCACCTCATCGCCTTCATCCAAGAGCGCCAGGAAAGTATTAAACAGCGAATGTTTACCGCCATTGGTGACGACGATGTTTTCGGGTTTGTAGTCTAGCTGGTTATCATGTTGGAGTTTATGTGCTATTGCCTCACGTAATCCCGGTTCTCCGGCTGCGGGACCATAGCGAGTTTTGCCCGCATTCAAAGCATCGATCGCAGCATTTTTAATATGCTGGGGCGTATCGAAGTCCGGCTCTCCAGCGCTAAAGCTACAAATATCAATCCCATCTCGTTTCATTGCCTTTGCCTTGGCATCGATCGCTAAGGTCATGGAGGGGGTAACGTGTCCAATCCGTGCTGCCAACTTCATAATTCCAAAACTCACCAAGACATATGTCGATCGTTGTTCATTATGGTTCTAATGTAGCCTTAATGAAAGCCTAATCTTGGACCGTTTTTTGAATGTCATCACTTCACTACCAGTGGGCTTGGATTACTCTTGCCCCAAGAAATTTCTCAAAAGCTTGCGAATTTTACAGTAACCTGCTCGGAAAACCTCCGGATCAGACGCTAATGCGATCGGATCAACTGATCTACGCCGAATTTCACCTCATGGGATTCAATCTGGGAATATACGCCCCAAAGTCCCAACCCGAATCTTCAGGCTATTCGCCCCTTTCGATGTGTTTTCAAGTGGATGATTTAGAGACCGCGATCGAATTGATCACGAATCTAGGCTATCCACCACCGGGCGAAATTGTCACCGCATCCCACGGACGAGAAATTTACGCGTTTGACCCGGACGAGAATCGATTGATTTTGTACCAAGCTAAGATCCGATCCTAAAGCGACGTACACTAATCGTTAAAAATTGCGTTGGAAATTCCCGCTGTAAATTTTCTTAGTCCTCACCATTTACGGATTATTCCCATGTCCTCCGATCGTCGCGAACAACAACACCCGCTCTACGGAAGCGATCGCCAGATCGTCAACACGATTCTTTCTGGCGAACCGACCGACTTAAATTTAGCTGAACTCGCCCGCCTCAAAATCCGTTACCGAGGCTTTCCCGGCGCAAGGGATATTCAAAAAGATCTCGACAAAACTCTCGCCAATTGGCAACTGACAGAAGAACAGCTCTTCGACAAAACCCGTGAACTCCACAACAGTATGCGTTTGTATAGCGTCCGTGGCCGCCGCGAAACGGAAGACTGGAGCTAACCCCACCGGAGCTAAACTTGGAGCCAAACCTGGAGCAAAACAATGCAACCTTGCGTCCTTCCGCCCACCTTAAAACCAGGATCTCGTTTAGTCGCGATCGCACCCAGTGGAGCCGTCCGAGATCCTGTCGCCTTTCAACGGGGGCTAGATTTGTGGCGATCGCGAGGCTATGAGGTGACATTGGCACCGGGCTGGGACGAGGGTTATGGCTACTTAGCTGGCACCGATGCAGGTCGGCGGAATCAACTCACAACGGCCTTAAACGATCCAAACTGCGATGGGATTCTCTGTATTCGGGGTGGCTGGGGGGCGGCGAGGCTGCTGGAAAATTGGCAGATGCCGATCGATATTAATTCTCCCAAATGGCTCGTCGGCTTTTCGGATATTACGAGTTTGCTGTGGGGATTGGCTTGCGAAGGAATTTCGAGCGTTCATGGCCCAGTTTTGTCAACCTTGGGGGATGAGCCACAGTCTAGCCACGATCGCCTATTCAACTGGCTCGAAAACCACGAAATCGATTCCCTTCAGGGCACAGGTTGGGACACTGGATCTACGGCTGGCCCTGCAACAGGATTACTGCTTCCCGCCAATCTCACGGTTGCAACTCATTTGTTAAATACGCCCTATCAACCCGATCTCGACGGCATAATTTTGGCTCTTGAAGATGTGGGCGAGGCTCCCTATCGGCTCGATCGGATGCTGACTCATTGGCGCATGACTGGGGCGCTGGATAAGGTCAGAGGGATTGCCCTTGGACGGTTCAGTTCCTGCGAGGCTCCAGAGGGCTATCCGAGTTTGACGGTTGAGGAGATGTTGCGCGATCGGCTTGAGGATTTGGGGATTCCGATCGTGGCAGATTTACCCTTTGGTCATGAGGGCGAGAATGCCGCATTGCCTGTGGGGGTTATGGTTCGATTAGATGGCAGTACAGGAACATTAGATTTTATCGGAGAAGGCTAATCGTGAATGGTGCATTGAAGAATGAAGAAATTACTCGATTTAATTTGTCCCCGATCGTTCGGATTACATTATTGAGTTTGTATTTGGCATTGACGGTGCCATTACCCTATTTGGCCACTGCAACAAAGTCTGAAGTATCTAGTGAATGGTTATGGGTTGCGATCGCGATCGGGTTCATTGGCTTATACGGTGCGCTCTCGGAACGGGTACTCGTCGATGCAACCCAAATTCAAGTCACCTATCCTAAATGGTTTCCCTTTCGGCGCGGCTGGCAACTGGAGTGGTCGAAGGTGCGAGATTTAAAAGCTCGAAGTACAGGCCAAGGCGGATTGGTCTATTACTTTGTTAGCGATGATGAAAAAGGGTATTTGTTGCCGATGCGCATCGCAGGATTTGCACGATTGGTCAAAGTAGTTCAAGAACGAACCCAAATTGATACAAGCGATGTGAAGCCTTTGTCGCAGCCTTGGATGTATTTTATTTTATTTGTATTGACGATCTTTCTGGGGTTGGTGGATGTGTGGGCGATCGTGGCTGCGAAAAGTATACAAAATCTTTAACTGAAAGATTGACAAAACGTTCTCTTCCTGAGTTTAAACGACCTGATCCAAAACTGACGTTATTTACGCCAAAACTCCGTCACCGAGTAACCAACCTCGCCCATCATTTCTCGTAATAACGGCATACACAATCCGATCACATTGGTATGACAGCCTTCAATCCGATCGATAAATACACTACCGCGCCCTTCAATGGCAAAACATCCCGCACAATTCATCGGTTCCCCTGTCGCGACATAATCCACAATCTCCCGATCGCTAACCTGAGCAAAAAACACCCGTGTTACGCGATGACGTACGATTATTTTTTGAGGTGACAGTTTTCCATCTTGGGTAAATCCATCGGACAACGCATGGCCCGTAAATAATTCACCCACTTGACCGCGCATAGTTTTCCACCGATCGATCGCATCCTGCGCCGAGTCCGGTTTGCCATAAATCTCACCATTGATTGACAACACCGAATCGCAGCCCAAAATCAATCCGGGAGATGGTGAAAAAAAGCCACCCGGCGCACTGCCCTTCTGCTGCCATAGTTTGTCTAAACTTGCTTGGAGCTTACTGACCGCTAATTTCTCAACCAATTCCGCCGGATTCGTCGCCACCACCGAATCTTCGTCAAACGCGCTAGGAAACGCAAAGGGTTCAATCCCTGCCAACTGCAACAACCGTCGCCGCGCCGGAGATGCTGAGGCTAACACAAATGATTTCGGCATTAACTAACCATCAACCGTAAATGATTTGACCGATTGCACTAGAATATCCTTCATTTTTTCCCAGCGCACTTCAGGCGTAGATGCATTCAGGGTATAAAGATTGCCACGGTAAACCACAGCGCTCGAAATATTGTGACGTTGTACGCCATTGTTCAGCTTGACTAAATATTCCAGTAGGTAATAAATCCGATCGCCCACTTGTCCCGCTTCTGCATTCACCAATTCAGCAACCCGCCCAGATCCTTCCGGCGCGATCGCACTTTTCCCCAACTGATAGCCCACTTCAGTCGGTGATCCTAATTCCGTCAGAGTGCGCTTTCCGGGGGTCGGATTGATCACCACACTAATATTTTCAGTCTGCTCAATAATGTCGTGGAACAGAATATCTAAGCCGCTGGTCTCACTCAGATTTTTCACTTGAGTCCAGCCCGTCGGATACAAAAACTTGTAACCATCCAGACTATCGGTGTACCCATTCAACCCGCCCAATACGCCCGCCGAACACCCTTGAAGCGTCAAACTCAACACAGCAAAAAGTCCAACTAGCAGCGTTTTTAATTTCAAACCTGTTAATTTCAAACCTTCTGCACCGAGGTTGAATGCGCTGAGATTGAACTGAAATTTCATAGGGAGGGGTTCCATCGTGGGGAAGGACTGCATATCGCTTAAAATTTTCTCACATTTTGGCTCTTGCTAACATCAATGCCCATCCGCCCAAAACTAGCTCAAAGCGGTCAGAGCGATCGGCCTTCACAGTTCAACAATTTCTCCAATATCGCAATCCAGTTAGCCTTGCCACTCTGCTTCACTTTTTTCTCTGCCATAATATTTAAAAGTTCCATCGTGATGCGCTCGGAATAAGTCTGTTTCAGCGACGAATCTAGGGAGGAATTTGACTTGAGTGCCGATCGATTAGCGCGATCGGATTTTTGTTGGTCATAGCCTAAAGATCGGGACAACGATCGGACCACCATGACTTGCTCCGGACGACCTTGTTTGATAATCTCGGCAGTTGGTATGGATAGAATAGATTTGCGATCTGCCTCATTCAATCGCTCTTGTAGCCACACTTCTAGAGTTGATACAGGCAAATCCTGGGCTTGTTCATCGATCTTCGCGAACGCATGAGCTTCGCGGAATGAAATCCGCCCATCTTCATCATAATCAGCCGATGAAACCTTCTTCCCAACTCGATTAACACCGCTCAAGCCCGCAAAAAAGCTAGAACTATAATCTTGGTAATCCGCTTCGTTTACCTCAGGGGTACAGCCGACGGATGGCAATGATTTGACCGTCGCAAAAAAGCCACAACGATCGTGCATAGCAATGCCTCGTTGGGGGGTTCCACCTTGATAAATTAAATTGGCAAAAGACCCTGAATAACATTGCACCATCACCGCCACAAAGGGCTTTGTCGTAGGCATTGCGTCTAACTGGGTGGTGAATTGACGCACGGGCATCGACTGCTCATCCCATAAAATCATGGAATTATTATGTTCGTCTTGAAGATTATGGGATCCGTGGCCTGTGAAATAGAAAAACAGCGGTGAAGTGCTTTCAGCTTCGGTCTTCAGCGCTAGATTTAAATTGCTGCGGGTGGCGCTACCAATTAGGGGGGTAACCGTGGGTGCCTTGAAACGTTCACGATCGCCATCTATATATCGCACCGTTTTGCGGCCATCATTGCCATTGGCAAACCAAATGTGGGTGCGATTATTCCAGTTTCCGTTTGGACTCAACGCCTTTAATGTTCGTTGGAAGTAAAAAATATTCTTCTCGATCGCAATCTCATTGTAGGACGGCGCACCCCCGCCACCAAATATCATGAAATTGGTATCCAGCAATTTTGTACTTAGCGGTTTTGTGCTGAGCGGTTTTGTATTCAGCTTAGCTGGAGCGATCGTCGGGCCAATAGCAAGTTCGGACGGTTTTGCGATCGTTTTAGATTGCTCAGTAGATCTAGGTGACGATTTTATTAATGAAGACTTGGGGACAATCTCAGCCTTTGGAGGATGCCCCTGTACACAAGCCATTAATACCAGCACTATTGAACCCGGCAAAAATAAGCGTAGCGATCTCCAAAAATGATGCATCATCATTCGGGCCTCATAAAATTCTGCTTTAACAAAATCTACTTAAGCTTCAACATGCTCCAGGGCATACTTTGCGATCGCTAGCGTCAACTTAGCCTGCTCTATTTCAGAGAGACCAGCCCAATCTTTACTAGACGGCTCACTCGCGACTTCCCCCCGCATGGCATGGGCCAACGGACGAGAAAACATGCGCAAGTCATCTTCAGCCCACATCGGCAGAGTTTCTTGGACGCAAGCAATCAGCTTATCGGCCAGTTCCCCCGAGGCGGCTGACATTTTCTCGGCTTGGGAGGCGATCGCGGCAATCACGCCTTGGGGGACGGTTACAAATTTGCGCATCAGCACCGTGGCTAAGTCATCTGCCCAGAGTTGTTCCATGGCGGTAAAGAATTGGTCCGATCGGTCTGTCAATTCAGCGTCCGTCAAGCCATCCAGCAACACATTCATAGACCCATCTGAAAACCATTGGTCTGCATCAGCGGGCGAGAGTGGATAGGGGATTTTTGCTTTACTCACGTCGATCGCATCCACTTTCCAGTCCCCAGTGAAGTCCTCAGTGAAGTTCTCAGTGCCCTCATCGCCAGTGGTATCGAACTTCAAGTTAACTTGGTCCGGTGGCATCAGCAGATTCAAGAAATCTTTTTTAGCTTGTTCCGAGTTCAGTTCCATGGTCTGTTGACCTCCGCGAGTTGGACCTAATGGTTTTTTTAAGTTGTCCTCTTCCGGTTCTACATAATGTTCTCCCAAGGAATTAACCGCACCCATAAATTTATCCTTCATTTTTATTCACTAGATTAACTGACACCCAGCGAAGCTAACTTAGTAAATCCCAAATTCTCTAGATGAAGAACCTAGTCAAAGGGTAGCAGCTCCGCTTGATGTTGATACCTACCTTGGCGCAGGGGCAAATTCCGACAAATTCCGTTATTTGTCACAGATGATGATCAGTCAACTGGATGATCAGATCATCCGATCGGGCGATACGAGTGCTAAAAGCGACTCACCTATAGATAAAACTTATGTAATTATCATCATAAAAATAATCAACACCGATCGGCTTAATCTTAGGGTCTCCAGGAATTGATTGTCTATTCTTAGGGTTTCATAACTTTTTTGATAGATTTCCTTAGAAAAATGCAGTCAAGCTTCCAATTTTTTGCATCAGTACCCTCCATAAATCATCATAAATTTTCTAGAATGTAGTCATAATCTCTTCAGCTCCGCCCCATGGATACCCTTCCTCTCAATTTACTATTACAAAATCTGAAGAGTGACGACTTGTACACTAGAGATAGTGCAACTCAGGAACTCTGGCAACGCTGGTTTGGTCAAAAAGGGACGATGGGATTGCAAATTTTGCAACGATCGCAGCTTTTACAAAATATGGGCGAATTGGATGAGGCCGAATCGGTGCTGTCTCAGGTGATTCGCTCGATGCCAGACTTTGCCGAAGCTTGGAATCGTCGAGCGGTGGTTTATTTTATTCAGAACCATTACCGAAAAGCGATCGCTGACTGTCAACGAGCTTTAGTGCTCAATCCATTCCATTTTGGGGCGCTTCATGGCATGGGATTGTGCCATCTTAAATTGTCTGAATATCGTCAAGCCAGTCAAGCCTTTCGTCAGGCTTTGGAAATTCAGCCCTATTCTGTGGAAAATCAACGAATGATTTTGGAGTGTACGGCTCATCTGAGTTAGGCCATGTTAGTCAATCAAGTTGACCGTTCAGATTGACGCGTTAAAAACGTTCTGAATTATGGCGATCGAAGTGTCAAGTCGGGATCATGGCCATGAGTTGGGTTCGACAAATGAGGTACTATTAAGAAAAATGTAGCAAACTCATTAAGAGCCTCACCCGTGACCAATACTCGCACCGTTTCCGACTCAAAGCGCACCTTCTATACGCTTCATACGCGTCCCATTAATTCAATTTATCGCCGCGTGGTGGATGAGTTGATGTCGGAGATGCATTTGCTGATGGTCAACACGGATTACGCCTACAGTCCGATTTATGCGTTGGGGTTGGTGTCGGCCTACGATCGGTTGATGACGGGCTATCGTCCTGATGCCGATCGGGAATCGATTTTCAATGCGCTTTGTAAGTCCGTGGAATGTGAGGCAGCGGACTTTCGCAAGGATGCAGCGGATTTACTGGGGACGCTAGACGGGCTGACGTGGGACAGCTTGATGAACGGCGATGCGACTGGAACGCTTGCGACGGCCATGGCTCAGGTTTCGGGGAACGCGAAATTTAAGTACAGTCGTGTGTTTGCCATCGGGGTTTATGCGATTTTAGAGAAGCTAGATGCAGAAAAACTGAAGGATAAAGAGGGTCTTAATACCGCGCTGAAAACGCTTGCTGAGACGTTGAATTTGTCGGTGGATAAGGTTCAGAAGGATTTGGAACTCTATCGCAGCAATCTGGAGAAGATGGCAGCGGCACAAATTGTGATGGCGGATATTCTGGCAGCCGATCGTAAAAAACGCGACCAACGGGAACAAGACAAGGCAGCTAGAGCGGCAGCAGCAGCACCTGTCGAGGTAGCGCCTGCGGAAGAAACTAAAAATGATGTGACCGCAGTCTAGATATGGTTAGGTTCACCCTCTTTTTGTAGCCGTTGTAACGGTACGATCGTGCCTATTCTCCTACAACTAGATGAAATTATAGTGATGGGGCATGGGCGCGATGTTGTCTGAATTAACGGAACTGTTATTGTCTGCTAAACAAGAAAAGGGATTGAGCTTTGAGCAGTTAGGCACCCTGTTAGGTCAGAACGAAGTTTGGGTGGCGGCGTTGTTTTATCAGCAGGCGAGTGCGTCCCCTGAGCAGGCGGAGAAGCTGTTGGAAGCGTTAGATTTACCGCCTGTGGTTAAGTCTCAGTTGGTGGCTTATCCGGTGAAGGGTTTAGGGCCAGTGGTCCCGACGGATCCCTTCATTTATCGCTTTTACGAAATTATGCAGGTGTATGGTTTCCCAATGAAGGAGGTGGTCCAAGAAAAATTTGGGGATGGGATTATGAGTGCGATCGATTTCACCTTGGATATTGAAAAAATCGAAGATACCAAGGGCGATCGGGTTAAAGTGACAATGAACGGTAAATTTCTTCCCTATAAAAAATGGTAGTTTTGGACAATTAGCGCGTTGTCGGGGAACTTTTAAGCTTAAATCTAGGTTTAGTAGAAAAAGGCCTTTAGAGCTGTTCTGATTTACGATGCAACATTTTTCCTCGCAGCTTAGTCTCCTCAGTTTTCAACCTCAACACAAACAACGTCAACTCAGTTGGGCGATCGTCCTCGTTTTAGGGTTTGCTGCGATCGAGGCGTTGGTCGGTTGGCGTAGTCATAGTGTGGCGTTAGTTGCGGAGGCTGGACACTTGGTTGCCGATAGCGCCGCGCTGGCGTTGGCGTTGTGGGCCACGGTTAAGGCGCGTCCGGCGTTGAAATCGGGATGGATTGGCACCCATACTTTATCTTTGGCGGACTCTGAGCCGGATTCTGAGACTTGGGCGGCTTTTATTAATAGTCTGGGACTAATTGGCACGGCGGTTTGGGTTGCGTTGGAGGCGGTGTTGCATTGGCATCATGAAGGGGATTCGGTAGAGGCGCTGCCGATGCTGTTGACCGCGATCGTTGGTTTATTCGTCAATGGCGTTAATATTTCACTTTTACATTCAGGTTCGCAGCAAGATCTCAATATTAAGGGCGCTTTTTTACACGTTGTTGGGGATTTTTTAGGTTCGTTGGGGGTGGTTGTGGCAGCGATCGCAGTCGCGGTGATGCATTGGATGTGGGCGGATTGTGCGGTGGGGTTGGCGATCGCAGGTTTGATGATTGTTGTTGCGGTGCCGTTGGTGGTTCAGAGCGGTCGGCGATTGTTTAGGGTGTAATCCGATCGATGGATTATTTGATCCCCTAAGAATTTTTGTGCGATCCCCGATTGATCGCTCCTCCAATACGAAATTCACCCTTAAGAATTCACCATTCGGGCCTCAAAATTTCCCATAATACCCAAAAGCACGATTGTTCTTGTCCACTCATTTTTTTGAATCCATGACTCATCCTCTCCACGTCGCATTCATCTGGCACCAACACCAACCCCTCTACAAAAGTCGTGTGGCTGACGGTGAATATCGCTTGCCGTGGGTCCGATTACATGGCACAAAGGACTATTTGGATCTAATTCTTCTTCTCGAAAAATACCCAAATCTCCATCAAACCGTTAATCTCGTACCATCACTGATGATGCAAATCGAGGATTATGCGGAAGGCAAAGCACTGGATCCCTATCTCAAGGCAACGCTTACGCCCTTAGATCAACTGCTTCCTGAAACCAAAGAGTTCATCATCGAGCATTTCTTTGATGCCAATCACCGCACGATGATTGATCCTCATCCCCGTTACAGCGAACTCTACAACCAACGCCAAACCAATGGTCGTCGTTGGTGTTTTGAAAATTGGGTCGATCGGGATTACGGCGATTTACTCACTTGGCATAACCTTACTTGGATTGATCCCTTATTCTGGGATGACCCCGAAATTCGCGATTGGCTCGACAAAGGGCAAGATTTTACTCTGAGCGATCGGCAACGGATCATCGCCAAACATCGCGAAATCCTCAGCCAAATCATCCCCAAACACCGGGCTATGCAGGAAAGTGGCCAACTCGAAGTCACCACTACGCCCTACACTCACCCGATCATGCCACTCTTGGCGGATACCGATTCTGGTCGTGTTGCGGTCCCTCAAATGGGCCTCCCTAAACAACGCTTCCGTTACCCCGACGACATCAGCCGTCACCTCCGCAAAGCCCGCGAAATGTATGAAGATCGCTTTGGCACCCCCTTGCGCGGACTCTGGCCCTCGGAGCAATCCGTCAGCCCGGAAGTCCTGCCCTACATCGCCAAGGAAGGAATTCGGTGGATTTGTTCCGATGAAGCGGTTCTAGGTTGGACTCTCAAGCACTTCTTCCACCGGGACGAACGCGGCACCGTCCACGACCCCGACAAGCTCTATCGTCCGTACCGTCTTGCGACCGAAAACGGCGACCTCGCGATCGTATTCCGAGATCATCGTCTGTCTGACCTGATTGGCTTCACCTATAGCGGTATGGATGCCCAAAAAGCAGCTACCGATTTAGTCGGTCATTTGGAAGCGATCGCCCGTAAACTCCAAAATTCCGACGAGCCACATTTAGTCACGATCGCCCTTGATGGCGAAAATTGTTGGGAATTCTACCCTCAAGACGGCATCCCATTCCTGACGACCTTGTATGGAATTCTCAACGACGCACCCCACATCAAACTTGTCACTGTCTCCGAATATTTGGATGAATTCCCCGTAACTGCCGAAATTCCCTGTGAGAAACTCCACAGCGGTTCCTGGGTTGATGGTAGTTTCACCACCTGGATTGGCGACCCGGCAAAAAACCGCGCTTGGGACATGCTCACCGCCGCCCGTGATACCCTCGCTCGTCACCCCGAAGCCACCGAGGACTCCAATCCCGCAGTCTGGGAAGCAATGGATGCAGCGGAAGGCTCGGACTGGTTCTGGTGGTTTGGTGAAGGCCATTCATCGAATCACGATGCGATTTTTGACCAACTCTTCCGTGAACATTTAATCGCTGTCTACCAGTTGCTTAATGAACCTATCCCTGATGACATCCGCCGCCCGGTGGAAATCCATGCGGCCAAGGGCGATCGTGCCCCCGAAGGCTTTATTCATCCCATGATCGATGGGCGCGGCGACGAACAGGACTGGGATCGGGCTGGACGTTTTGAAGTGGGCGGCGCACGGGGAACTATGCACCAAAGTAGCGCAGTCCAACGGCTTTGGTATGGCTACGATCACCAAAATCTGTACCTCCGCCTAGACTTCCAAGCTGGAATCAAACCGGGGGTAGATTGTCCGCCAGAACTTAATTTGCTCTGGTACTACGAAAATCACTCCACCTTCAACAGTCCTTTGCCGCTGGTGGATTTACCGGACGAAGCACCGTTGAACTACCACTTCCGTCATCATCTCGGCATTAATTTGCTAACTAAAACGGTGTGGTTCCAAGAAGCAGGTGAACATTGGCGTTGGCATTCTCGGGCCAGCCGATCGTCCGTCGCCTTAGATACCTGTCTGGAAGTCAGCATTCCTTGGGCCGATTTACAGATGGAACCGGATTCCCAGCTTCGAGTGGTGGCCGTGCTGTCTGATGGTGGCCGTTATCGACAGTATTTCCCTGAAAATGCGTTGATTCCTGTGACGATTCCATAACGTGTTATCGATCGGGTTATCGAGCAAAACGATCGCGCTAGGGTTGGGACACGATCGCCCAACCCTGGTTTTTTTCCATGGATTCTTGGGCAGTCACCAAGATTTCATCCCGCTTAGGACTAACCTCCATCAATGCAACTGTCTCTTAGTAGATCTTCCCGGCCACGGTAAAAGCTTGGGCCTTCCCGATAGCACCTATACCCTGCAAGGATCCGCCGAAGCAATACTGGATATGCTCGATCATGCCAAGATCGATCGCCCTATTCTCTACGGGTATTCCATGGGCGGACGACTGGCCTTGTACTTAGCGCTTCGTTGGCCCGATCGTTTTTCCGCTGCTTTTCTTGAGTCCACATCCCCCGGACTGGCCAGCGCTGTGGAACAGTCCGAGCGTCGTCAACACGATAAAAGACTCGCGCAATCTATCCAAACTGATTTCCCAGAATTTCTCCAAAAGTGGTATCAAGCCGACCTATTCAAGAGCCTTAAAACTCATCCCAGTTTCTCCCAACTCCTCGATCGCCGTCACCAAAACAATCCTAAGGAACTAGCCCGATCGCTCCTGAACATGGGCACCGGATCACAGCCGTCACTCTGGTCCGAACTTGCCCAAGCCAAAATTCCCCTTCATCTCATTGTCGGCACCGCAGATCCAAAATTTTGTACCATCAATCAAAAAATGCACCAGCTTTGCCCAACAGCCCAACTTCACGCCATTCCCAACATCGGCCACAATCTCCACGTTGAAGCCCTAGATGCGATCGTCCAAATCATCCTGAACCACACATCCAGTCCCTAACCATACCCATGCTCCATCAAAAAATCGCTCGTGATCCCTGAAGAAATTCCTGGAGATCCTGAAGACTTCGGTGAAAGTAAAAACTTTTCTACATACTTCCCTAAAATATCACCCTCCAAATTCACCCTAGAACCGGACTGAAGATGGCTCAAATTTGTCATTTCATAGGTATGGGGAATCACCGCAACCTTAAACCAACTCCCCGCCGCATCACAGTCCGCGATCGTCAAACTAATTCCATTAATCGCTACACTTCCCTTACGAAGCACATAGTTAGATACATTAGGATCCCCGGTCCGAAAGGTCATTTCCCAAGACGTTGCCGACTCGACCGCCGACTCCATCTCTCCCAATCCATCCACATGGCCCGTGACAAAATGCCCGCCCAGCTTACCGCCTACCCGCAGTGACGTTTCCAAATTCACCATGCCGCCTCGCGCATATCCCAAGGTGGTCAGATTTAAGGTCTCCGGTGAAATGCCCGCCACAAACCCCATCGGATAAATCCTCTCCACCGTCAAACAAACCCCATCCACCGCCACACTATCCCCAATTTCTAACCCCTTCAGCACAGGACTATGGCTAGGCAGTCCGCCAATTTCCACATGCTCCGAATCCAACACCTGCAACGTCCCGATCGCCTGCACTAATCCCGTAAACATCCTGCCCTTCTCCCCAAATCGTACTTGTGCGATCAATCATCCGACAACCCCCTTACTTTATCGCGTCCTCACGGTGCTGAGTTGGCCCAACTAGACTCCCTAAAATTGATATCGAGGAAGTATTCTCATTTTTGTTATCTTATTCATACTGAATCGCTGAAACTACTCAGCAATGTTACGGAGTTCTGTTGCATATTTCAAATAGCTCCCCGACAATGGAGCCATAGGTCATTCGATATTTTTTTCTAACAAATTCTTTTATCCGATGCCCTTCGTTGGGAATGAGTATTCTTCAGGCAACCCCCATGATTGAGATGCGCGTTACGGGAATTGCAATGGATGCGGCCACCCGCAGTCCGATCGTTCTACTTAAAGACTCCACCGGGCGGCGTGCTCTACCGATTTACATTGGCGAAGATCAAGCAAAAGCGATCGGGAGCGTCCTGCAACAGCATGTTTCGCCCCGACCCAACACCCATGACCTATTGGTTAATATGCTGGACGCATGGGGCATGGAGCTAGAAAAGGTGATTATCCATTCCCTTAAAGATAATACCTTTTATGCCCTTTTAATGGTGCGTCAAGGCGATAACGTTCGAGAAGTTGATGCCAGACCCAGCGACGCTATTGCCCTAGCATTGCGATCGAATTGTCCCATTTGGGTCATGGAAGAAGTGGTCGCCGATGCCTCAATTCCGGTCGATCGGGATGCCGATGAAGCTGAGCGTCAAGCCTTCCGAGATTTGGTTTCTGACATCAGCCCATCCCAGCTTATTCATCGAAGCCGCTACGGAGCCTAGCTAAAGTCTGTACCCAAAGTCTGCCCTGACGCGTAATTCTAAAATTTTAGGTTCAATTAATTCGAGGCTAGGTTAACCTTAATCTGAATTAATTTTTAGAGTCTAATCTGAAGCTGAGTTTTAGGAGTGACCATGGGATTTATGGAAGCACCTTTTGGCATCTGGTTCTCCCAAGCCAAGATCCTATTGGAGCTTATTGCCCTGTTGTGGGGAATTGCGATCGTAGACATAGGTCTTTTGAACCATGCTTTCCTTAACGCCGTGATTCAAAAACCTAGAACCTTACTAGGACTATTTTATTATCCCTTCCTCAGTGGGCTTTTCCATGGCGATTGGGATCACTTGACTGTTAATACTCTCTATTTCTTGCTCTTTGGGGGGATTATCGTTTTACGTGATCCGACTCAACTTGTGATGGTGACGATCGTAACGGCGATTCTCAGTGGACTGGGCATTTGGTTAATTGGCAAGGGTCGTGGCTGCGGAGCCAGCGGCATTATTTTTGGATATTTAGGTTTTATCGTCGCCAGTGCTGCCATTGAAAAAGACCTGCTGAGTGGGGTGATCTTGGCGTGGCTGGTCTTTACTTTTTTTTCGGAAACCGTCTTTTTTATCATGGTAGCGACTGGGATAAAAACACCACTACCTCTACTGCTAACCGAGTCCTCTGGAATGCGGGTCAAACCTTTTGGGGCACTGTACCTGGAGAAGACGATCAGATTTCTTGGGGCGCGCATTTATTAGGTCTATTAAGCGGAATTTTTGCCGCTCAATACAAAACCATTCTCACGCCATTGGTTAATCAATTTGTGGTTTGGGTTCAACAAATTCGAGTGTGATCTACTTAATTACAATGCTGTCATCCGCGAGTATTAGTCGATCGAGTTGGCAGGCTTTCAGTAACTTGACCACTTCAGGACTAATCTGATCATGCATTTTGTCAACCTGTTGAAGGACCGAAACCTCTCGGGCATAGTCTTGTTGACTAGAAAGCTCTGCCATCGCTTCAGGACTTCCTTGTTGTAACCAATATAAAATTAGATTCAAGGTCGAAAGTGGATTACGTAATTCTTGATAAAAATAGTTCAGGAGACCATCATGGGCCGCGATCGTCGGCTGCTTTGTTGTTGGAGTCCTGAGTTGTTGAATCAGAGCCGCTTGTTTCGTGAGTCTCGCAGCGATCGCGCTCAGCAATTCATCGATTGTAAAGGGCTTAAACAAATAGTCGTCAGCCCCAAGCTCCATACCTCGACGGAACTCGACTTTTGTCGTTCGGGCCGTTAAAAACACAAACGGCATCGCTCCCGTATCGGGATTTCCCCGTAACTCTTGCAGTACCCCAAATCCATCTAATCCTGGCATCGAAATATCACACAAAACTAAATCAGGGCGTTCTTTGAGTGCGATCTCTAACCCCTTTTTCCCTCTTTCCTTAACCCGAACTCACGTTAACAACAGTCCGGACAGTTTTTAACGTAGGTAGTGGCGAAGAAAGCTATCCAAAGCTTAAAGTACAGTCATACAAAAAACAGAGACTGTGCAATGGATAGCCTACAGAATATTCTAACGGACGCACTGACCACAGTG
>JAPLHZ010000404.1 GCA_026389365.1 Cyanobacteriota bacterium
CCTTAACCGTATTGAAAACTGTTGGGCTTGGCTGAAATCTCGTATCCGTAAACTCCTAAGGGATTCACCTAATCTTCATGATGCTATAGACTCCGTTCTTGCTCTTGCTGCGTCCTAACTTCACTGGCTATAGCTATACTCCATTCACATTAACAATTCCGCATCTCGAAATTCCGGCAGGTCAATTACTATTTATTGTGGGTGGAAATGGTAGCGGAAAATCTACATTGGTAAAAACTTTAATGGGGTTGTATCCGCCAGAGAACGGGCGGTTGGCTTGGGATAATCAAACAATAACTGACGAAAATTTATCGAATTATCGAGAAAATTTTAGTGCGATATTTGCAGACTTTTATTTGTTCGATCGGGTTTTGGAAACAGAACACACCAAAAAACAAGCGCAAATCTACTTGGAAAAACTCCAGATCGCTCACAAAGTTCAGATTCAAGATGGGATGCTTTCGACCACGGCACTGTCAACGGGTCAACGTAAGCGCTTGGCATTATTGAATGCTTATCTTGAAGATCGATCGGTATATGTTTTTGATGAATGGGCTTCGGATCAAGATCCGGTATTCCGCGATTTGTTTTATCACACCATTTTGCAAGAACTCAAACAACGGGGAAAAACGGTGATTGTAATTAGTCATGACGATCGGTATTTCAAGGTGGGCGATCGACTGATTAAACTCGACTACGGCACCATTGAAAGCGATCGGCTAACTTGATGATTGAAATAATTTGTTAACGCGGCACGGTTACCTGAGTGAGTAAACCTCTAATCACTTCATCCATGGATAGTCCATCTAATTGTGCTTCTGGACGGAGCATCAGGCGATGGCGCAACAAGGGGACGGCCACTGTTTTAATATCGTCTGGGGTGACGAAGGTTCGCTCGTTTAACCATGCGTTTGCTTTGCTGGCCTGCAACCATGACACCGCCGATCGGGGAGATGCGCCAAGGGATAGGTCAGTATGTTGGCGAGATTTATGAACGATCGCGAGTAGGTAGTCCATGACATTATCTTGAATGTCGATTTTGCGAATGGCTTTACGTGCCTCTAAAATATTGTTAATGGTGGCGATCGGTTTGAGCCGAGTTAAATCTAATCGTTTGGCGCTGAATCCGGCTTGACTATTCAGAAGCATTTGCTTTTCGGCGGCTTTGTCTGGATACCCCACAATGAGTTTGAATAGAAACCGATCGAGTTGGGCTTCAGGGAGTGGATAGGTGCCTTCAAATTCTAAAGAGTTCTGAGTGGCAATTACCCAAAATAAATCAGAAAGTGGCAATGTTTCACCGTCCAAAGTGACTTGCTGTTCTTCCATGGCTTCGAGCAGTGCGGCTTGGGTTTTGGGTGGGGTTCGGTTGATTTCGTCGGCGAGTAAGATTTCGGTGAAGACTGGGCCTTGTTTGAGTTTGAATGATTGAGATTGTAAATCAAAAATATTCACGCCCAAAATATCAGAGGGTAATACGTCGGGGGTGAGTTGAATGCGTTTAAAATCGGCTTGAATTAGGTTGGCGAGTACTCGTGCGACTAGGGTTTTGCCAGTGCCGGGAACGCCTTCGAGAATGACATGGCCGCCGGACAATAATGCAATCAGCAGTTGTTCAATTAAGGTCTCTTGGCCGACGACGACTTTACTGAGGGTGGTGCGGAGATTGTTGAAGGTTTGGGTGAGTTCTGACATGGTGTGTTTAGAGTTATGAATTTAGAATTTTAAATTGGAGGATTGTTTCAGGGATTGTTGCGTGTGGATTCAGGGTCATTTCATTCTAGATTTAGGTGACGAGTTTAGGTGGTTTCAGCCATCGAAGACGAAAATCTCTGATGCCTGGAACGGCGCGTTCTCGTAGACGCACAAAATGTCGAAATTTAGAATGAAACAGCCCTGCGTGTGGATTACTTTGGTTTTTGTACGGCGATGTTTTGAAATAGGGCAAGCCATTTGGTTAATTCTGCTTCACTGAGTTTCTGTTGTCTATGTAAGCCGTGGAAAATTTGTTCTAGTTCTCCCGGCGATCGGCCTGTTTTTTCGGTCCAGAGTTTGATGATGGTTGCGGGGGGGGGCGGTGCGGTGCCCAGACCTAGATTGCGTTGGAGTTTAGTGATTTCGGCTTTGCTTAGGGTTTCGGTGACAAAATCGGTACTGTTTGCTTTTTGTAAAATTCCGGCCATGGCTCGAATGTAGGCGAGGCTATTGTTGATGGGCGGTGGTTCGACGGTTTTAACTTGGCCAAAGCGCCGATTTTTGCCATAAATTAGGACGCTGATTCCAATTAGAAATTGGGTGAATAGAATGATGATGGGTGTTTGGGCTAGAAATTCAAATAGGCTGCCTTTGCTTTCTTGTTTTGCGGTTTCAATGTCGCGGTAGCCATGCAGATATTCATCAATCCAAATCCGATCGTTTTTGGCTAATGTACTGAGATATTTAAAGTTTCCAGGATTTGATTGATAGGCATTGGCTGCAATGAATTGAGGAACAATATAAATCAATTCACCTTTGCCTAGTGTGTTTTTCATGACTAATGTGCCATAGTCATCTTGAATTAAAGGTTGTTCTTGCCGATCGAGTAAGGTGTCAGCATTTTCGATGGGTTTGGTTTTGACGAATCGCCTTGTGGTGTCAATTTTGATGGGTCCAACAATTGTATTGGGTTGACTTGTAAAGCTGGCTTTTGTGGGTTGTACTTTTTTACTACTACTGTAACCTGCGCCGATGATGATCCAGCGATTGCCTTTTTCAATCCAATTTGTATCAATTGGTTGTCCAGTAAAACTCTTATTATCTATGGCGATTTGAATAAAGGTTGTATTCTTACTATTTGCATTGAAGAATTCAGCATTGTTTGGTTTCCGCAATCGATCGATCGTTGTACCTTTTTTTTCCATATATTCATACCAAGCGCCATAGCCTTCTGGAGTTTTGCTATAACTTGACCCGATGCTTTGAGGGCTGCTGGGTGCGTTGATTAAGGTGAATAGAATCAGTGCGATCGTGGTGAGGGCAAAGGTCCACCATTGTCTGGGATTGAGGGCTTGTTTGAGGCTTTGCATTATGAGGTCTCCTGCTCGATGTCTCGGTAGGCCCGATCGCAGTCTTCGTACTGTTGGACTAAGCTTTGGGGGGCAGTATTGTTTGCCTCAGCGGTGTAGTTTGTATCGTAATAGATAGCTTCGTGGGCATTTGCTAACGTTTGGTAAGCCCGATCGCTCTTCTGACTCTTTTTGCGTTGATGGAGTTGGCTTCTGTATTCGCCATTGGTCATACTGTCGTCATTGGCGAGAAATTCGCGATCTTTGAGTCTTGTGAGAGCTGCGAAGTAGAGTGCGCGGGTGGCTTTGCTGTAGTTGCCGTTGGCTTTGGCTTGCTTGGCTTGCTGGAGCCATTGGGCTGTGGTGGGGTTTGGTGGGGCGATCGGTTTTTGGGGGGCTGGAGTAGTTTGTTGGCTGATTAGTTTAGTGACGAGGGGGTAGAGTTTCCAGACGGTGTAACTGATGCCTATGAAGATGACTAGCCAGTACAGAGTTTCCCAGGTCTGCGGTGGGACTTCGGGTTTGGGGGTGTTGTTGGGTAGGGAGGGCGGATTCCAGCCGGAGGTGAGTTGTTCAAACCATTCTCCAATCCGTTGTTGCGCGAGTTTTAGTTCCCAGGAAAGATTGGTTTTTTCAAAGTCTTGGGCCATGACGATCGGGCGAATGAATGGTTTGATTTTATCTGATTTTACACCATACCTAATTAAAGTCCATTCTGGGATTTGCTGATGGCTTGATCATTCAGAAACATAATACTAATTGACCTGTTGCCATCTTTCCAGGTCATTGTGTTGCCTTTGATGCCAATGCCACCTAGGCCAATTCCGCCGCTTTGTTGTTCGGTCGGTTCGCCCATGATTTCTTTGACTTTTTCGATTTTTAGCCCCGTTATGCCTGTTTCAATTTTGTCGTAGTTGGCTTGATTGACTTTGCTTCCGATGCATCCGACGAGGCTGAAGCTAAGGCTAATGGTGGTGATGAGTGCGATCGTGGTTTGACGGATATGAGACATGGGGCAGATTCTCTCTAGGACATGTGGGAATGGCTACAAGTTTAAGTGGCAGAATTCCGGAATGTATAAATTTGAATACTGGTGTTTTGTGGGCGTTACAGTGAGTGGAGACCGTTCTAGCTTGAGTTTATTGTGGAAGCGATGGTATAGAGGTTCTATGCTTCAAACAAGTTATTAAGAGGATTAGGAATAGGATGGGTGTTGAATGGGATCCAAATAAGGCAACGACTAATCTGCGTAAGCATGGTATTTCTTTTGAAGAAGCTCGGACTATTTTTGATGATCCGCAGGCGATTACGATCGATGATCCATTGCATTCGATCGGCGAACTTCGGGAGTTGACAATCGGCTATTCTAAAGTGTTTCGCTTACTGTTGGTCGTTCATACCGATTGGCACGATAATATAGAACCCATTTGACATCCTAATCAGAGGCTGAAAGCCGCTTTATCATTAGCCTAACAAAGCAGAGGTTCATTTTGGTCATCGCATTTCCTAATGTTCTTTCATAATTCTTTACCAATATCTTGCAGCGTTCCACCCAGGGTCTAACAAAATTGTAATCTTTGGAATGTTGACGGGCTTTGATTTGAAATATTCAATAGACATTAAAGGAAATAGTGAGTACTAATTATGTTAAATAAATGATTGATGTGCAAACTACATTTCTCTCATTTATTCTCTTTCTTATCCATCTCTATTCAACTTCTTCTCTAGATTAGGCTGATTTTAGGCATTTAATCTCCTTTCCTTGACGATTAGACACACGGAAATTATGC
>JAPLHZ010000252.1 GCA_026389365.1 Cyanobacteriota bacterium
CTTAACCGTATTGAAAACTGTTGGGCTTGGCTGAAATCTCGTATCCGTAAACTCCTAAGGGATTCACCTAATCTTCATGATGCTATAGACTCCGTTCTTGCTCTTGCTGCGTCCTAACTTCACTGGCTATAGCTATACTTGATGCTCCGCAAGTACCGAACTTAGATGTAGCAGAATACATATTTCGTGGATTACAAAAGTTACAACCTCAGATGATTTACGAGGCGGTTGTCTATGGTCGGCAACAGGGTAATTTGTTTGCCTCGTGGAGCCAGCGCTATATTCTTCAGGAACGCCCTTCCGATTGGGTTCCTGATGTATCTGAGTCAGTTTCAGAAACTCAAAAATTTTATCCTGTTGCAGTACAACTAGAGAATGGAAAAACACTAAAGCTCGACTTGATTCAGTTGATGGGATTTGGGGGCATTATTTGCCTAGTGATTGGCTTATTTAGTCCAATCGTCAGTATTGGCGTATTTTCCGTCACCTTTTTCCAGCAGGGAAGTTACGAGGGGATCCTACTGTTGATTTTGGCAGTTGCATCAGCCATATTTTTAGCTAAACAAAATTTTATTTGGTTATGGGCAACAGCAACTAATGCAGGTTTATTAGTTGTTTTATCTTTTCTGGGGCGGCTCTATGGAATTCAAGAAGCAAAAAGCAAATTAGAAACTGAAATGGCTGGAAATCCATTTCGTGGTTTGGCCGATCTCGCAATGCAAAGTGTTCAATTGCAGTGGGGTTGGGTGTTCTTAATTGGCGGAGCAGTTTTGCTTCAGGCCGCATTGCTGATGCGATCGAAGCGTCCACCTCGTGAGGCTTACATTGCGACTTTGGTGATTCTTGGTCTCGTTATCGCTTCTGTGCTAGCTACACCAACGATGCAGTCAGTTGTATCAGGAGATACTGCTACTAGGGCAAAGCAAAGTGAAGCTAAAACGTATGTCGGTAGTTTGATACGGGCACAGCAAGCATATTTTATGGAGCATATTAAATTTTCTGATTCAATGACTGACCTAGGTCTTGGTATTACTCCCGAAACTGGCAACTATAGTTACTCAATCGAGACTCAGGGTAGTGTCGCGGTTGCTAAAGGAAGTGCAAGACGCGATGGTCTTAAAAGCTATACAGGAACCGTATTTGTTCTCAAGCCTGAAGGTTCAAATGAATTTACGACACAAGCAATTCGCTGTGAGTCAAACGATAAAACTAAGACAGCGCCCGATGCCGCAGAGTTAATTGATAACAAGCCAAAGTGCGCCAAGAACTCAGAAGCCATTAAATAATATTAGTAAACAAATATCCAAGGAATTACTATGACACAAGTGAATAAATCCGGAGATCTACTGCAACAGGCTCACAGTGGGGACTTAGCGGCAATCCAACAACTGATGATGCAGACCTTTCAGGATCAAGGGATACGGGTTCAGATTAGTCAAAATGCTAATGAACTGAAAATTTTTCTGGAAGCAAAGAGCTTGCCAAATCAAGTTTCAACGATCGATATTCTCCAGCGTGGAATGCGAGATCTGAAATGCTCGACGATCGACATTTTAAAGATTCTCGCTTGTTCTCCCGGATCCCCCGAACAGCAATGGAGCGAAGAGGTCTTTCTTAAAGTTCAGGACAATCAGAATCTGGCGCAGAAGCTCGTTAATCAGGAGCAGGTCAGCAAGCTGATGGATCGTAGTTTGAAGAAAACACAGGCATTAGCTGAGACTTCAAAGGATGCTCTTGAGGCATTACCGTTCAAACGAATCGCTCAAATTGCGGGAGTTGGGGCTTTAATTCTGGGGGTTGGTACAGGTAGCATCCTTGGAGTGAAGACAGGACTTACTTTTTGGCAGCATCGTCAAATTTTGGCGCAGGCAGATCAGGCAATTACTGAATCCAGTAACCAAGAAGCCTTGAAAAGTTCCGAGGCCATCCAAACATCTCAAACAAGTCTAAACACGACCAAAGCAAAACTAGTTAAACTGTCTACAGTTTTTGGCTCAACCGGGAAAGAAGCGGAAGCAAAACTGACAAAGATTGACCAACAGCTTAATGCTCTAACCCAACGACTCTCCCAGGAAAATAGTGGTTCAGACGTGCTTTCTGAAGCGAATCAAGTCATTACTAATAATCATCAATTACTAGAAACTCAGCCCCATCCGTTAGTAAAGTGGAAGCGTGCTCAAGAACAAATTAAACAAGTTACTAAGCAGTTAAAAGCAATTCCTGCTGAAACAGCAGTGTCAACGACGGCAAAAAAATCTCTAAGTAAGATTAAAGAGCAAGAAACCAATATCAGTAAGGCCATACTCATTGAAGAAAAGGCTTTCCAAGTACTACTTTTAGCGAACAAAATTGCCCAACGTGCATTTGACGTAACTAATCCTGAAAAAAATATTGGGTTGCAAGCCAATCTTGAAAATCTCCAAAAGGCCCAGTCACTTTGGCAACAAGCGACAGAACAACTTAAGAAAGTCCCCCCCCAAAAGCGGAACTTTTTCCCTAATTAACGACTATCGTTCAGCCTATAGAACCTATTTGACATTCTAGGGTATCCTAAAGCAGCGTAAAACCCTCATATCCACCAGTCCTATGGCCTATTCCAGCAGTCTAACCGATAAAGAATGGGAACGTCTTGAACCCCTTCTGTCGGAAGTGTTGCCCCCTAAAAAACAAACCAGACCTCCGGCTTGGACCAA
>JAPLHZ010000088.1 GCA_026389365.1 Cyanobacteriota bacterium
ACTTTTCTTCGTTTAAGTTAGCTATCTCTAATTGTCTTGAGATGTCTCATACTACTCACAAACGAGAATTAGATTCCTTATTAACTTTGCGCTTTCAGTCTTTTAAAAACATTAAGTCTATTCCCTGTTAAGGTATAGTTATCGTATTGGAATTTTTTGGGATGGCGAAGTTATCGAAATTCTCAAAATAGAGAGTCGAGAAGGATTTTACAAAAATTTTCCGTAGAAATAATGCGATCGCCCCATAAATCACGACTCACAGGAATAGCGATCGCCTAATAATCTGAGAAAATAGAGGCAGAGGCAAGGAGAAAGCTATGGAATGCCGCCACTGCCAGAGCCAAAAGACAATCAAAAACGGCAGACATCACCACCAAGATGGCAAAGCTATCCAGAATTATTTGTGTAAAGGATGCGGCAAGAGATTTAGTGAACGGACAGGAACGCCAATGTCAAGGCTGAGAACACCCCAGCGAGTGTCGTATTCTTAGCGCTGAAGATGAGGAGTGAAGGGATAGGAATCAGAGCCAGTGGGAGAGTACTAGAAAAATCCCATGTCAGCATCATGAGATGTGAGCAAAAATGGGCACCCCAGTCACAGCAATGGAGTCCAGATGCCCCAGCAGGAGGAGATATAACAGTCGAGGGAGATGAGGTTTACACTCGCGTAGGCGAGAACATTCCCCCCCCTCAAAGTCAAAACCCTCAAAGTCAAAAGGATGGACAGTGACATTCATTGAACGTAGGAGTCGCTATTGGATTGAGGCAAGGATAGGACTCAAAACCACAGCAGTTATTTACTAAAGCAACCAAAACAGCATGGCAATGGGCAAAGGCAAGTCAATACATCCGATGGTTTACCGATGGAGAAAGGCGTTAGGCTCAACAACTATGGCAAATGGCAAGTGTGTACCTCAAATCTACCGAAGTAAGCCATGAGTATGGACATCGGAAGGTGTGGCGGCACGGATTGGAAGTTGCCATCAAAATCAAAGGCTCACAGGGAAATCGCCGTATCGAATCGGCGGCGTTGCAGATTTACGGTATGAGGGTTTAGGGAATAGGTACATCCCAAAATTTGAGATAGTGAAGTAGCAATTTAACCGAATGCCTCAGCATTTCCTCTGATTTGGAATAGCACAACGTCTTTCGATGTAAGCGGGCCAGATAGTGCCGGAGTCTTGTATTCTCGCCTTCGACCCGAGTCATATAAGTCTTACTAACTATTTGATCTCCTTCCGGAATGAAACAAGGGTAAACGGGCCAGCCATCGGTGACATAGAAGTAGGAGTTCCAGGTTGAAACTAAGGCCCATAGAGGACGGAACGTCTCTGCACTATGGTCGCCTAAAACCCACCCTAGAATTCCCGCTTTGAAGTGGTCAACGGCAGTCCACAACCAGATCTTGTTTTTTTTGACCAATAAATGTTTCAAGTTCATCCAATTCCCCGACCTCAGGGATTTGGTCTGGTTCATAGGCATCAGGAAGGAGTGTTCCAACGGCTCGAACCCAATTGATCACGGTCGTGTGATGAACGCCTTTTACGCGTTCAATAGCGCGAAAACCCATACCATTAACATACATTTTCAAACAGTCTTTCTTGATGTCATCACTGTAGCCGGGAGGTTTTTCATTATGAATTACAAACTGCCGACGACAATCGTAGCAGATGTGATTTTGCTTACCTCGTTTGATGCCATTTTTACGGATATTAGTACTGTTGCACTCAGGGCATTTCATGGTAGTTATCCTCGTTTTCATACCTTAATTATGCAAGGCCACCAATTTGTCAAATCATTTAAACCCTGAAAATCCAATAAATCTTCTGCTAAAGTTTCGAGTTGTTCGACGGGTAAGGCTTGAATACGATCGGCCTAACTTAAAAATTTGAACAGCGAGTACTAGATCACATTATCAATACCGTAGACGTTGGCGATGGTTTGCCACCGATTCCACCAGACCAATGGCTAGGAAATTCATGAGCAATGCCGATCGTCCATGGCTCAAGTACGGCAGCGGAATCCCCGTCACAGGTGACAATCCGATCGTCATACCAATATTGACAAATGTTTGAAACACGATCATCGAAAACACCCCGATCGCAATCAAGGACCCGAAATCATCTTTTGCGTTTTGAGCAATGACTAACAGTCGATAGCAAATTAATAAGAAGGTGAGTAATACGGCGATCGAGCCAATAAACCCAAGCTCTTCACCGATCGCCGCAAAAATGAAATCGGTATGCTGTTCTGGAATAAAATTTAATTGAGTTTGGGTACCTTTATTTAAACCTTGACCAAAAACCTGACCCGCCCCGATCGCAATCCGCGACTGAATTAAGTGATAGCCCCCATTTAAGGGATCTTGCTCGGGATTCATAAACATGGTGATCCGTTGCTTTTGATAGTCTTGCAGAACCCGAATCCACAGAAATTCTCCTAGGCCACCGGAAATTAAATTGATCACCACCACCCCAAAGGTTCCCCAGCGTGGCCAAGGCAAACTCCGTAGAGCTATGATTCCCATCACCGCCACCCACACCAGCCAGAGGCCAATTCCCAAGGGGACTAAAACGGGATTGAGGGATCCTAATGCCATGGGTAACGATCGTAGAATAATCGCACTAATCAAGGGAGAAATCATCAAAATCAGCCAGCCCGGATTTGCATTGCCCCAATAAAGCATCCCCATCGTAATGGCTCCGAATACTAAGGAGGTTCCGAGATTGGGTTCTAGAAAAATCATGGTCCAGGGCAATGCAATCACTGACATCGCTCGGAGCATTGAGCCCATGGTATTGGCGGGCCGATCGTGCAAAATGGCGGCCATGGTAATGATTATTCCAAGTTTGGCAAACTCAGAGGGCTGCAAGTTGAAACCCAGCACATTAATCCAGCGGGTCGCGCCGAGTTCGGTCTTTCCAAAAAACATGACGCAAAGCAACCCAAAATTAGTGATGCCATAGACATACCATCGCCATTGGATCAATTGGTCATAGGGAAACCTTGATAAAAATGCGATCGCGATAATCCCAATCACTCCGATCCCCGCATTTTGGGTCCATTGCAGGGGTAGTCTATCGGCAGTAATACTGCGGATCATCACACATCCCAACACCATGAGACCCACGGTCCCTAGCACTAGCCACCAATCGAGTCCTCTCCAGGGTTGTAAAAGGGACTTCCAATGAATGCGAGGTAACAGGGTTTTCTGGAACATGGTGTGGGTTTAAATAGCGTTGACTTGCAATACGGCAGATTATCTTATCTCAACGCGAAGCTAGGATTCGGCGTTAGGACAATGCTGCGATCGATACTTGGGCGGCAACTTGCTGGGCAATTTCACGAAGCGCAATAGCACTGGCAGAATCGGGATGAGACACCACGATCGGGACTCCAATATCACCGCCGACCCGCAATGAGATTTCGAGTGGGACACAACCTAGTAGGGGTACTCCTAGCTCAACTGCCGCTTTTTGACCGCCTTCTGAGCCAAACAAGTCGTACTTACGATCGGGCATATCTGGCGGAATGAAATAGCTCATATTTTCCACGATGCCGAGAATTTTTGTTCCCAATTGCTCAAACATTTTGAGGCCACGTCTCGCATCAGAAAGGGCTACGGTTTGGGGGGTCGTCACGATTACAACGCCTGCAACTGGAACCCGTTGGGCTATTGTAAGCTGCGCGTCGCCTGTTCCCGGTGGCATATCGACAATCAGATAGTCTAGTTCACCCCAGTCCACTTGATAGAGGAAGTTGCGCACCATACCATCGATCATCGGACCGCGCCAAATGACGGGTTGGTCGGGATTGATTAGAAATCCCATGGAAACTAATTTAACGCCGTGGTTGAAGGCAGGTTCGATGATTTCGCCTTGCTCGCCTTGACGGACGGCGACCTTTGTCCCTGCAAGACCGAGCATAGTGGGTGCATTGGGTCCGTAGATGTCGGCATCAATTAGGCCTACTTTTGACCCAGCTTGGGCTAATGCGACGGCTAGGTTGACGGCTATTGTGCTTTTCCCAACACCACCTTTTCCGCTGGATACCGCAATAATATTTTTGACTCCCTTCACCAATTCACGGCCTGGAGCTGATTTTTGAGCTGGAGTGTCGGCAGTTACTTCGACTTCCACGGTTTCAACTCCGGGAAGGGTCTTAATCGCTCGTTCGCAGTCTTCGACAATGAAGGCTTTGAGGGGGCAAGATGGCGTGGTTAGAACCAACGTGAAGCTCACCGCCCCATCTGACACCTTGACATTGCGAATCATATTAAGTTCGACGAGACTCTTATGAAGTTCAGGGTCTTCGACGGGTTTGAGTACGTCAAGGATATCTTGGGCGGTAAGCGTCATAGGATTTTGGCTGAGACTAACTAGTATAAATACACTCTCAGTTTAGCTTAGCCATGGTCACTGATTTGCCATTTAATAGAGCACCCGATCGGATCTGTTTTAGCTAAGTTCACCATCTGGCCTGATAGTAAGTCTTCGATTGCGTTGCGAAGGTAGTTCACGGTGACAGCGGTGGCATCTTGGGGATTGTCATCGATCGCGCCACTGTAGACCACGATCCCTTGTTTATCGAGCAGGAAGACGTGGGGCGTTTTAATAGCATCAAAACTGTGGGCCACATCCTGGTTTTCATCTCGCAAGTAAGGATAACGAATCCCCAGTTGAGACACCAAAATTTTCATGTTTGCAAAACTGTCATCGGGGAACTGTACTGCGTCATTTGGGTTCATGGCAATGACTGCAACGCCTTTGGGTTGGTAATCTTGGTGAAGTTGGGTGATGCGATCGAGGTAGGCCTTGACGTAGGGGCAATGGTTGCACATGAAAACCACGCATACCGCCTTATGGGATTCAAGATAGCGGGCTAAATGATGGACGCTACCATCGGCACCCGGTAGCTCGAAGTCTGGGGCGTAGCTGCCTATTTCTGTTTTTGCCATGGGATTGCCGGGGTGGATGCTTGTGGGGGACTTACTTTCATCAGTTTATCCATTTTCATGGAAATGGGAGCGATAAAATTGGTTGGATTATTGATGAATAATCAATTTAGCCGTCGTTTGCAATTACCGCATTAATTGTGGCGCGGGCATCGGTTTTGAACTCTTGGACATTGACTCGGCCCAGAAGTCCGATCGCGCCCAAAATAAAGCCAGCTTGAACAGCCAGAACCATGGCATAAGCCCAGAGTGGTCGTTCACCTTGAGGTGACATTCCAAAAATCTTAGTGCCAATGTCTAGAATACTTCCGCCCAAAATTGCTGCTGTTCCGCGAGACAGTGCCTGCGCCAGTCCCCAAGTTCCGATGAAGGTTCCGGCAGTTTCGGCGGCGGTTAAATCTAGCATCAGAGTAATTGCGCCCGTCGTCGTCGTGCCAGAGGCCAACCCAAACAGTAAGAGACAGAGTTTTAGCACCGCTGCATTTCCGGTGAATCCCGCCAAAATGATAGCTCCGAGGGACAGTGCGACGGCCTGACAGCCGACTTGAGTGGTTTTCTTTTTACCAATTAGGGGCGAAATAAAGAATCCCGAAATCAAAATTCCGATTACGGTTCCAATCCCGTAGGGCACATTCAAGAGCGCCGTTTCCCCCGCTGGTAGATTGAAAATATCTCCGCCGAAGGGTTCCAAGATGGCATCTTGTAAAAACAAGCCCAAGGTCATGGTGATGAGAAAAGTGAAAAAATATTGGGTTTGTTGGCTGGCTGTTAGCAGTGCCCAAGCTCGACTTAGACCCACGACTTCTTTGGTCTCGTGGACCTTTATAGTGGTTTCTTGGAGGCTGCTCTGCACGATCGCCTGTCGTTCTTGATTCGATCGTAAAAACCGCGAATATTTCTTCTCAATTCCCCAAGTTGAAATAAACGCCATCGCGACCGCCAACCACGGCACCACTAAAAACAATTGGTTGACGCTAGTTTCTAGGGACTCGATGGACGGATTGTTCCCGAGTTTTTTTAGCATGACCCCGATCGTAATGGCCCCAGCGATCGTCCCCATTAGCAGCATGGCCCAGTCTACGGCGACGATTTTCGATCGGTCTTCTTCTTCAGTAATATCGACCAGTAGCGTCGCAAAGGGAGTCGAACTCGCACTGATGGCGATGCCATATAGACCAAACAATACAGTCGAGAGAACAATCCATTCCGTCGCTTGCAGTAAATTATTGCTGCCGGACGTTTTATTTAAGAGTGCTCCCACTTTCCACAGGGGCTGTACCGCAAGAAAAGCGATCGTGGCAAAACTCAGTGCCCCCAACCTGACATACCAAGTGCGATGTAGCCCGAAGATTGGCTTTGTGTCTGATAATTGGCCAAACCAAATCCGGGCGGGTGCGACAAATAAAGTCACCGCTAAGACGATGCTTGCGATCGTTCCCGGTACGCCCAATTCCTTAATCAGCACCCGATTCAGCAACCCAAACAGCAGCACCGACATCATTCCTAAGCCCATTTGAAACAGCCCTAGCTGCATCATGGTCCAAAGACTAACTCTAGGAAGAGGTTGGGCAAGCGTATCGTGGGAGAAAATTTGGCGTTCTGTGGTGTCCATCGAGCTACTGCTTAAATTACTGCTTAGACTATCTACCCAGAATAGGGGGAAACCCGTCTCAAAGTGGAATACAGTAGGCGATCGCCTTCATATATCGTTACACTTGTGGATATCCGCGTACTGCATCGTCCCTTTGAGGCCCGCCCCATGACTATTCCCACCACTGTTCAGCTTGGTAAATCTGCGATCGCTCCGATCGGTGTCGGCACTTGGGCTTGGGGGGATTCTTTTTTCTGGACTTATGGTAAGGAATATGGCGAAGCGCAATTAGTGGATGCTTTTAATAGCAGCGTGGATGCTGGTATTACAATGTTCGATACGGCTGAAATCTATGGCCTAGGCGAGTCTGAACGAATTCTGGGGCGGTTGGTGAAGACGAGAAACGAAAAGATTTATATTGCGACAAAGTATATGCCTGTGCCGTGGCGAGTGAGTGCAAAGCAGGTGTCGGATGCAGTGGATGCGAGTTTCTCTAGGTTGGGTGTTGAGTTTGTTGATCTGTACCAAATCCATCAACCCTTCAGTTTTCTGATGGGCCAGCCGACGTTGCTCAAAACCTTAGCTCGTGAAGTTGAGGCCGGACGCATTGGGGCATTGGGCGTGAGTAACTATTCTGAAAGTCAAATGCGCGAGGCTCATGGAACGCTGGCTAGTTTGGGCATTCCTTTGGCCGTTAATCAGATGCAATATTCCCTGCTCTACCGTAAAATTGAGAGTAATGGCGTTTTGGCCGCAGCTCGGGAGCTTGGGGTGACAATTTTGGCCTACAGTCCGATCGCGCAGGGGTTACTGACGGGGAAATATACCGCGAACGGCCCTGCTGTTGTGACTGGAGCGCGAAAAATGGATGCGCGATTTAAGCCTGAGGGCCTACAGAAAATTCAGCCTATTTTGACTACGCTTAAGGAAATTGGTGAAAAACACGATCGGACTTGTGCTCAAGTTGCATTGAATTGGCTGATTGCCCAACCCGGCGTGATCCCGATTCCCGGTGCGAAAACCGCAGACCAAGCCGCTCAAAATGCAGGCGCGATCGGTTGGTCGTTGAATGATGAAGAAATTGCGGAAATCGACCGGGTTAGCCGCGCAAGTCTGTGAAGTTTAGATAAAGGGAACAATAATGGGCGGAATATTGGATCGGGGGTGTGAAAAAGATAATGTAATGAGATAATTCGGGCACGTTACATTTGGATCATAATTTTGTATGAGGAAGATACAACCCGATCGATCTAAAAATAATAGGCGAAGTATTTGCAAAAGACGATTTTTGCAGATGGATCAAGAAACTGGGCTAGGAACTCTCTATGGGCATGATTTTAGTGGTTGATGATAGTGCGCTGGTACGGGAGATGCTTTCCGGGGAATTGCGCCGATGGGGATTTACTGTGGAGACGGCGGTGGATGGTGCGGATGCGAAGGTTAAAATTGCTGCCAATCCGCCAATATTAGTGGTGACTGATTTGATCATGCCTCAGATGAATGGCTACGAGTTGTGTCGTTGGGTCAAAAATAATCCGACGACCCTTAACGTTCCGGTGATTATGTGCAGTACGAAGGGCGAGGAGTTCGATCGGTATTGGGGCATGAAGCAGGGCGCGGATGCCTATATTACGAAGCCCTATCAGGCAAAAGATATGATCAATGCGGTGAAGTATTTGCTAGAAGAAGCAGGATCTTATCAAGAGGATTCCACGGGATCTTAAGCCCTGTTTTCTAAGCCCTGTTGCGGCTAGGTTCTTGGGGATTAGTATGAAGCGGACGATCGTTTGGTTTCGGCGAGATTTAAGAATTAGCGATCATGAGCCATTGCATCGGGCGGCGGGGCGCGGCGAAGTGATTCCAGTTTTCATTTTCGATCGGGCATTGCTTTATCATCCAGAGACGGCGGTGTCTCGGGTGGCATTTATGATTGATGCCTTGCATTCGCTGGACCAAGATTTACGAAATTGCGGGGGGCGATTGATTATTCGCAGCGGCGATCCGGCGGAGGTGTTGCCAAAGCTAGTAGAAGAGACCCAATCCGAAGGAATTTACGCCCACATTGACTACGAGCGAATTTATGGCCGAGTGCGTGATGCGAAGGTGAATGCGGCGGTAGAAAAAGCAGGTCAGCGCCTTCGATGGTTTGAGCCGACGGCGGGGATGAGTGAATTGGTTTCCTATCCGCAATATCGGTTTCATTGGTTTAAGGAGATGTGTGCGCCGATTGTTCCCACACCAAAAACCATTCAAGTTCCGGATACGGTGCGATCGGAGAATCTCCCGTCTTTGTTGAGTTTGGGGATGGTGCCCGATCGTAAAAAGATTCCAATGGCGAGTACTGATTATGCGCGGGAATTACTTCAGATTTTCTTTACGGAAAAGAGCGATCGGTACTATTGGCAATTGTCGTTGCCGAGTGCTGAAGCGACAACAGGATTGAGTCCGCATATTAAATTTGGCTTAATTTCCGTGCGGGAATGTTTTCAAACAGCCCAAGCACGACTGAAAGGTGAAAAAGATAAACGAGTGCAATTGAGTTTAAAACAATTGATTTCTCGATTGCGGTGGGGAACGGGATTTACACAACGGTTTCGGTATTTGCCACAGTTGGAATTACGATCGTTGTATACGGTGTTTGATCAAGATGATGATTGGGAGTTTGATGAAGCCATGTATGTGGCGTGGCAAAACGGTGAAACGGGGTTTCCAATCATTGATGCAGCCGCGCGATGTCTTCAAGAAACAGGCGGCTGGCTGGCGATGAACTTCCGCACCAGGGCCATCTATTCTAGTTTTTTAAGTAATCTAATTGGTATGGATTGGCGCTATGGGGCATTACATTTTATGCGGCATTTGATTGATGGTGATTGTCCGATTGATCATTATCAATGGGCTATGCAAGCGGGTGTGACTCATTGTCTGGATAAGTCCTGGACACGTATTTATAATCCAGAACAGGCGGCGGTCGATCGGTGTGATCCAAAGGGAACATTCATTAAACGCTGGGTTCCTGAATTGAGAACGATCGCACCTGTTCAATTGGGAATGCCGCCGAAAAGTTCGGGCTATACTACGCCTATTTTGGACTACAAACAAGCCCGTCATCGTCGAGTTAAACAATTAGAACACCAGCGTAAGGCATTCCGCCAGACTGCCGATATATTACCGTTTTTGACGCGAATGCCGGAGTCGTTGGTGCCGTTTGGTAGCGATCGGTTTGAGAGTGAGGTTCGATGGGCACAGGAGGAGGTACGATCGTTGTTTCCGCCTGCACTAGATTTGGATAGTTTAGATTTGGCACAGTCCCAGGCATTACGATCGTGGTTGGTGGCCCATGTGAATATTACAGCTCGAAAATCGCCACCCGGAGAGGGGGAGAAACGCAAATCAAAACGGGTGACAAAACCGATTCCAGAATGTGATGGTGAACAATTGGATTTTTTAGCGAGTTTACTGGAATTGGAGTGATTAGGAGTTATGACATTGCATCACTAAGGAATGAGAATTTAGGCCACTTCGTGAAGGTGGACGCAATAGGTATGGGGGGGTGTTTCTAAAATGATTATGTAGTGCGATCGCTATTACTGTGAGTCTTGAATGTTAGGCGATCGCATTTCTTGATATAATCTCAGGAAAGACCTGCCCTCAAAATCATAAAACAATGAATACCAATAGACAGGAAAGAAGACTTAGCGATAAAGTAAAAAAACTTTCAGAGATTGGAGAACTTTTTGAATTGCAACTGATAATAGATGACTATTTAAACCAATTTGGCATTAAGTGGATAATCAATGAAATTATCGAAGCATTAGATTGTAAACAACATAATATTCCTTTGATCAATGAGCTTTTAGATTTTATATTTACCCGCGATTCCGTTAAGAAAAATGATACATCAATTAATGTAATTGAAGACTACTTGCCTAAAAAACAATATAAGCTGATTCGTTTATCCGCTATCAAAAACATTACTAAGTTAAGACCTCAGAAAAGCTCAATTCTTTTAGTTCAAATATTAAATGATAAAGAGGAATCTAGGGAAATTAAATTATTAATTTTAGAATCTTTAATTCATGCCAGCTTCACTAATAATGACATGGAAAAATTTCTAAATATTTTTCAAGAAGATGACGAAGAAATAAGCTTAAAAGCTATGGATATTTTGGAATATCATCACCATCAAGTTCCTGTTGTAACAGTACAAAAAGAATTAGAAAAATTGCTATTTTCATCTAATGTAAAACTTAAGTGTAAAGCAATAGAGTTATTAGGATTGTTTGGCGAAATCGATATAATCGAAAGATTGTACTGTATTTCTACTCTCGATTTTTCCGAAAAATCAGTTCAGGACTCTCTAAACACAATGATTAAAACGTTAATGAGTAAGCCGATTAATATTCTTTATATTCGTCCTGAGAATTTTGAATATTTAACCAAAAAATTATTTCAAAGCTTAAATTATGATAATGTAGAACAAACCCGTAATAGTAAGGATAATGGAATAGATATTATTGCTTATAAAAAAGGATTCGGTCTTATGGAAAATAGAAAACAATGTGTTGTTGCACAATGTAAAAGATATGCAAAAAATAAAATAACAAGAAGAGAAATTCAAGAATTATTGAATGCTATGCAAAATCATGGTGCAACGGAAGGGTACTTTATTACAACATCCTCTTTTGCTCCAGATGCTGAAGAATTAGCCGTTCAAAATGGTCACATTATATTACTCGACAAAGTCAAACTACAACTACAGCTTGATAGAATTTTTGGAGTGAATAAATATTGTATTGTTAACCATAATTAAGCCTTGTTTAATACAATTTATCGAAATAAAAGATACTTTACATTTTTTCAATCAACAATGCTTACAAATAATAAGAAATTACGAGATATAAAAACACTAGTTTAATAAAAAATGTAAGCCTTCAAGGGGTCTAGCTTTTGGGGAGTAAAGAGGGCATCGGCGAGCCAAAACGAGATGCCTTGCAAACTTGGGTGAGAAACTCAAGAACATCCCGTCCTTGAACATTCAACGTCGTAATCACCGTTAAAA
>JAPLHZ010000019.1 GCA_026389365.1 Cyanobacteriota bacterium
CGGACATCCGGTAAATCGAGTGGAATGTGAATCTGATTCTCCATGAGGCCCCTCGCTTGCTGGCTAACATCTTGATTTTACAGCCAATCGATGAACGCTATATCTGGATGCCGACCACGGCAATTCTAGGAGAACCAATAAGCATCAATAAAGGCTTCTAGCTTCACCTTTGAAACCGCACCTTCACTTTGGGCCTTCAAAGCACCGTCTTCAAAGATTCGGAAGGCTGGAACGCCCTCAATTTTCCACTGCGCCACTGTTAAAGGATTTGGATCGATTTCCATTTTGATCACCTTCAACCGATCGCCATAATTTTCCGCGATCGTCGCCACAACTGATGCCATAAGGCGGCAAGGACCACACCATGCGGCCCAAAAATAAACAAGAACAGGCTGATCTGCACGAATAACTTCGGTCTCGAATTCGGAATCGGAGATGACTTTAAGGGTACTCATATCAGCCAAGAATCAAATGAACTAAATCACTATATATTCTAGGGCAATCCGGTCTCAGGTTGACGAGAACCGTCCAGTCTCCACCACAATTCCCAACGGCGCATCCGTCTTAATCGCCGCCGAACTCAAATGCGTCGCCGTCGCCCGGTATCCCAACTTAAACAACGCATTAATCAACCGATCGCGCTTTGGAATGTCCATTTTGCCCCGCCGACCCAATTCCCCCAGCGGATAATGATAGGGCGGCAAATCACTCTCATCTCGAAAGATCTCTAATAAGGGAATTTGTGAACTCAAGTCCAGGTCAGCCGACCGATCGATCATGGCCTGAACATAATCCCGATCGTGCAAAACACCTGTCCACAGCGGACCTGCCAGCGTCATTGCCACAGGTTTATCATCATCATGATGCGGGCAACTTGTGCGGCTTAAATATTTCCAACTGGGCAGCGCATAATCACCACATTGCGGGCAATACCCAACAAATCCATAGTTTTTCTCCAAATTTGGAGTCTTGTGGGTGACGCGAACCATAACTCGATAGATTTGGCCAGAGTATAAGGAAAAAATAGGCATGACCGTAAATCCCTGCATTGCTGCCTGTTGGGCCAAACTGCCAATCAACATTCGCAACGCATGTTCCTGAACACAGGGGTGAGCGCGGGTATAGGTGCCATAAAGTCGCAAACTATCCTGCGGGAAATGGCCCGAAATCGTCCGTCCATCCGTACTTGTGAGATAGATTAATCCTCCATCACACACCGCTTGGAAGCAAGAAGCCAAAAGCGCACTGGGATTGCCAAAGGAATCAATATCCAGCAAATCGTAATAGTCCCCGTCGATCGCACAGCGCCAAAAAACCTGATTTGCTGAGAGCTGGGTAATGCGAACTTGATGAGGGTCTTCTAACGCATTCAAATTTTCTCTCAAGACCCCATGAATCTCTGGGTCTGCATCATTCGCCCACACTAAATCAGCCCCAGCCTCTAAGGCATATCGCAACGATCGCAGCCCGCACCCAGTCATCGTATCGAGAACCCGCAATCGTCCAATCTTCGATCGATACACCGCCGCCGCCAAAACACCCAAATCTCGCGAAGTCTGACTATGGGGCCGATAAAACGCACTTCCCGTCACAAATGTCGCTTTCCCCTCAGTTAAATTCACATCTAAATTCACAATTCACCCGTCATACATTCATCATTCCGGCGATCGTCAGTATCATAGACCCAAGATAGAATCGCACCAAAAATTGCACAATGAGGATGGACGCTGGCATGTACGGGATGAACCTAAAATCGATCGCTTACCGTACCGCCCACCGAACCGTTTGTCGAAGACTCGTTAACGTCACTATTTCATCGGCAATCTTACTGACGGCAAGCTCCGTTCTAGCGATCCCACTCCCTGAAAAATCCCCACGCTTCCCCAATGATCCAGTCCCAACCTATCCCGGCGACGCACCTCCGCCCGTGGGTATTCCTCTGCCCAGCCAACAAGAACCCCAAGAACGGGATAATCGGGTTCCGACTATTCTTCAGGACTACAGGGGCAATTTGTGGGTTGGAACATGGCAAGGGCTGACGCAACTGGACCCCAACACCGGAAAAGTTTTAGCACGGGTGCCCATTCCCAACCGCCTAACTGGAGCCTTAGCCCAAGATAAAGTCGGTCGGATTTGGGTTGGCACCTACGAAGGCGTCGTTCGCATCGATCCCAAGACCAAAAAAGTCACGGCTCAAAACTTTTCCCTTCCCTCAAATCGAATTCTTTCCCTTGCACTTGATAAACGCGGCTATCTCTGGGTTGGCACTGACAAAGGCGTTGCAATGATTAGCCCCGACCAAGGCTTGTTAATGACGACCATTCAAGATTTACCCGGAGTCAGTGCGAATGCGTTGACCATAGATAAAAACGGCCACCTTTGGATTGGCACCTTAGAAGGCGTGGTGCAGGTGAATACCGCTTCTGGATATTTGATGAATGTGCTTGAAAAAGTCCCAGGCGGATCCGTCCAAGCGCTGGCGGCAGATAACCATGGTTCGGTGTGGGCCGGAACTCCTGGTGGACTTCATGAGATTAAAACGGATACAGGACGCGTGACTCGTACCGTGAAGTCTCTTGAAGGTCAGGATATTTTGTCGGTCAGGTTCGATCGCATCGGCAGCGCATGGGTTGGGACGGATCAAGGCTTAGTGCGGCTGAATCCTTACAACGGTGCCATAGTGGGTCAAATTGCCGGATTGCCGAGCAGTCGCGTGTTGGCCTTGTCGGCAGATACGGGAAATAAGCTGTGGGTCGGCACCACGGAAGGCTTGGCTTGGGTTAGCATGAGTGACTATCGCAGCCGAATTTATCGTAATCTCGATCGTTAACAGGCAATAATTAGGAGGTTTTAGAGGTCTCCCTATGGCGGTTACGCTTCAGCACTTTCGTCAGTTTCAGAGGTCTCCCTATGGCGGTTACGCTTCAGCACTTTCGTCAATGGAAGCAACAACAGCGACGGATCACAGCACTGACCGCGTGGGATTTTGCCATAGCCGAAATTCTCGATCAGGCGCAAGTTGATTTAATTTTGGTGGGGGATTCCCTAGCCATGACGGTTTTGGGCCATGCCACCACATTGCCCGTGACGTTAGAGGAAATGATCCATCACACCAAAGCAGCAAGGCGCGGAATAAAAAATGCGTTTCTCGTGATGGATTTGCCATTTTTGACCTATCAAGAAAGTACCCAACAAGCTATGCGATCGGCAGGATTAGCCCTTAAAGATGGGGGCGCGAATGCGGTCAAGCTGGAAGGCGGCTACCCAGAAATGGTGACGACAATCGCCCATCTCGTCCAAGCGGGCATTCCGGTTATGGGTCATATTGGCCTCACGCCACAATCCGTCAATCAACTTGGCTTTAAGCAACAAGGAAAAACCGAAGACGCTCAAACCAAAATTCTCAACGAAGCGATCGCCCTAGAGCAGGCTGGAGTCTTTGCAATCGTGCTGGAACATATCCCCACAGACTTAGCCCAAACCATCACCCAAAAAATTGCTATTCCCACGATCGGCATTGGCGCGGGTCCCCATTGTGACGGCCAAATCCTTGTCACTAGCGATCTTTTGGGCATGGGAAGCTGGAGTCCGCCCTTCTCCAAAGCCTACGCAAACCTGCGTGAAACCATGCGCGACGCATTTGAAACCTATTGCAAAGAAGTCCGATCGGGTGAATTTCCTGAATAATCGCCTACACTAACAAACGAAGCAGAGTCAGCGAAGGCAGTTGCGGAAGGTGCTTGCATCTTCTGAGGAAAGTCCGGGCACCCCAAAAACCAAACTTGCTGGGTAACGCCCAGTGCGAGCGATCGTGAGGATAGTGCCACAGAAAAATACCGCCCGGAGAAATGAAGGACTGGAAATTCTCAATTCCTCGGGTAAGGGTGCAAAGGTGCGGTAAGAGCGCACCAGCAGTTTCGTGAGGAACTGGCTCGGTAAACCCCGGTTGGGTGCAAGGTCGTCGGAGCGAGGGTTGGTTTTTTGCCTGCTCCAGATTGTTGGGTTCGCTCAACAAAGTGCCGCTTGAGGCGTGGGGTAACTCATTGCCCAGATAGATAACAGCCCTGGGAAATTGATTTCGATCGATTTCCTAGAACAGAACCCGGCTTATGTCTGACTCTGCTTCTTTGCTTACTACACAGGCTTTTCGCCTTTTCTAAGCTTTGTTTTTGCCGACTAATATTCCGGCTGAGGTTCAAGCCTTAGGTCTCAATAAATCCTCTTACGATCGATATTTATAATTCGTCTAATGGGATTCCCAACCAGTCGTGGAACCGTTTCTTTTGAGCTTCGGTCGGATCTTTGAGCGGAACAATAGTGTATTGAGTCGCTTCAGGCTCACCCAAAGTTAATAAAGTTTGAAGTAGCTCGTCTTGATGAAAAAAGCTGATTTCCAAAGTATCTCCGGCCTGTGATGCCTGAAGTCGATCGTTCAGCAAATCAGGATTGATACGCAACCCATCGATCGCCACCAGTTCATCTCCAGCATCCAGCCCAGCTTGTTCGGCTGGAGACTTTGAGGCGACATATTTGATCAGAGTTTTGCCATTTTCTAGGACAATCCGTGCGCCATGGATGGGCGGAAGTTTTTGCGACAGGTTCGAGTCGAGGGCTAGCCCAAAATCAGCTAGAGCCGCTTGAAACGGAAGATCAACAAGCCCATCGAGATATTTACTAAAGAACGATGTGAGATCGAATTCAGCAACGGATTCGATCGTCCGTTTTAAATCCCCCGGCGTAAATCCAATTTCCCCATCCGCGCTTTGACCAAATTCGGTCCAAAGTTTTCGCATCACATCATCAAACGATCGGGTATTTTCATGCCGTCGGCGCAGGGCTAAATCCAACAAGAATGTCACCATTTCACCTTTGAGATAATAGGACATCTGCGAATTTGGCGTATTACTATCCGGGCGATAGAGCTTAATCCACGCATCAAAACTCGATTCACTCAACGGCTGTACCAAGCGCCCTGGGGTTGTGAGATAGCGAGTGATGCTTTTACTCATATTTTTCAAATAAGTTTTCGCATCATAGAGTCCAGCGCGCAGGGGAATCAGGGTGTCATAAAAGCTAGTCGCTCCTTCAGAAAACCAAAGAGAAGGCGTGTAGTTTTCGCCGTCGTAATCGAAGGTTTCCAGCGCTTTAGGCCGAATGCGTTTAATATTCCAAAGATGAAAAAATTCGTGGGCCACGAGAGTTAGAAAATCTTCGTAGCTTTCCCGCTTTTTAAATCCATTTCTAGAAAAGATTAGCGAACAAGAATCTCGATGCTCCAGTCCGCCGTAGCCATTGCTCAAATGCAGCAGGAAAAGATAACGATCGTAGGGCAGCCCGCCGAAGAGTTTGGCCTGGGTTTCAATAATTTTTTGAGTATCAAGAATAAGCTGAGTTGGATCTACATTTCCCTTCCCCCAAATCACCCATTCATGGGGTTTCCCCAACACCTCAAATTCAAATGTACTGTGCAATCCAATCTCAAATGGACTGTCTACTAAGGTATCAAAATCTTTGGCCCGAAACGTATTTGGGCTGATTTCTGGAAGTGTTGTGGCGATCGTCCAATTTTCTTCCGGCAAACTATCAGGCAACACAATAGTCACATCGATCGGGGCGCTTTCTTGTCCCGGAACATAAAGAAAAGTCGAGGCTCCATTGAAATAGCCATGGGTCCGATCGAGGTGGTTAGTGCGGACCGTCAATTCATTAGCATAGAGGCTGTAGGAAAATACAATCGGAGCCTGAACATTTTGAGTATCCAATCTCCAGTGATTCTTTGCAATTTTCTTCCAAGGTACAGGCATCCCCTCCGCATCCCGCACCGCAAAATCCTGAATATGCCGTGAATACTCTCGCACCAAGTACGATCCTGGAGTCCATACCGCCATCTTCAGCTCAAAACAATACCCCAACTCCCCGCTCACCTCAGCTTCGATTTCAAAGCGATGGTTATTAGGTTGGGGCATTGAGACGCGATACTGAATTGTTGGGGATGCGACAGCTAAAACCATGGAAAACGTAAGAAAGAATATCCCTCTATCATGCCGCAGTCCTGAAACATCTGACGAAGGTTTTCCCTAGCTAGCCGATCGGTTCAGCAGTTGATTCATTTGAAGCAGATTCGGAAGCAGCATCACCTGACGATCGGGTTTAGTCAAAACCCAGCCCTTTTCCTGTAATTTCGACAAAATTTTAGAGACTTCATCAGCAGAAATATCAGAAACGTCGGCCAAATCTTTTGGAGAAAGATTAAAAATCTCAACGCCTGTGGCCACGATTTCACCATAGGCATCCGCCAGGGAAACTAAGGTATGAATTAGTTTGATAGCTGGCACTTGATCCCGTAATTGAAAACGTAAATTAGTTTGGCGCAGTCGCCGGACCATAAGTTGCAGCATTCGATGGTGAAGCTGAGGATCTTTGAATAACGTCTGAACAAAACGGCCAGCGGCAATACTCAACAATTTAACGGAGCTTAACGCAATCACATCAGTCGATCGGGGCGATTCATCCAAGACCGCCATTTCACCAAAGAAATCACCTTTTCCTAAAATGGCCAAAGTTGCAGCCTCGTCTGCATTTCCGGAATGGCGACGAACTTTGACCCAACCCGAGGCGACGAAATATACGGCATTGCCCCACGCATCTTCCATTAGGACGGCGCGTCCGGCGGGATATTGGTGTTCAACCGCTACTGACATTAGCCAATCCAGGGTTTCAGGGTTAGCAGCAGCCAGCAGCGGGAACAATTCACTTACAACTTCGGTTTGCATGGATGCGACGATGCGCGAAAGAGTATGACCTTTCCATTGTGCCCGGTCTTCTAGTCAAGAGTTGCATTTTTAGGTAATTTTCTGGACTATTTCCTGAATTGTCGGCAGCCAGGTCTCGACTAGGGGCTGCCAGCCAATAACTATTGTTTGCCGATGAGCAAGACTTTCACCATCAAGACTATCTCGGGTATAGTGCAAGGCCTGCCCTTTTAAATCGCAGCACATCAGTCCAGCGGTACGGGCTATTGCCAACGGTGCCACAGTATCCCACACTTTGACCCGTTGATTGAGATAGACATAAAGTCCAGCTTTCCCCCTTAATACTTCCAGAACTTTTAAGCCAAAACTACCCGCTCGCTCTTCCACCTTCAGAGTGGGAATAGCCCTTTGAAATGCTGATCCAAAGCGTTGAAAGTCTTTATGTCCCAAAATCAAAGTAGGAGCATAGTCCAAGTAATTGGGATATAAAATCCTTGGTGTTTGGCCGTTTTGAGATTGCCAAAGGCCAAATTCTCGCCCACCGTAATATAAAGCTTCATACTCTGGCGCATAGATCCAGCCTGCGATCGGCTGTTGTTGCTCCATAGCTCCCACCATCACGGAATAACCAGGATCCCCCTTAATAAAGTCTTGGGTGCCATCCAGTGGATCAATGCACCACAACCGAGGATAAGGCTGCCAAAAATTCAATAGTGATGTACTGTTTTCTTCGGTCACTAATCCGTCATCAGGAAACAGGGCTGTAAATTCTTTGCTGAGATAGGCATCCAAGGCCCGATCGACATCCGTCACGTAATCATCAGCTGCTTTTTCGTAGACCTGGAACCCCGACAGTGCAAGACGTTTTGCCTCAATGCCACAGATCCGGACCCGATCGCCCACCTGATGTATGACCTCTAACTCCCAACGTCCCATCCCGCACTCCTTTCAATAGCACTCCCAGCCTATCATCTCCCCTTTAACTAAAAAACGGGCGGGCTACCCGAAAGTAACCCGCCCGTTTAGCTTGGGAACGCGCAGAGAATGGGGTTATTGCAGAACCAACTTAACATTGGCATTGCTCAAACCAGGACGCTTTACATCGGCCAAGGTCCGATTAACGGCGTACTTTTGATTGATGGAGTTGATCAACTCAGTTTGGTTGTGCTTTTTCGCAACGCCCCATAGGTCAGCGATGAGATCAAACGAACCATCTGTGTTCCGAGACCAGCCTAGGTCGTACTCGCCTTCGAGAACTGCCACAATGTCAGCGCGTATGCTCTGACCGTTGTAACCCCGGACATCCGCCTCAGTCTTAGTGGTAATGCCCAAGTCCCGTAGAGAGTTCTTGAGAATTTCAGCGTCCGAAACCTTAGTGCGCAGAGTGCTAAAGTGAGACATGAGATTTTCCTCCGTGGAAATTTGCAGACAACGACAAACAGTTGTGCGAAGCAATCCGTATCAATCCGTTAACTCTAAGACTAACCTGGTTCCCTGATGAGAAGGCTCCAGCGTATTTAAAGTTAACCCCCCTCTCTTTCGAGAGAAAGCCTGTTAAAACTCCAGTCGCTGATATTCAGCAACGGAGGCTGCCGCAGGTCGAGCACGTTGGCGTGCCCAATCTCTGAGAGCAGTGACTTGCTCAGTCATGGTCTTGGACAGCGGCATCGTAGCGCGGCACGCTGCAATAATGTCCAACTGGGTGAACTCCCGTTCCTGAGCAAACGCTTCATACATGGCAGCGATCAGAGCTTGCTCAATTTCTGCGCCTGAAAAGCCATCGCAGACATTGGCAAGTTGGGCAAGATCAAATCGATCGATCTCGCGTCGTCGCTTCATGAGGTGAATTTTAAAGATGTCTCCTCGTTCTTCTGCGGTTGGCAGATCGACAAAGAAGATCTCGTCAAACCGTCCCTTGCGAAGAAATTCACTGGGGAGACGTTCGACTCGGTTGGCGGTCGCCATCACAAAGACGGGAGAGGTTTTCTCTTGCATCCAAGTGAGGAATGAGCCAAAGATTCGGCTTGAGGTGCCACCGTCTGAATCAGAGGATCCGCCTGCACCACCAAAGGCTTTATCGAGTTCGTCAATGAACAAGATGGCAGGGGAAATGGATTCAGCCGTTTTCAAAGCAGCTCGGAGATTGGCTTCAGATTTACCTACGGTGGATCCGTCGTAAACCCGACCCATATCGAGACGCAGTAACGGTAAACCCCACAGACGTGCTGTAGTCTTGGCAATTAGTGACTTTCCACAACCGGGGACACCCAGAATAAGCATTCCTTTCGGTTGGGGCAACCCATATTCACGAGCACGTTCAGTGAAGGCGTTCGATCGTTGGGTCAGCCAATGTTTGAGTTCTTCGAGTCCGCCGACAGAGGCCAGGGTTTCATCGTCCTCAATGTATTCCAAGATTCCATTACGCTTGATGAGCTGTTTCTTTTCGGAAAGAACAATCTCAACTTCAGCTTCAGTCAGCTTGTTAGCTGTCACTTGAGCCTTGCGATAAACCTTTTCAGCCTCATCCTTTGTTAACCCAAGAGCCGCCTTAATGAGCTTTTCTCTGGTTTCATCCGTCAAAGCTTTCCCTCTGGTCAAGGCTAGCTGCTGATTAAGAACGCTTTCAAGCTCCTGCATGGAGGGGAGAGCGAAGTCCAGGACAGCCACTTCCTTTTCCAGTTCGATCGGAATCTGCTGAAACGGAGACATGAGGATAATGGTTTTCTGGGTTCCTTTGAAGGCTGCGATCGCATCTCGCACCCAACGAACAACCTCTGCGCTTCCTGTCCCGTCATGAAGGAAAGGATGAAGATCTTTGAAAACAAAGATGGCTGCATCACGGTGACGAATCGCAAATTCGAGGGCTTGTTGAGGCGGAATCGTACCATGCTGTGGGGAACCCGTTCCACCATATTCGAGAATCCCTCGGGTCAGAGTCCAAACAAATAGCTTCTTTTCAGGCTTTTGTTCGGCGATCAGGGCGATCGCTTGCTCCGCACGTTCTTCCTCGGATGTGACGAGGTAGATTAAGGGATATTGAGCTTGGATTAAGATACTTAGCTCTTCTTGCATAGTGCGATCCACCTCAATTAAAACGTCTTTAACAGCAATTCAGAACGTTAGTCATGTTGGCCGTTCTAGCAGGGGACTAGGAGTTCCTCACCAGAGAATCCAATCAGCTCGTCTGTAACAGTATCTGAGACAGTAGCAGTGTGTTGGCCAAGGGCAAGTATTCTGCCTTCCTGCATGACCACTGGGGTCTCGCATTCGGGACAGTTATAAATGCGATGGGTCGCACCATGGTTCTCCAGTCGTTCTACTACATCCCCGTGGGATAAATAGAACCCGATCGCCCGCTCTGCTAAAGAAGACATCGGCTCCGCATCAACCGCCGCCCGGATTTTAAGTTGGCGATGAAGGTCGGAGGGGAGATACAACGTAACTTTCTGCTTATCTTGCATACAACTTTTATTTGATTGACCCGGGTTGAATATACATTAACGTGCCCCTTAGGAACTGTCAAGCTGTCAAGCTGTTTTAGCGTCAAAATGTTTACATAACTTTACAGCAGCTGCCAGACCTCAGGGTTTCCTAGGCAGTGGGGAAGAAATTTATCGATCGGTTTCTAATTCTTTGGGTATTTCTCTGGAGATTGATTAGCGAGGGATAGGGCACACTAGAGACCGATAGTGCGTATTCGTAGGTGACGCTATGGAATTAAAGGTTGTGGGTTTGGCTGAATCGTTGAAACAGTCATTGGGGAGATTAAAATCTCCGGTTGTATTTGGGGCTTGGCTGACAACGACGATAACGGTGTTGGGGGTTGGCTATGTTGTCTTAGCACCTAAGCCGTCACAGTCCCAGGGAATGAATGGGCAACGATCGATTGCGGCCTTAGCGAAACTGGGCTATTGCCATACGATCGCGACAGATCCAAATCCCCCTTTAAATGTTCGGTCTAGCCCTGTGGTCGCTCCCGACAATATTGTTGGAAATTTGAAAAATGGCACTGAGCTAACCGTGAGCAATGAGAATCAAGGTTGGCTTCAGCTTTCAGCCCCGATTCAAGGCTGGGTTTATGAACCTCTCACGGTCACAACTTGTAATCCTGACCAAAAACATTGACCATCCACGACCAATCCAAACTAAGGGACTAGAAAAATCAGATTGATTTTTCCGTAGTTTTCACGGTTTATCCTGTAGGTTCTTGTGTAGCAGTGCTACAGGAACTTTTTCGCTAGGAGCGCAGGACCTCATGGAACCCGAATCCCTTCGATCGTTTATAAAAAAGCCCAGTGTCATTATTGGTAGCCTCGTGGCCTTAGGGGCGATCGGTGGCACCACAATTGCGATGCTCCAGCCGTCTCCATCGATCGATTCTAGATCTGGGACAGGCAAAATTCCAGAGGGGGCTGGCGCAATTGTATCCCAGAGTTCCTCGCCGCAAGTCTCGGCAAAACGTTCAACATCTCCATCGTCCGATCCCACGGCTAAACCTTTGACATCGGCTGAAACTTCAACCACAACCGATTCTTCGACGAGTGATAAGGATGGTTCGACGGGTTCGACAGCAGCACCCGAGAGCTTGCGACTTGTGGAGCGTTGTGAAACTACTATGGGCAAAATCAACGATCCAAATCCTCCCGCCAATGTCCGATCGCAGCCCACAACAGCAGGGAGTTCACCAGATAGCCCGATCGTCGGCACTCTCAAAAATGGGATGTTTGTCATGATTGTCGATCAGCGGGACGACTGGTTCAAAATCTCAACGCCAATGAAGGGCTGGGTTGCCAAAAAAATCACTCTCAGTGGGTGTAATCGAAAAGAAGAACGGGTCAAATTTGCCAAAAATCGAAAAGACACCACGATCGCCGACGAATTCATTGGCACTGGAAGCCATGTCTATACGCTTTACCTATTGAAGGGCCAAACCCTGACCCTGAACCCACAGAAAGGCCCACGGCCCACAGTTATTGCACCCAACGGTAAAGTACTTGTGGAGTCATTTGATGAATCTGCGTCTTGGTCTGGCAAACTCCCCCAATCTGGCAACTATCAAATCACGTTGGACTCGAACTTTAAGGGCTATAACTACTCATTTGAAGTGGTGGCGGATTGATGGCGATCGGGCGTTGACTGGGGGGTGAATCAGGGAGTCCGATCGAACTAAACGTTCGAGATCAGGATTTCCGGTACAAAAGAGAACCGTCTTCACTTCATCAATCAGAATTTCAGTGAGAGTTTGAAGAGCTGTTTCTGATTCGTGAGCTGCTTTTAAAAATGGCAACGCCAAACCGACAAGATCCGCGCCTAACGCCAAACATTTCGCCGCTTCGAGTCCATTACGAATGCCGCCGGACGCAATCAAGGGGATACTTTTGGAGATGCTGCGAACTTGTAACAGACTATTGGCGGTCGGAATTCCCCAATCACTGAAGGTTTCAGCCAGTCGTTTTTGGCGAGGATCTTCAGCCCGTCCGCCTTCCACCTTGGCCCAAGAGGTTCCGCCTGCGCCCGCCACATCGATCGCCCGCACCCCGCAGTCCAGCAGACGTTTAGCCAATTTTGCCGAAATCCCATTCCCGACTTCCTTGGCAATCACCGGAATATGAAGATCTTCGCAAAGCATTTCAATTTTATCTAATAGGTTTTTAAAGTTACGATCGCCCCGAGTTTGGACGGCTTCTTGGAGTGGATTGAGGTGGAGAATCAGGGCATCCGCTTCGAGAAGATCGATCGCTTGTTTGCACTGATCTAGCCCGTAGCCATAGTTAAGCTGGACGGCCCCGATATTGGCAAACAGTAGCGCCGTCGGGGCAATTTTGCGAAGTTTAAACCCATCCGCTAGCTCAGGCCGCTCGATCGCCACCCGCTGAGACCCGACTCCCATCGCTAACCCGTAAGTTTGAGCAATTTCAGCAAGGCGAATATTGATGGTTTTGGCCAGATCTGTGCCGCCCGTCATGGACGAAATCAGAAAGGGCGCATTGAGTTCTTTATTGAGAAACTGAGTGGCGATCGATAGATCATGCCAGTCCAATTCTGGGAGAGCATTATGATCAAATCGATAAGATTCAAGCCCCGTGGTGACATGGCTTTGCACATCTTCTTCGAGACATACCTTGAGATGATCGGCTTTCCGATTTTGGGTATCATCACCAATTTTTCCAAGCTCTAGCAACATCCGGCGGTTCTCCTCAATAAAATCGTTTTTTAACGCAAAAGTATAAAAATCCTAGCCTTTGAGGATTTCCACGCCATCGCGTCCATGCATTTCAGATAGATAAACCCTAACAATTTCTTCTTTGGAAGTTGGTAAGACTTTCCCAACAAAATCTGGCTGAATCGGCACTTCTCGATGGCCGCGATCGATTAGAACGGCCAACCTCACTAGACTTGGTCTACCGTAGTCATTCATGGCATCAAGCGCTGCTCGCACCGTCCGTCCTTTGTAAATCACATCATCGACTAACACAACTTGCTTTCCAGCCAAATCAAACGGTAGATTCGTTTTTTCGGGCGTGCGGGCACCAATCCGATCGAGATCGTCGCGGTAAAAGGTGATGTCGAGTGAGCCAAATGGGATAGAGATGCCTTCAAGGTGCTGAATTTGAGCCGCCAGTCGCTCGGCTAGCGGAACCCCTCGGGTATGAATTCCGATCAGGACTAATGTTGATAAATCGCCTGCCCGCTCGACAATTTGAGAGGCAAGACGGGTAATGGTGCGGCGGGATTCTTCAGGGGTAAGGATTTCGATCGCTTCTGATGCCATGATTGAAAAATTCCATGTCGATAGTTGGAACTTAGAAGAGTTTATCCTAAAGTCAAATGAGTCAATTTAATGGTTTTGATACGGACCTTCTTATCGATTGCGATCCAGGGGTTGATGATGCGATCGCCCTGTTGCTAGCGTTTGGATCGCCGGAGCTAAATCTGCGCGGGATTACGACTGTAGGTGGAAATGTGCCTTTAGTTCATACCCAAACGAATGCGCGCAAAATTTGTGAATTGGCTCAGGTGTTTAATGTGCCTGTGTTTGCGGGATGTGGTCGTCCAATATTACGATCGCTCACTACCGCCGAATATGTTCACGGGGCGACGGGATTGGGCCAAGTGAATTTGCTGGAGCCGACGATCGAACTCTCCCCTCAACATGGCGTAGATTTTTTGATTGAAACGTTGTTGGCTTCTGTAAAACCCATGAGAATTGCAACACTGGGACCGTTGACCAATTTAGCAATCGCCTTGGTCAAGTCACCAGAAATTATCGAAAAAATTGCGCAGGTGGTAATGATGGGCGGTGCGACGACCCATGGAAATGTCACGCCTTCAGCAGAATTTAATATTTATTGTGATCCACATGCTGCGCAGATTGTCATGAACTCGGGGGTTCCTGTTGTGATGATGGGCTTAGACGTAACTCATCAGGCGATCGCAACACCCGGCAGATTAGCGAAAATTCGACAAATTGGAGATCCGATCGGCACATTAGTTGCGACGCTTTTAGAGGACTATAGCCATCACGATATTCAGCAATATGGCTTTGAGGGCGCACCGCTCCATGACCCTTGTGTCGTTGCCTATTTGATTAATCCAATGCTATTTGAAACGCGAAAGTGCTTTGTGGAGGTGGAGATCCAAAGTGAGGTGACGATCGGACGGACCATTGTGGATTGGTATGGGGTATCCGGTCGTGCGCCGAATGTTGAGGTGGTTTGTGCTGTAGATAGTGAGGGATTTTATGCCATGCTGTGCGATCGGTTGACGGCACTCAACGATCGGCTTCATCGCTAAAGCTGGACGGTTCTATCATTCATACTAATGAATGTTTCAAAGCGTTAAGAATGCTGCATAAAGATTGAGAAAACTCATAAATCTAGACAGATCTCTTAAGCTAAATGATTACCTGCTGATGCTTGTCTAATTGTTGGAATGCTGAGGTCTTTATGAATAGCCCTATCAAAAGTTTAGATGTTCTACGTCGCTATAAATTAGTCTGTACGCTCTCCTTTGGGGATGTTTACAGTCAAATCATCGTTTGGTTACTAGTTATTTTTCTCAGCCTAGCCACGGCTATGGGATTAATGGGGGCCAGTCGTCCGGTGTTTGCGCTGGGAGTCGTGGGATTAATTTTGGTGTTGTCACTACCATTTTTACTCTTTGCCTTTGTTTCGACATTGCTGAACCACATCGAAATACGCGAAGTCGAAGTAAACCCAGAGCCAGAATCCATTGCTGACCCTGTTGTGGTGAGTGGAATGCAAAGCCCTGTGTTGAACTAGTGTTGAACTGTTAGGGTGAAAATCCGATCGTTACTAGTGCGATCGGATTCTATAGTTTGCGGTACAATCGCTGGGCAGTTGACCCCGTAGAGATTTTGTCATGGCAGAAGAAAAAAAGCGCAACCGATGGCTCCCCAGAATTGTCCTAGCGTTTTCTGCTGTTGCATTGCTAGGCGTTTCGGTTCTTCCTTATCTAAATACACCCCAGAATGCGCCTGTTTCGGTGAATTCTCCGTCCCCTGATGCACAACGGAAGCAGTTTGAAGATCAGTTGCGGGGCTACGAGTCCGTCCTTCAACGAGAACCCGAGAATCCCAATGCCTTGCGGGGAATTGTGGATGCAAAACGTGGGCTGAATGATATTAAAGGGACTGTTGAACCTTTGGAAAAGTTGGTAAAGCTAAACCCAACGGTTCCTGACTATGCGGTGCTATTAGCGAGAACGAAGCAGTATTTAAAAGATGATGAAGGGGCGATTCAGGTGTATCGAGAGGCGCTGAAGTCGAAGCCCGCTGATTTGAAGATTTTGAGCGAATTGTCGCAGCTTTTAGTTAAGCAATCCCGTCCTGAAGCGGCGATCGGGCTTTTACAAGACACGTTGCGGGATGCGCCAAAAGTAAACCAAGCCACTCCGGGCGCGATCGATACGACGGCTATTGAAGTATTGCTGGGTCGGACTTTGGCCAATCAGAAGCGATTTGATGAGGCGGTGCGCGTTTTTGATTCGGCGATTAAGGGGAAACCGGACGATTTCCAGGCTTATCTTGGTAAGGCGCTGACGTTGCAAGAACAGGGGAAAAAGGATGAGGCGAAGGGATTGTTTGATAAGGCATTGAGTGTTGCACCCCCTGAAGTTAAGGATCAAATTAGTCGTTTAGCCGCAGGTCCGATCGCGAGTCCAAGTCCGACAGCGGGTGGAATTAAGCCAAATGCTGCGCAACCAGCAGAGAATCCTAGTGACAAGCCAACAGACGCACAACCTGATGCGAAGCCTGAGGTTCCGGCACCAGCTAAACCGTAATTGATGGTCTTGGGATGATTACGAGTTTCTGTTGCTTGAAATGGGCGATTGTTCCTGCGATCGAATGATTTATAGCTGCGGAACCTTAGAGATTATATCGCCACTTCCTGAACAGGAAATTCCTTGTGATCTCACATCGGATGTGATGAAACTTTTACTGAGGCGTGGATTTAGGCATTTTGTTACCGAGGACGATCGATCGGGCTTGGATCGTTGGAAGTTATGCTGCACTCAATGAATTTGAACAGGAAGTGAATAATGAAACAATCGACTAGGGAACTTGGGCGATCGATTGTCCGTCTGCGTTGGTGGTAAATTCGGCTTGTTGCAGTGCTTCTGAGACGTTCAGCATAAGGCTTGAGAAGAAAACAACGTTAAGTTTAATATAGCCCGATCGTTGGCGACACTTCCCGGAGCGAGAATCCCGATCGCTCTTTCCCACCCTCAATTGCAGCAAAAACGATCGCCCTTCCCTTAACACGATCGCCCGTTTCTCCAACTGATGATCGCATTTCCCCTTTCCCGTTGGCGAAGCCTCCCTTGGGAATCGCATTTGCCATAAACCCGAACCCATTTGCTGCTTTTGTCGATCGATTTGCTGAAAGGGCGATCGCAATTACAGCGTTTGTCTGTTGATTTGGGGCAAAGCCGATCGCTACAGTTCCACCAAAACGACTGCGCCACCTTCCCGAAAATCAATATTGAGATTACAGTCTTCCAATAATGCTGTTCCCAAGAGTGGACGACAACCCATAGCCAGGACTGCGATATCCTCCTCTCGTCCGTGCCACAGAACGGTTGCTTTGTGAACAGGGGTCATGACATTACTATCATCCGCCAGATTTGCATTCATCCGAATCACAAATGGTAACTCAAGCTTTGCAACGATCGCTGGAGGAAGCGTCAACGCACCTGCAAAGCCTGTATCCACAACGCATTCAAGTTGGACATGTCGCTGATTGGGTAGACACAAAACCAGTTTTACTTGAGCCTCTAGCCCAATGACACGTCCTTGAATCACGGTGCCGTTCTCGTTAAGGTTCCACCCACACTATAGACAGCATTAAAGCCAATGCGTTCTGCCCACATCTCGGCTAAAGGCTGTCTGGCTTTTAGCCGATCGCTAATCACCAACACATCATCTCCGATCTCGTAATCGCCGCTGGTAATATCGATCGCAACAATCTTTCCCATATTTTCGACAGACTCTAATTGAGTCTGGAGTTTGTCATAGACCGCTTTGCCGAGCCGAGCGACATCTTCGCCGCTATAGGTGACTTGAGACATAACGAGAGCCTCTACAGTGATTGACTATCGCCCCAATTCTATCGTAGAAGCCGATCGTTGACGCCACCTCCCGGAATAGGAATCGCCCTTCCCCAGCCCCAATTGCTGCAAACCCCAGCGCAAATCCTCCTACGCCGTTGGCGCAGCCTCCCGTGGGAATCGCATTTGCCATAACCTCAATTGCAAAAGTATCTTTGCAGCCTCGATTTGCTGTTATTGCGATCGCGAATGCTCCAACGGGAATCACCATTACGCACAAGCAATCATATTGACCTGAATCTCCACCTGCAACTCCCGACGCAACACGCCTAAAATCAAAGTCAGATTATCCATAGTTGGATTACCCTTTGCGGATAGCATTCGGTGCAAACTCTTACTGGGCTTTGAAGTGGCGATCGCAAGTCCCTCAAACCCGATCGTGCCATTGACTAAATCTCGCAGCACTAATCTCGCAACATCCGGTTCACCGTTCAAAAACAAAGACACGGCTTCATCCAAAAGTCCGATCGCAAAGGCTGGATCTCGTTGAATTCGATCGACTACAGTGATAGATGAATCTCGACTTAAAACCATGGCTAACTCCGCTTTTTAGATTGTTTAATATTTTTGGTCTTCTGTTCTGGTTCTAGTTGTGCCGCTTCATCGTGCATTTTCTGCTTCCGCTGCTGATACTCCTGGTTCAACCGTAACGCTTGATCAATATCTGCTTGTTGCCGCTTTTTGGTTCCACCCCCAAACAACATAATCAAATCTTGACCATCCTGGACTAAATAAATCCGATACCCCGGACCCCAGTCAATCCGGTACTCACCAATCCCATCAAACCATTTCACATTAGACGTATTGCCCAATTCTAGTCGCGATCGGGCGATGGTCACTTTCACGGCTGCCATGGCATTCAATCCATCAAGCCAGGTTTGATACGGGTTTGAGCCATCTTCTCGGATGTATTCTTGGACATTCATAATTTCTATAGTAACGTATAAGATACTATATATCCAAGAGATTGACGATCGCTCATCAATCGCCCTTCCCCCGTCCCAATTGCCGCAAACCCCAGCGCAAATCCTCCTACCCCGTTGGCGAAGCCTCCCTTGGGAATCGCATTTTCCATAACCCCGAACTCATTTGCTGATTTGTGCGATCGTCGCCCCAAGTAGCAATCTTCAACTATCACCCGGCAGTCGCGTGACTATTGATAATGTTCGTTGGGATGATTACAAGTTTCTGTTGCTTGAAATGGGCGATCGATCTTGCGATCGAATGATGTTAAAGAATGGGCTAGAGAACTTGGGCGATCGCAATCTCACATAGCAGTTCTTAAAACGCGATCGATACGGACGCCTTGGAAATGCCTAAAATCGTTTACGATCGATGACTTCTCGGACCGTTTTGTAGGCTTCCATAAAGGTTCGGAAGGACTCCTGAGAAATCGCTTCTTGAATAAGTTCAGTGGCGACTTGTTCAAAGATCCGATCGATTTTGGTTAGGGCATCCTGGGGAGTTACGGCAGCGGCTTGACAGGCATTCATAACATTTACAACTTGTTCGATGTAACCATCAGATAGATCTTTTTTGCGGCGATCCATCCAGCGGGTCAGTTGCCACAGCCAGGATCCTCCCAGCAGAGTTAAGGTCAGAATCAAGCCGAGATATTCGGCATTTTTTTGCATAAATGACGGTTCATCACGATCGTAGTAGGACAATGCGCCGGGATGGATTGGAATTCCGGTGCCTCCGGTCGTTTCAGGACGGCGGATGTTGGAGACTAGAGGGGAGGCATTGCTGACGGCTGGGGGGATGGCCGCTTGAAGTTCGCGGCGATTTTCGTTGATGGCTTGGGTGATTTGAAGCGCGATGGCCGGGTCGAGATTGGCATTAGCAAGGAGCAATCGCTGGACTGAAACGGTCGGGAGGTCGTCAGCGGGAACGGTGGGTTCGTTGCCTTGGTAGGCACCCTTGGGGACCTTCGTCGGTTCAAAGGCTGGATGCTTGACACGCATGGCTTCGGCCTGTTCGATCGCAATAAGCCGCCCACCCTGATTCCGAATGAGGGTCGCGATTTGGGCATTGCCGATTGCTCTCACGCGGAAGATGGCATCGACTTGTCCTTGTTGAAAAGCAAGGTCAGAGCTTTGGTCACTATCACCGATGAACGTGAAGTCTTTTTCTGCGAGTCCAAAGTGTTGGGCAACCTCTAAAAAAGAGGCATACTGTCCACCTTTTTGGGCAAGTCCAATGCGTTTACCTTTGAGATCGGTAAACTTTCGTAGCGTCGATTTTCCTTGGACAACCACTTGAAAACTATCAGAGTACAGAATCGCAATAGTTCGAGCAATGCCACCTGCGGGAACATCGGCTTGAGCGGTGGCAAGATCGACTTTGTTCGCTTCAATTTGTTTGAGGTTGTCCGCTGTTCCGTTGGTTTCTCGGACGTCGATGCTGACGCGGGGGACTTTGGCTTTGATGACCGCCTCGATCGCCTTGGCTAAAATATAGCTTTCGCCCGTTGAACTCCCCGCCGCCAAGACTAACCGATAGGTTCGGTTGCGGCTCCACCAATCGGCCCCAAACCATCCCACAACTCCAAGACTAATGGCGAGCAGACCCACGGTGACGGATCGGGTGATGGGGTCGAGGTATCGAATGGCCTGCCATAGCGAAAGTTTAGGGTTCATTTTTGTCATAAATTTACCGATAGTCTAGACGATGGGGAAAAGTCAGAAACGGGCGATCGAGTCTGGTCTAAAGGTGTCGCTATTCAGAATGGATAACACGAAATAAAAATGTAGGCTACAACGCAGACGTAAAAATGTATTATCACCCCGTCAGCTCAAGTAGACTTCTCCGGAAAGCGACATTTGAATTCTTCAACTGTGACCAAATTGTACTCGGATTCAAGGCGATCGAGAAATACAAGTCCCAAGAAATGGTCGTATTCATGCTGAAAAATGCGGGCGATGAAGTGGGTGAAGGTCGATCGGCTTATTGTGATCTATCACGATCAGCAGAAGACCCTGCGAAACCAGACTCGGCACCCCCTTCAACGACGAAGGTATCGATTAATCGGTTTTGCTGTCTCACCCGACGACGATCACCCCCGGTGAAACCCGAAAAAATACCGCCAACCGCTGTACTTGAGTCGGCGTCAGTGTAACCCGATCGTTCAATATATCCATAACGATCGTCTCATCGCCCAAAATCGGCACCAAATCCTTTGGTGTCAGCCCCATATCCTCAATCATGGATTTCAAAAAATCAACGCCCTTGAGCGAGGGAAACACCTCATGCTGTGATTCATACTCATACACCAGCATCCCTAAAACCTTCAGATAATCCCGATCGTCGGTTGTCAGATTGGGTCGATCGATCACCAGATTAATCTGTTTTTGGGTTGCGAGTAATTCCGCCTCATTACTAATTGGGCGGGGTGGAAAGGCATTAATGAGTTGAAGATAGTTACTAGGTACTTTCAAACCAGTCGTCATTTTTCCAGGTCTCCTTGTCGTATTCCGCATGGGTCAAGACAGCACGAACAAAAATTAGCTGCGATTCATAATCTGGATAGATAATCAAACGGTAATTGTTGCCTCCGATATTAAACACAATAAGATTTCCTACACGATCAGCCGATGGAAAGACTTGCCGAAGTTCATTAAATGTCCGAAACTCACAATTTGAGATCCTTGTATACCAAGTCAGTAGACTAGATTGCGCATTCGAGTGCTTTTCCCAGAACTCCTTAAGTGCTTTTCGGCTAATCGCACGCATACAACGACTTAAACTCGCTTCTAAAACCTATTCTAAACAAAAATCTGACGATCGGTATACTCCTCAACCTTCAACACCAAACTCGTCACCCTCTCCACCTGCGAAACCTCCATTAATCGGAATGCAGCTACTGGGGGGATATGATCTGAGAATTCAAACCATAGAAGGCGGTACCGTTACGATCGAAGCATTACCGCTCGCAAGTTAGAGCATTACTTTGAAGTGCGGTCTCACGATAACTGCCTTTATGTTTCTATTTTAAACACTTTTATGAGACAGAAATAGTTGCAAAAGAGGGCCGATCGCAATCACGATCGGCCCTCTTTTGGTATTAATCTAGAATCACCAAAATCCAACAGCCAGAATCACTTAAGTGAGTGCTTCTAAATAATCTCGAACCTGATTACGTCGTTTAGGTTGACGTAACTTCTGAAGCGCCTTTGCCTCAATCTGTCGGACCCGTTCGCGGGAAAGCTCCAAGGCACGACCAATATCGGCCAAGGAATAGGGCTGGCCATTCGTCAAACCAAAGCGCATTTGAATGACATCCCGTTCGCGATCGGTCAAATCGGCCATCAACAACAGCAAATCTTTCCTCAGTGATTCACGCATTAACAAATCCTCCGGCGACAGATCCTCTGTTTCCAGCAAATCGCCGAGTTCTGTATCTTTTTCTTTACCAACCTTAGTTTCCAACGACACCGCACGGGGTACCTTTAACAGCACTTCCCTCACCTGATCCACACTCATATCTAGCTCTTGGGCCACATCTTCAATAGATGCAGTACGACCTTTTTCTTGAGCAATCCTTCGCTGAGCTTTTTTAATTTTGTTCAGTTTTTCAGTAATGTGGACCGGAAGCCGAATCGTACGACTTTGAGTTGCGATCGCCCGCGTCATGCCCTGGCGGATCCACCAGTACGCATAAGTACTAAATCGATAGCCTTTGGTCGGGTCGAATTTTTCCACCGCCCGTTCCAAGCCCAAGGTCCCTTCTTGAATCAAATCCAATAGCTCCAAACCTCGGTTTTGGTACTTCTTCGCCACAGACACCACCAGACGAAGATTCGCCTTGATCATGTGTTCTTTGGCCCGAATTCCCTCGGTTTGAATTTTCTCAAGCTCTTCTACAGGAATATTTGCAACATTAGCCCAAGCTTGTTTGCCCACTGCCATCATAGATGTGAGTTCTGCAACCGTAAGAATGCATTGGGAGGCCCAACGTTCTAGGGATGGACGATGACCCAGAATCGCCGTCAACCGACCGCGAGCTTCAATAACCTTGACGTACTGGGCAATCGATCTATTATTTAGGCTGGATTCCGTATTTCGATGTTCAAGCAGCAGCATATAGCGCTGAACACGTTGGGCTTCCATCACCTCTTCGTCTCGGCCCAAAAGCTGAACACGCCCGATTTCTTGCAGATACATCCGCACCAAATCTGTGGTTCTGCTGCGTCCGGTTGTAGGAATAACTGCGATCGCCTCATCCAGATCTAAATCACCTATTTCGAGAGAAATCTCTTGAAGATTAGGCTCCTGAAAATCGACATCCAGGAAAGTCGGCTCTTGAAAGTCCGGCTCTTGAAAGTCCGAATCCTGAAGGTCAATAATTAATAGCTCAGGCGAGGAATCCGTGGATTCAAAACTTTGAGTTAGCACAGAAAGATTATCCATAGGAAAACTCTGATATGGACGGTAGGCGATGACTCCCAAACTAGGAACCCACAACCCCCGTCTTGACGGGTTAGCTTATTTGAGATATGGATCTAGACTGCCCGCGATCGCACTCTGAATTAACAGCACGTTTTAATCCGGTCAAAACTAGAACTCGACAAACTTATTAGGCTCGTAGGTTTACTACGACTTCTTTCTCTCACGTTCCAGAATGGTCCGTAACTTATGCGCTTATCCCTAAGATGTCTTTAACAAACTATCACTCCCAATACAAAAAATTATCTGAGGCTTTATTTCTAGACGAAGCAAAGATAAGCCAGGTTCCAACTAAATTCGTATTTCTTCAGGTTTACTAACTCGGGCCATCAAAATATTAAGCGCATCCATGGGCGTGACTTGGCCTTGGAGCAAACGACTAACCTGTTGGGTGATGGGCAAATCGATCGCGGCATGAGTGGCAAGTGCGATCAGAACCATACAAGTATTAATCCCTTCAGCAGTGCCTTCTAAGGTGGCGAGAACCTGGTCGATAGTTTCACCTTGGGCTAGACGGTAGCCGACTTGGTAGTTACGACTGAGCGGACTACTACAGGTAGCCATCAAATCGCCCATCCCCGCTAACCCATACAGCGTATCGGCCTTCGCACCCCAATATCCCGCAATCCGAATCATTTCGGCTAAACCACGGGTAATTAAGGCGGATTGAGCATTAGTTCCGAGTTCTAAACCATCACAGGCTCCAGTCGCGATCGCAATTACGTTTTTTAATGCGCCCGCAAGTTCGACTCCGGTGGGATCCCCATTGGTATAAACGCGAAACCGTTGCGAGTTAAATAAGGCTTGAACCTGGTGAGCCGCCTTGTCATTATGACTGGCGACCACCGTGGCCGCAGGTCGTCTCTGCTGGATTTCTTTTGAGAGATTTGGGCCAGAAAGAACGGTAATTGCAGCGGTGGGGAATGCATCTTGCCAAATTTCTGAAGGTCGCTTCGGCAAATGCTCCAAACTACTTTGCGCTGAGGCTTCTAATCCCTTGGTCGCGGACACAATGATAGTAGACTGCGGCAAATTCAATTGCTGAATTTGCTCAACAACGTCCCGCACCCCTTTCATTGAGACGGCACAGACCCACAGTTCAGAGTCCGTCAAGGCGTCTTTTAGGGACAGAGACGATCGACGATACCACTGCGTCACATCGTGATTATTTTCCTGTACTAACTCCGCTAAGGTAGAACCCCAAGCACCACCGCCAAGCACCGTGACTTTCATCGTGCTACAACAGGTAATTGATTCAGACTGGGTTTTGTGCGGGGAAACCGTTCAATTAACGATCGCACTTGCCCCGCATGGTACGAACTGCGGGTTAAGGGTGACGAGACAACTTGCAAAAAGCCAATAGATTCGCCATAAACGCGCCACGCGTCGAATTGATCAGGCGTAACAAAGTCTTTCACGCCTAAATGCTTTTGAGTTGGCTGGAGATATTGCCCGATCGTCACAATATCGCAATCGACCGCTCTCAAATCCCGCAATGTTTCCCGTACTTCCTCATCGCTTTCACCCAGACCCACCATGATCCCAGATTTCGTGTAGACCCAAGGCGCATAGCTACGGCTTTGTTTCAGCACTTCCATAGACCGCAAATAATTCCCTTGGGGCCGAACACCGCGATACAACCGCGCAATGGTTTCAGTGTTGTGATTCAACACGTCGGGCTGAGCATCTAGAATGACGAATAAGGCATCCCAATTGCTACATAGATCAGGAATCAGGAGTTCTATTGTGGTTCCGGGCGATCGGTCCCGAATTTCTTCAATACAACGGACAAACTGCGACGCACCACCATCGAGCAAATCATCCCGGTTGACCGACGTAATCACCACATGATTCAAACGCATTCGACTGACGGCTTCACCCAACCGAATTGGCTCCGTCGGGTCCAGCGCTTGAGGCTTTTTCTCGAAATCAATATCACAATAGGGACAAGCCCTGGTACAGGCCGGACCCATAATCAAAAAGGTAGCGGTTCCGCTGTTGAAACATTCCCCAATATTTGGGCAGGATGCCTCTTCGCAAACAGTATTGAGACTGAGGTCACGTAGGGTTTCGGTCACAGCTCCGATGCGTTCCCATTGAGGAGCCTTCACACGTAGCCAATCGGGTTTTACAGTCATTCTTAATCTTCTGAATCTAATGAAGGAGGTTAGTCGTCAAGTCAAACCATTCTAACAAGTTTTGTGAAAGACTATCCGTATCGCCATGGCACTTTCACGTCAAATCTGCGTCAAGTGTTTCACTAATTCCCCAAACCCGATTCCGGCCTCTTCATCGGTCCAATAATTTGGTAAATGTACAAGCTGGCCTACATAATGATTCAGATTTGCGACCCCAACGGAGAGCGGAAAGGTAAACAAAGTTTCGTCATTTGGACTATCGCCCACTGTGACCACGGACTCTGGAGAAATCATTGAAAAATGCTGGCTTAAGACTCGATGTAGCCCTGCCGCTTTGGTCTGAGAGGGCGGTTTGATATGACATTGAACGGTGCTGTAGGTAAAGGAATAGCCGTCTAATTGACAGAGCCGATCGATTTCTTTCAAATCAGCCTGACTCAATCCGGCCACATCAAACGTCCAATCCGTCAGCCGAAACCGATTGTCTGGAGATTCTTGAAGCTGGGGAAACTGGTGTTGGAATTTTTTAAAGGTTTCCGCTAACTGTTTTCGATGATGGTCTGGCAAGGGGACCAGAAATTCACCAGCACCACCCCGATCAGATTCTGGGCCAGATGAGGCGTAATAAATCCCCCCATTTTCAGCGATCGCCCCCACAATAGGTAAATAGTGAAGTAGCCCGCTGACCCACCCCGCCGATCGTCCCGTCACAATGACCACTGGAATCCCAGCTAAGGCCAATGCTTCTAAGTCCCGTAGTAACGCGGAACTAAATCGCCCCGATCGGGTCAAAGTTCCATCCATATCTGTCGCGACCAACCGAACTCTAGACGCATTTAATGTGGAGATTGAAGCTTGCATATCCTGTTTTGGTCCTTGTTGTAGATCTTGTTGCCAATATGACATTTTAAGCACTCACGACAGTTAAGCAAAAATACAACCACTGCATAAACCTATCTCATATCCCCATATAGATTATGGGCATTAAGCAAAATTATCTGAATTCAAACTGGATTAGTAGAATTTTGTTCTATGTAGGGCAAGCTATAACAAAAGCACAATCTTAGTTAAGATCCCAGCCTCCACCACTAGAATTATTTCTAGATATTCTTCTACAGCCTCATCAACGATAATCATTCCTTACCACTGCCATGCTCATCCCCATGTCCCCCCCGATATTGGCCCAAGTTCCTAAACCCAAGGCAACGATCGCAACACCCACCGCGCCGAAAACCACAGCCGTAGATACTAACGGTTTAGTATCGCCCATTTGGCAATACAGCACCTTGGGACTAGCAATTGCTATTTCGGCCCTGGGGATCACTAGCGCCTTACAACATCGCCGCCTGACCAAGAAATTGAGATTTGAGACGTTGAAAAATCAAGAAATGCACCGTCGGATTGAAGTCGCTGCGGGCACCATTACTAAGATGGAAAAAAATCCTGATTTAATTCATTCTCGGGATGTGAACTTGGATTATATCCGGATTCGGATGTCTGAAGAGCGATTCCGGTTTGAAATTGTCAACCAAATTAAAATGAAAATTAAAAAGCAAGTTACAGTCGCCTTACGACCGACCCAAGTACAAGACGGCGAACTTGGCATCGCCAGCACTGGCCGACAAATCGACCAAATTTTTGACGTTGAACACCACCCTGATGGCCAACCCAGAGGAACAAAGCGGGTTCTATTTCGAGTTGAAATAAAAATTGTTAAACTCCCGACCCAAGCCACCTCGCAAACTATTAACCAAATTACGGATTGTATCGAGACTTTCCTTAGCCCGGGTCAAGAGAATGACTCATGGCAACCCACAATTCAAGGTCGCCTTGCCAACATGTATTGGGACCAAACCGCAAAACCGACTCCCCGAGTCCTGCTTGAACAAACCCAAGAAGGTGCAAATGTCACCTTCCGAACCAATCGAATTACAAAAAGTTAGGTCTGGATTTAGTCAGAATCTAATCAGGTCAATAAAGCCGAGTGAATCAAGCCGAGTGAATAAAACTAAGCGAATTTAGGCATAGAGAATGATTAATTTAAAAAATTGATCTCCTTTATCAAATCCCCGATATACTGAATCATTCTTTTAGAAGATTTGTGTATTATGGTTTTTAGCGTTCTAACTTCAGATTTTAAAAAACAACTCGAACAACAACGCAGTCGCTTGCTCAAACAACGCGATGGCATTGTGAAAGCGGCAGTTGCCCAAGCATCTCAAACTGTAGATGAAAATATTTCTCACATCAATGCCCTATTAGGTGAACCCCCTGCGCTGAAGACCAAGAGAGCCTATACTCGCCAATCTAAAATAGACGCGATCGCCGGAGTCACCAAAGCCCCAAAGGGTAAGGCTATGTCTTCTAAATCGATCGCAACAAAAGCCGAAAAGAAACCTAAATCAAGCAGTGCTAAATTAAATAGTGAGACGGCATCGCCTGAATTAGAATCTGCATTTTCAGGCTTAACTCCAGCCCAAGCAATCGTTCAAGTTTTGCAAGGAGCATCCGGTCGCATCTTTAATGTAGACGAAGTGATTGCTGGAATTTATGGCGTAGTCAAACCAGATATCATGCCGAAGACTCGCCAAAAAATTGGAGTAACATTAGGACATTGTGCCCGTCGTGGTGAATTCACAAAAGTTCAGGATATGCCAGCTCAATATCGTTGGGATGGCTAGTGGATCGGTTGGCTAGTTCGTCGGTTGGCTAGTTCGTCGGTTGCTATTTAAGTGAGAATGCTATGGTATTAGCTGGCCTTTTCACTTAAATCCAAACGCACAATGCAATCCACATCGCAATCCACATCGCAGCACGATTTGATTCATGTCATTGGCGGTGGCTTAGCTGGGACCGAAGCTGCTTGGCAGATTGCTCAGGCAGGTGTTCCGGTGGTGTTACATGAGATGCGTCCGCTGGTGAAGAGTCCGGCCCACCATAGCGAGCATTTGGCCGAGCTAGTCTGTAGCAATTCCTTTGGCGCGCAGTCACCCGATCGAGCATCGGGGCTGGTCCATGAGGAACTCCGACGTTTGGGATCGATCGTCATGCAGAAAGCCGATGAACATCAGGTTCCGGCGGGTGGTGCTTTAGCGGTTGATCGGGGTGTATTTGGTGATGATTTAACCCAGACTTTGGCTAATCATCCCTTAATTGAGTTGCGACGCGGAGAAGTACAGTCGATTCCCAGTCATGGTGTAGTGGTATTGACCACAGGACCCTTGACGACCGATGCCCTGGCGGATGATCTGCGGCGGGTGACGGGAATGGAATATATGAGCTTTTTTGATGCGGCAAGTCCGATCGTCGTGGGTGAATCGATTAATTGGGATGTCGCGTTTTTGGCCTCGCGGTACGATCGGGGTGAAGCGGCTTATTTGAATTGCCCGATGGATAAGCCCCAGTATTTAGCATTTTGGCAAGCCCTATGCGCAGCCGAACAGGCAGAGTTGAAAGACTTTGAACGAGAAACGGCGAAGTTTTTTGAAGCCTGTTTACCCATAGAAGAGATGGGGAAACGGGGCGAAGACACGATGCGTTATGGTCCACTCAAACCCGTGGGATTATTTGATGCGCGCAAGGGTGATTTTAGAGAAAATAAACAATTACGCCCCTATGCCGTGGTTCAACTTCGCCAGGAAGATAAGGCGGGGCAGCTTTGGAATATGGTGGGCTTCCAAACCAATCTGAAATGGGGCGAACAAAAGCGGGTATTTCAGATGATTCCAGGATTGGAAAATGCGGAATTCGTAAGAATGGGCGTGATGCACCGCAATACCTTCATCAACTCACCCGAGTTACTCCATTCGACGCTTCAGTTTAAATCGCGGCCAAGTCTGTTTACCGCTGGCCAAATTAGTGGGACCGAAGGCTATACGGCGGCGAGTGCGGGCGGCTGGTTGGCGGGAACCAATGCGGCGCGCTTTGTGTTGGGCAAAGACCCGATCGCGTTGCCCGTTACCACCATGATGGGGGCACTGTTTGAATTTATTAGTTCTGCATCGCCGAAGCATTTTCAGCCAATGCCGCCGAACTTTGGCATCTTACCGACATTGCCAACCAAAGTGCGCAGTAAACAAGAGCGCTATGGTCAGTACCGCGATCGGTCCTTTAGCGATTTGGCCGAGTGGGCGATTCAGAACCAAATTAAGCTGCGTTCGACCCGTTACGAGGAACTGGCACTAGAGGGGTTGACACAAGAAGAAGTCCACCTAGAACTTCCCGTGTCAGCATAAGCGCATGAGTTAGAGCTGAGTTAGAGCTAATCTAGGCGTGATTTGTGCGTGATTTAGGGCTGGGTGAAGTGGTCCGCTGAATTGACGGCTAAATCGTTCAAGATAACTTGTTAGCCGGGAACTTCATCTGTCACCTAAGATTCATATTAAGCAGAATGACTGTGCTAGTATTCTGTGACTGTTTGAGGCAGTTGACAGGTTTAAATACCGGGTTTTTGCCCTTGTGCTTGGCTCAGTTATGACTTCGAGATTTATTATTTTGTGGTGGTAGAGGAGTAACAAACGTGACGAAGCGATTCATGGGGGATTCTAGTATCTTGCCGCATAAAACATATCCAGAGCCTGTCCGTGTAGGAGTTGTGGGCATCGGGAATATGGGGCAACATCATGTCCGAGTTCTGAGTTTGATGAAAGACATCAAACTTGTGGGCATTTCGGATGTGAATGTCGATCGTGGAATTGATACGGCTAGTCGGTATCAGACACACTTTTTTGAGGATTATCATGATTTACTGCTCCATGTGGATGCAGTCTGTATTGCGGTACCGACTCGGTTCCACCATGCAGTGGGGCTAGCAGCTCTGAAAGCTGGGGTTCATGTTTTGATTGAGAAACCGATCGCGGCGACAATCGCAGAAGCGGAATCTTTGGTGAATGCAGCGTCAGACATGGGCTGTTTGTTGCAAGTTGGCCACATTGAGCGATTTAATCCTGTGTTTCAGGAATTGAGTAATGTGTTGAAAACCGAGGAACTGGTGTCGTTAGAAGCGCATCGCATGAGTCCCTATAGCGATCGGGCCAATGATGTCTCGGTGGTTTTAGATTTGATGATTCATGATATTGATCTCTGTCTAGAACTCGCCAACTCACCCGTTGTTCGATTGACCGCCAGCGGCAGTCGTGCTAGCCAAACGTCTCAGTATTTAGACTATGTGACGGCGACGTTAGGGTTTGCTAATGGCATTGTGGCGACATTAACGGCCAGCAAGATTACCCATCGTAAAATACGTCGGATCTCGGCCCATTCCAAACGATCGCTAACCGAAGCCGATTTTCTAAACAATGAAATTCAGATTCACCGATCGAATACCGGAATTCCGTCGGGTTTTAGCCCAACCAGTTTTTCTCGGCCCAACTTGTACCGTCAAGATGGCATTGTAGAAAAAGTTGCGATCGGTCGGGTCGAACCGCTGTATGCAGAACTTGAGCATTTTATCGCTTGTGTTAGAGGAGGCCTTCCTCCATTCGTGGGCGGAGAACAAGCGTTGAAGGCATTGCGATTGGCCAGTTTGATTGAACAAATGGCGATGGACGGCCAAGTTTGGCACCCCGTGGAGCTTGATGCGGTTGCAATTGAAACACCGATGATGGCTGTCTAAATACGATTACGATCGGTCTTACTTGTAAAGAGAAGGCCGATCGTATTTTTTTGGATTTAATCATTCTGTTATTTGATTTATCGATGATGCTATGCCTGCTACTTTATATACATCGCGTTTGATTGTTCGGCTGGCGACCCAAGAAGATATTCCTGCAATTGTGGCGCATTTAGTGGAAAATCGCGATTTTTTAGTGCCATTTGAACCCATACGTCCGTCTGACTTTTACGATCGGAGCTATTGGCGGCAGCAGGTGATTCGCAGCTATCAACAGTTTCAGGCAGGCCATGCGCTGCGGTTATTTATATTTGAACGAGATGCGCCGAAGGTCGTGATTGGCAGTATTAATTTTAACAACTTCATTCACTATCCGTTTTATTGTTGTAGCCTAGGGTATAGCATTGCCGAATCAAAACAGGGTCAGGGGTTGATGCGAGAGGCGTTGACCGTCAGTATTGTCCATGTGTTTAATGCCATGAATTGCCATCGAATTCAGGCCAACTATATGCCCCGAAATCAGCGTAGTGGTAATCTTTTGAAGAGCTTAGGCTTTACGGTGGAAGGAGAAGCGAAGGATTATTTGTTGATTCATGGAGTCTGGGAAGATCATGTGTTGACAAGTTTGACGAATTTGAATTGGACGACGAGAATTTAATAGAGATGGATAAGCCTAATGTCTTCAGAGTTCAAGTCTTCAGAGTCTAATTTTGTTCAAGGCTTTACCATTGCCGCGATCGCAACGGCCATTGTTCCAGAACAGGGAAGCGTTGGAATTGTGCGGCTGTCAGGGGCGGAGGCATTTGCGATTGCACAGGTTATTTTTAAAGCCCCAGGTCAGCAGCAATGGGAAAGTCATCGAATTTTGTATGGGTATATTACCAATCCAAAAACAAATGAACGGATTGATGAAGCCTTGCTAATGATCATGCTGGCTCCACGATCGTATACCAAAGAAGATGTGGTGGAATTTCATTGCCATGGCGGAATGATTGCGGTGCAGCGGGTTTTGCAATTGTGTATTGCATCTGGGGCAAAGCTGGCGCAACCGGGAGAATTTACGCTGCGGGCCTTTTTGAATGGGCGTTTGGATTTAACCCAGGCGGAAAGTATTTCGGATTTGGTCGGGGCAAAGTCTCCGCAAGCGGCAGCGACCGCATTGGCTGGAATTCAGGGAAAACTCGCTCAGCCGATTCGAGAAGTACGATCGGTTTGTTTAGATATTTTGGCCGAAGTTGAAGCCCGAATTGATTTTGAGGATGATTTGCCTGCGCTTCAACTCCAGAGCATTCGGACTAGTTTAATCCATGCCATTGCACAAGTCACCGGAATTCTGAACACTGCCGATCGCGGTGAATTATTAAGAACAGGGCTAAAAGTTGCGATCGTCGGTCGGCCCAATGTGGGAAAGTCGAGTTTGTTGAATGCGTGGAGTCGTTGCGATCGGGCAATTGTGACAGATTTGCCAGGGACAACGCGGGATGTTGTGGAGTCGCAGCTTGTGGTAGGCGGGATTCCGATTCAGGTTTTAGATACGGCAGGAATTCGGGAAACTGACGATCGAGTCGAAAGCATTGGGGTCGAACGATCGCGCAAAGCAGCGCTAGAAGCGGATTTAGTATTGTTTACAATAGCGGCTGATCAAGGCTGGACCGCTGAAGAAAATCTAATTTATGATCAGATTAAGGCCCGATCGTTGATCTTTGTGATTAATAAAGTGGATCTACCTGGCGCGGAAATGGTGATTGAGCAAGTCCATAATTTGACCCAAGGACGAGCTTCTATCGTTCAGACGATGGTGCAAACCACAACTCAAACAGCTACTCAAACAACAGCAGAACAGACGGTCGGCATTGAAGATCTAGAACTAGCTATTTTGCGCACCGTTAATCAAGGAACAACCCATCTGGGAAATTTAGATTTTGCCATTAATCAACGTCAATCCAGTGCCCTGATGAATGCAAAGACAGCACTTGAACAGGTGCAAGTCACCATAGACAACCAACTTCCCTTAGATTTTTGGACCATTGATTTGCGCGGTGCGGCCCAGGCATTGGGTGAAATTTTAGGCGAAGATGTAACCGAGTCAGTGCTCGATCGAATTTTTAGTCGCTTCTGTATTGGGAAATAAATTGGAGGGGTGTAGAAAACCCTCTCAAATTCAAAGATCTTTAAGCGAAGCTTAACCTCTATACTGAGGTTTTCGCACTGGACATCCTAAGGACTTTCTTTATGTTCCCGACTGACGATTTGCTTGTTGACAACCATGAACATCCCGATAAGCCCGAAGAAGCTTGTGGCGTTTTTGGTGTATTTTCCCCTGGGGAAGATGTTGCAAAGCTGGCGTATTTTGGTTTGTTTGCACTTCAGCATCGGGGACAGGAGTCGAGTGGAATTGCAACCTTTGATGACAACAAGATGGTGTATCTCCATAAAGACATGGGCCTAGTCGCGCAGGTTTTTAATGAGACTATTTTGAATGCGCTACCGGGACCGATGGCCGTAGGACATACACGGTATTCCACCACGGGTTCAAGTCGTGCGGTGAATGCCCAGCCTGCGGTCGTGAAGACCAGCCGGGGTTCCTTAGCCTTGGCACATAATGGGAATTTAGTGAATACGGCGACCTTACATCAGGAGCTATTGGAGCGTAGCCATAATCTCTTGACGACAACGGATTCAGAAATGATTGCGGTGGCGATCGGGGAGGCGGTGGATGATGGTGCGGATTGGACGACGGCGATCGTCACGGCCTGTAAGCGATCCGTTGGGGCATTTAGTTTGGTGATTGGCACACCGGATGCGTTGTATGGAACAAGGGATTCAAGTGGGGTGCGGCCTTTAGTGCTTGGCACATTGCCACGGGAATTACCCACGGATCCAATTCGCTATGCATTGGCTTCGGAAACCTGTGGATTAGATATTGTTGGGGCTGATTTTGTTCGCGATGTAGAGCCGGGTGAGCTAGTTTGCATTACAGAAACGGGAATCACTTCAACGCGATGGGCACAGAAAGTCGATCATAAGCTCTGCATTTTTGAGATGATCTATTTTGCACGGCCTGACAGTGTGATGAATGAGGAAACGCTGTATACCTATCGGATGCGAATTGGTCGGCAGTTGGCCAAAGAATCGACGATCGATGCAGATATTGTCATTGCAGTCCCGGATTCGGGAATTCCAGCGGCGATCGGTTTTTCCCAGGAATCCGGAATTCCCTATGCAGAAGGGCTGATTAAAAATCGGTATGTGGGCCGGACATTCATTCAGCCGACTCAGGCCATGCGGGAAGCAGGAATCCGGATGAAGTTAAATCCATTAAAAGATGTGCTGAAGGGTAAACGAGTCATTATTGTGGATGATTCCATTGTTCGCGGGACGACCAGTCGAAAGATTGTAAAAGCCTTGCGGGATGCGGGTGCAACGGAAGTACATATGCGAATTTCGTCCCCGCCTGTAACCCATCCTTGTTTCTATGGCATTGATACGGATAATCAAAGTCAGTTGATTGGGGCAAACATGACCGTATCGGAAATTGCGGACCATATTGGCGCAGATTCGCTTGGTTATTTGTCCTTGAATGGAATGCTGGAGACCACTCATCAGGATACAAGTAATTTTTGCTCGGCTTGTTTTGATGGTAAGTATCCGATCGAGATCCCTGAAGTTCTAAAACGATCGAAGTTGATACTGGAGACAGCTTAGGACTAATTAAAAAGTTCAATTCTGTTAGCGCCTTAGCCGACAGAATGGAATTATAGTGTGAAATACTAGTACAAGGCGGCTAAAGTGAAGATACTATAAGAAGAAATGAAATAATGATCAAAGATTAGTGTTTATGGCATCTCCAAAAGCATTGCATTTAGAAAAGTTGGAAAAGGAAGAATTACAACAGATAATCAATCGACAC
>JAPLHZ010000318.1 GCA_026389365.1 Cyanobacteriota bacterium
AATGAGCATTTATTAGACTTATTTATCGCAATGTTTGGTTTGGACCCGACTTTGGTTAAATTAAATCCAAACTACCAGAGACTACTGGAATACGGCTCTCTCAGGGCTTGACCGACTGAAAATCTGTCCGGAGTGTTGTATTGGGGAAGTTGCTCTAATTACAAAAAATGACAAATATTATTTAGCCCCCAATGTAGCAAGAATAAGAGCAAATAAATGCAAACTCAAAGCAAAATTTTTACTACATATTTTTAACGTACCTTCTTTTAAAGATAATGAAATAGCTAAGTATATTTCATCAAGTTCTCAAGCTGCTCTAACAATGGGAAATGTTAGAAAGTTTATAATAGCAATACCGACACTTCCAGAACAACAAAAAATCGCTGATTGCCTTTCTTCTATAGACGATCGCATTACCGCCGAAACCCAAAAACTCGACACCCTCAAAGCCCATAAAAAAGGGCTAATGCAGCAGCTTTTCCCCGCAGAAGGTGAAACCCTGCCCAAATTGCGATTCCCTGAGTTTCAGGATTCGGGAGAGTGGGAGGAGAAGAAGTTAGAAGAATTATTAGAGTTCAAGAATGGTATTAATGCTTCAAAAGAACAATACGGAAAAGGTACTAAGTTTATTAATGTCTTAGACATTTTACAGAATGAATTTATTACATATGAAAAAATAATTGGTTCTGTAGATGTAAGCGATGAAATAGTTAATAAGTTTTCTGTCAATTATGGTGATATTCTCTTTCAAAGAAGCTCTGAAACACAGGAAGAAGTAGGTACTGCAAGCGTTTATCTTGACCGAGAGAGAACTGCAACTTTTGGCGGATTTGTCATTAGAGGAAAAAAGATTGGAGAATATGAACCAATATTTCTAAACAAACTACTAAAATCGCAACCTATAAGAAATAGCATTAGTTCAAAATCAGGCGGCAGTACTCGATTCAATATAGGACAGGAGAATTTATCAGCAACTAAAATTTTTCTGCCATCACTTCCCGAACAACAAAAAATCGCTGATTGCCTATCTTCTATTGACGAAGCGATCGCCGCACAAAGTCAAGCGATCGACCTACTGAAGTTGCATAAAAAAGGGCTAATGCAGCAACTTTTTCCATCCGTTGAGGAGGTAAAAGGATGAATTAGCTATACTTTACGCATCCCCTATTTCAGCCTAGATCAACTTATATAGAGCGATCGCCATGTCAACATCAATAGCCGAACTATTACCTGCGATCTCAGACCTATCCCCTGCCGATAAATTTCAGCTAGTGCAGTTAGTATTGGCACAACTAGCACAGCAAGACATTATCCAAAATGGACAGCCCAGCCAGCCATTTAATCCATGCTCATTTTTCGGAGTCACCCATCAGCCCAAACAAGTCATTGACGATTACTTAACCAATGCTCGTGAAGGTTGGCTCTAATGAATTACCTGATTGACACCAATATCATCATTTACTATTTCAATGGGCTAACAGATGACGAAACCATCCACACCATACTCGCCGACAGTTTCAAGATTTCTATCATCACCAAAATCGAATTCTTGGGCTGGGGACAGTTTGCGTCTGACCCTGAATCCCATAGCAAAGCAAAAGAATTTATCAGCCATGCCACAGTATTTGACCTAAAAAATGCGATCGCAGAGCAAACTATCCTTTTAAGACAAAGTTTTAAAGTTAAAACACCCGATGCCATCATTGCTGCCACTGCTTTAGTGAATGGTTTAACAGTAGTCACTAATAACACATCAGACTTTAATCGTTTAGGTGTAAGAACAATCGCTGTGAACGTTAAATAATTCTATCCAAGCCGTACCTCCCTACCATGACCGAACAAAATCAAAAACAACTAGGCACAACCCTCTGGGCGATCGCCGACCAACTGCGCGGCGCGATGGATGCCGACGACTTCCGCGACTATATGCTGGTATTCATATTCCTGCGCTACCTATCCGACAACTACGAAACCGCCGCCCAAAAAGAACTAGGGTCAGACTACCCTGATAAAACCACCCCTGACACTACTCAAGAGGGTAATATTACGCCGCTTCAAGTTTGGTATGACCAAAACCCTGACGACATTGCCGAATTTGAAAAACAGATGCGCCGCAAAGTGCATTATGTGATCCAACCGCAACACCTCTGGGGAAGCATTGCGGAAATGGCACGCACCCAGAATGATGAACTACTGAGAACCCTTAACGATGGATTCAAATACATCGAAAATGAATCCTTTGAAAGCACCTTTCAAGGGCTATTCTCAGAAATTAGCCTAGACTCAGAAAAACTCGGCAAAAAGTACAGCGATCGCAATGCCAAACTCTGCACCATCATCAAAGCGATCGCCGAAGGACTCGAAAAATTTTCCACCGATAGCGACACCCTCGGCGATGCCTATGAGTATTTAATTGGACAGTTTGCATCAGGCTCAGGCAAAAAAGCAGGCGAATTTTATACACCCCAACAAATTTCTAGCATCTTGTCCGCGATCGTCACCCTCGACAGCCAAGATCCCACCACAGGCAAAAAGAAACGTCTCGACAGCGTGCTTGACTTTGCCTGTGGCTCTGGCTCACTGCTGCTCAACGTGCGCCACCAGCTTGGACTCCAAGGCATCAGCAAAATATACGGGCAAGAAAAAAATATCACCACCTATAACCTAGCGCGGATGAATATGCTCCTGCATGGAGTCAAAGATTCCGAATTCGAGATTTTCCACGGCGACACCCTGCCCAACGATTGGGAGATGCTAAAAGAAGCCAACCCCACCAAAAAGCCAGCCTTTGATGCCGTAGTCGCTAACCCACCGTTTAGCTACCGATGGGTACCTACCGAAGCATTGGGTGCTGATGTACGCTTCAATAATTACGGGCTAGCCCCAAAATCCGCCGCCGACTTCGCCTTTTTACTGCACGGCTTTCATTACCTCAAACCAGAAGGCACAATGGCGATCGTGCTACCCCACGGCGTACTATTTCGAGGCGGTGCAGAAGAAAAGATTCGCACCAAGCTGCTCAAAGATGGCAACATCGACACCGTAATCGGCTTACCCGCCAACCTGTTTTACTCCACAGGTATACCAGTCTGCATTCTGGTACTAAAAAAATGTAAAAAGTCCGATGATGTGTTGTTCATCAACGCTAGCGAACACTTCGAGAAAGGCAAGCGCCAAAATCGTCTGCTACCAGAACATATCGACAAGATTATCGACACCTACCAATTCCGCCGATCAGAGGAGCGTTATTCTCGGATTGTAGACATGGAAGAGATTGAATCCAATGGCTACAACCTAAATATTTCGCGCTATATCAGCACCGCCATAACCGAGGAAGAAACCGATCTAGCCTTAGTCAATGCCACTTTAGTCGAAGTGAAGGCAAAAATTGATCTGTCAACCAAAAAGCATAACCAGTTTCTCAAAGAGCTTGGCTTACCAGCTTTACCCTGATTGGGGTCACACAAGAAAAAGAAAAATCGTATTCTAAGGCGCAAGTAGTGTTGACTCAACCACCCCACCCCTTACAAAACAGTTCCATAAACTAATACAAGCCATAAATACATAATTACAGTTTTCTGGTATTCTGCAATTGCAGTTTACTGTATTACTGACATGAAAATAATCACCGTTACAGGGTATAAAGGCGGCGTGGCAAAGTCCACAACCTCCGTACATCTTGCAACCTATTTCAGCGATAAGGGTAAAACCGTCTTGCTTGATGGCGATCCAAATCGGACAGCGATCGCATGGTCAGAACGTGGCGCAAAAAAATGCCATTTATCGCAGTCGATCAGAGGCAAGCCGTTAAGTTTGTTGCGGGTAGCGATTACATAATTATTGATACCCCAGCTAGACCAGACAGTGACGATCTCAAGGAACTAGCGAAAGGGTGCGATTTAATGATTTTGCCCACTGCTCCTGATGTCCTCAGTTTGCAGCCAATGCTAGAAATTGCTAGAGATTTAGGAGCGACTAAAGCTAATTTCAGAGCCTTAGTAACGATCGTACCGCCACCCCCTAGCACTGAAGGTAAGCAGATGCGAGATGAGCTAGAGCAAGGCGGCGTACCTGTTTTTAAAACCACAATTCGGCGCTCTGTCGGTTTTCCAAAAGCAGCTTTAGCAGGTGTTGCGATCCGCGATATTGATGACGCACGTTTACGGATTGCATGGGCTGACTATCAAAAATTGGGTAAGGAAATAGAGGAGCTATTGAAATGAGCGCACAGAAAAAGGATAGACCTAGCTTCTTAGGCATTATCGACGCGGCTAGAGCCAGTGAACCAGTATTACAGAATACCAGTATTGCAGAAGTGCAGAATGCCAGTATTACAGAAAGCCATAATTACAGTAATGCAGAATTACAGGATACTGGTAAGCCAGAAATGGCAAATCTAACCATCAAGGTTAGCAAGGCGCGGCGTAAACACTGGGGTGTAGAGGCTAAAAAGGATAATACGAGTCTGACTCAGGTAATCATTGAGGCGTTGATTGCTAAGTATGGTGATGCTGATTAGTTTTAATATTGGCGTTCTAGCCCGATCGTCTTGAGTGTCGATCGGGTTCTTTTGTGTATTTCTCAGCCGATGCACCCTCTAAAGTCGTAATAATTCGCGCTACGGCTACGGCATTGGACCACATGGATTTTAGACTCTAACCGATCGATGGTAGATAACTTGGATTTCGCAGCCGATCGATTCGTACAGAATTAGCAAAGTATCGGCGCTACAGCTTCCAATCTCGAAGGCTCGTTTAATCTGACTCCGCCTATTCTCGTAAGCTGCCGACTCGTCGCCGTTCAACTGGCTAATTTTGCAGTATTCCTTGGTCAGTTGTTTTAACCAAACCTCGCCCCACTTTTCAGCGGCTAACCTTGAGATTGTTTCTAGATGCTCTTTGCAGGACTTCACCGCTGCCTTCCGTGGTTTCTGTGTGTCGGCTAATTTTAGATTACAACTGTAGATAGTGCAATAACTCGCCCGTGTTTGCAGCAATTCCAAATTCGGAACGGGGTTCAAGTTCTGAAATTTTTGAATTTCTGCCACATAACGACAAAGCTTACCGGACATCAATGACCTCTACAACTCACCGATTACCTCAATAGTTCCGGTGCAGCGACTGGTTAGCCTGCGCTGACACGACGACGCTTAACAGCATCTATGGCAATCTGGGTTGAGTCAATCAGAGATTGATCGGCTTTACTAATACGAAGGGACATGGCTTGTTCAAAATAATGCTGTGCTGCTTCATATTGCTGTTGATCAAACTTGCACTTCCCTACATGTTGATATGCGAAGTCAAGATATGATTCAAGGTCAGAATTTTGCTGACAACTCGCGATCGCTGCCTCAAATAATTCTTCGCTAATTCTGTAGTCTTGTTGCCACTGGTAAACATGAGCAAGCCGAATCAGATTTGCAGTTCTAAGCCGCATATCCCCAATCAACTCTGACAAGTCAATTGCTGAGTCCAAAGCTTGTTGTGCAATTGAAAAATCTTTCAGGATTCGAGCATACCCGCCAATCAAACCTAGAAGCTGAATTCGATACTTTAGGTCAATTGTGTCATCATCCAGTTGAGATTGCAAAAACGTCAGCGCTTGCCGCATCTCGGTGGGATTATTTGGAATGTCATGTAAATCATCATCAAAATGGTAGGACGCATCAAAGGGAATTTCGAGCATAGTTCCTCAACCCTTAACCAGTTACCTTTCGACGATGTTCTCACCGACCCTCTCGAAATACTCAGATCTTAACCAATCTACAGATCATCTTCAAACCACTTTTACAACCGAGAACTTAAGCAGACTATGGACGCTAGCGCGGCTTTTTTGTTTTATATGAATGGACGCTTACGCGGCTGTGTGCCTTGCCCTCACATTCAAGGATGGCACAGCAGAGCTGTGCAGAAAGAGAGAACATGAGGGCAAGGCTTAGGTCTGCTCGTCTCCCTGTGGTCGGTCAGCGTGGTTTGTTGTGGGCTGGCTGGTCGGCTGCTGTGTGTGTGTTCGCCTCCGGCTTACGCGCCTTCGGCGAACCCGGAACCTATTATTTATCGTATAGATACAGCCCCTAACCCAAAACGGGCCGCTGCTCTACGGAAACACATAGATTCGGCGTTTGAACTTGGATCGCCGTATGCGCGCTCTTTAATTGTGACCTCTCCGGTTTTAAGGTCGGTCTTCACTTCCTTGAGTTCTTCGGTTCCGATCGCATCTCTGCTTACATCACCGTCACACGTTGGAATAGTGAGCCGTCCGGCCACGAATACACGATCGGCGCTTAGAGTGACCGACAAGACTTGCCAGCTCCACCCGATCGCATACTTATCTAAAACTCTATTAACGCTATGCCATGGGACAAATGTTAACTGCTTCCCACCTTGGTTACGGGTGGCCGTAATACTCTTGGGTAGAGGTCTGGACAGTGCGGTGATGATTTGGGCGATCGTCCACTCACCGGGGCGGCTGGGCGGCGTGATAATTTCCGCGATCGGGGGCTGCTGTGCAATCTGCTGGGGGGCTGCTGTCGGTACTGCTGCAAGGATTGTTTTCGGTTTGATTTGTGCGGGTGCGTTCATTTGTTAAAAGTCCTCTTTCAGTATATTTATTGCTGCTTCTAAGCTTTCGATGCCAGTGTCACAAGCTTCCTCAAATTCGTCTGAATCGGTTTCTGATTTGTGTCGGTTAATGAGGTCAATAATGTTGTCAAGCTCTTTAATAAGCTTTTCTACTCTGACCTTTTGAATGATGTCGATGCTCATTTGTTTGTAGTGCTAGGGGATAGATTGAGAAATAGGGATTAAAACAAATCAATCCCTATTAGTTTTATCTATTTATCATTTGATTTCTTTGCCGCATTCTCCGGCGCAGTCAGTAATTAACATCTCACCGCAGGGACATGATGGGTTTGGTGTTCTTTTCCATTTATGCCGCGATTCCATTGCATTTAGAACAGGCAAAAATAAAGCATCGTAAGCCGATCGATCGATACAGATTAGGGCTGTATCATATAGCTCCTGATAGTCTGCATCCATTTTTGAAAGTTTCATAATTAGTGCTAGGGGATAGGGTTTATTAGAAATCTTGCAACCATGGCCGATCGTTTACATAGGTGTTGTCTACGTCTTCGGCTTCAAGCTCTGAAACTATTGCATAGACCCGATCGCTCGTAATTTTGTACCGTTGCATAAACGTAGATATTTCTCTCTTCAACATTTGTTCTGGCGTTTCATTTTCCACTGTGTTTTAGGTGCTAACGTTTGCAGGTGTAGACACGATCGAATGATCAACCGTGACCAATTGGCGATCGTCTATGGGTTGTCGAATACAAAAATTTTCCGATCGTCACTATTGAGATAATAGATATTGTGATTACAGAATAGGGTTAGGGCTAAATTCTCAAAATCTATATGCAATAAAACCCAGTCGGGCAACTCTTCAGCGCTGCCGTAATAGTTCTGATAGTTCTGTTCTGTGTAGTCTTCAGTGCTGTCGTATGTTCCTCTGTAGCGCTCTACAAACTCGGTTCTAGACTCCTCGCTGTTGCTTCTCTGTTCGTTTTCGATGAATGCTTTGTATGCCTCTACCTGGTCGTCGTCGATTAGCAGTACGCTTTCATGTCTTAGATCTGAAGTGATCATGTATGGGAAGACTTCTTTATAGTCTGCGATCGTCATGTATCGCCCAAAATGGCCCGTCTTGTTTATACATCCGACAAAATAAAGATCGTTACCGTCGTCGTCGTCCGAATATTTTTCTGAACAGATAAACTTATTACTTTCCATGTTTAACGGTGGGACGGCTCCGAGGATCTGATCATAGTAATTTTCTGAAATCTCTAACCATTCGTGAGCGCTGATCTGTGTGGTTGTCATGATGATCAATTGATTTGTTTTAGTGGTTTATGTTCAGCCTTTTTAGGCCATGCTGAGGGCTAGAAACTAAGCTGCCTTAACCGCTTTTTTCTTAGATTTCGCCTTGTTCTTGAAATCCTGACAGCCGTATTTACTGGCTAATTCGTCTAGATCTCCGCCCCTGCCATAACCCCGATCGCTGGCTGACCGCCAGAACCAGCAAGCGCGGTCCTTGTGCCATTTACAGCCCAATTCTTTGAAACTCTCTTTAAGTGGTTTGGTGTCGCCTGTGATCCATATCCAGCGACCGATCAGAATGATTTCCACATTTGATTCATTTACGATTAATAAAAGCTTTAGGATGATTTCCATGATTTCGGCTTCTACTTCCTGGTCATAGCGGTATGTATGTTCCCGCTTATCTGTTCCCGTTGAGGTTTGCCCGTCAGAAGCTTTTAAGGCTGCTTCGTATTGGCTGTTAATGGCTTTCATCGTCTCCAAGTCTCCCCCTAGATCTGGGTGGTGCTGCCGCGCTAGTTTGCGATACTTGGCTTTCAGCTCTTCGACCGTTGTGCAATCTGCGAAATAGTTCATGATGATTCTAAAAATAGGGTGCTAGACGCTGCCCCAGTTGCCCAGGGCCATGTATTTGAATGCTTGTTAATTAATCGACCGATCGCCCTTTTGGTCTTGGGTTTGCCGTTGTGTATGACCCATTACTCAAACTCACCGGGGCATTCTTGAAAACATCAACCCGCTCACAGGTCCGATCGCGTTCTATGTAGTCCGAAAGTGAGTTAAAACCGAGATGAGATAAGACTGCATAACCATGCTTACAAGTGCTGTGCTTAGTCTTGAGGATAAAACTTGATTTCTAAAATCCTCGCAAGTGCATTTGATCGCCTTGTCTTCGGCGTTTAGCGTATAAGTTCCAGCGCTTCCGGTTGCTTTGAATTCCTTTGAATTGTTTGGATTTGCTACTAACTGAACCTTTTCGGCTTGCTTTTTTCGGAAGTCTGCGAAATGTTTTTTAAATAATTTCTTGCTCATGAAGCGACAAAACCCAGGACCACGAACCAACACAACCCAGGCCCATTCACGAACTTCAAAAATACGTTGTGCAATGCCTAGAATTCTCTGAGCGGCTGCGATCGAGTAGATGATATTGCTACGAGTGACCATGTGATTTTTGCCTTTCTTGTTTATCTATTTGTTATTACCATTATCGTCTATTCTTAGCCTAAAGTCAACTAATTTTAGACAGTTTCTTGAATAATTTGATAGAAATTTTACGACAAAAAATACCCCTAGAGAGGGGCAAAAAACGGGGGCTGACTAGCTCATAAAGTTTGCGGGGTGTAGGCTGCCTCCTCCGCCTTTCGGCGCTGCCTTCCGAACTGCTTCCGACAAAACCGCATCACGAACCAAGAAGCGAACCGCAACACCAGGGCCAAAACTGCGCCACGAAGGGCACTGATAAAGCTTTTTAAACTCCACACCAGGGGTAGAGCGCAACCACGACACAAAACCAACGGGCGCAGGGCCAGAAAACGAGATCACAAACTCCGAAGACCGAGGACCAACAAACGACGGGAAAACCCACTGAGGCGAGAAGGGGAAAAACAGGGAAGAAGGCACGACCAAAACCAAAAACAACTTAAGTTAATTATAACATGACTTCGGCTAAAAATAGACCGTTTTCCGGGTCACCGTAGGCGCGTGAGGCGGAGCCAAACACACACACAACAGCCGACGAGCCAGCCCACAACAAACCACGCGAGACTAGACGACAGCGAGAGAAAAAAGATGACCTTTCTCCGCTCTTCTCTTCTCTTCTCTCTTCTCTCCTCTCCTCTCCTTTGCTAGCGATGAGCGCCCCTGAAGAGCAAGGCAGCACAGCTTTGCTGTGGCATAATTGCCGCTCTAGGGCGCGAAGTAGTGGCCGGGAAACTAGGCGAATGCAAATGATTTAAGCCGCTTTAGCGTCCATAATCCAGATTGTTATGGATTGAGCTGTTAGACCTCAGTAGGCTCTTGGTGCAGTAAATTGCCAAATAAGCGACTCTTCGCCTGGTATCACTCCCCAAACTCATGGATAATTTAGGGATCTGAGGGACGATCGCAGAGTATTATTTTACTGATAAATTAATCGATCGCGTTCAACATGACTTTGGGATCTGGATATGCTAAAAATCCACAATAAAAACAACCTCTGGTTGCCTTTCAATCTATTGATCGCACTAGTCATCCCGTTCTACGGTATAGCTGCCCGAGGAGAAGATTTGAACTATGGCAGTGCTCATCTTTTAATGGGTAATCCAAGTTCTGCAAGCAATTCGACGCAGAACCCGAGCAATTATCTAATGCTTAAGCCGCAGTATGCTTTGTCTTATAATCGTGAACGGAATATACCCAATTGGGCTAGCTGGCAATTAAATGACCGTTGGCTAGGAGAGGCAAAACGACAAGATAATTTTCGAGAGGATTCCAGTTTGCCCCAAGGTTGGTATCGGGTCCGTCCCTCTGATTATGCAAAAAGTGGTTTTGATAAGGGTCATGTGGTGTCATCAGAAGATCGGGGTCGATCGGACCTAGATAATTCAGCAACTTTTTTCATGACGAATATGGTGCCTCAAGCACCGGATAACAATCGGGTCGTTTGGTCCCAATTTGAAGCGGCTTGTCGGAGTTTAGTTAAGCAGGGTAAAGAGCTGTATATTGTGGCAGGGTCTTCAGGCTTTGGTGGCATTGGGGCTAATGGAGCGCAGTCAGTATTGAATAACAATGTTGTTGTTCCATCTGTCATCTGGAAAGTGGTCCTGGTGATCGATCGTCCTGGAACTCAGCCGAAGGATGTCACTGTCTCCATGAGCCGAACGATCGCGATCGTGGTTCCGAATCAACAAGGGGTGAAGTCAAAGCCTTGGAAGGACTATGTGACGTCTGTTGATGAAGTCGAAAAGTTGACTGGATATGATTTCTTTAGAAATCTTCCTGAGCCTGTGCAGAAAATTATTGAAGCCCAAGTCGATCGGCAGACTGTGAAATCATCGCCAGAGTAACGATTTTGGTTATGGGTTTATCGATTTCACTGATAGTTACAGTTTATAGTCATTCCGCCTCCCATGAGGTACAGATCAAAATCTGAAGCCCTAGTATGGAGAGGCTTTTAGAAAGCCATTTTGTACCTCACGCGATGGAGAATGGCTATCCAATCGGCAGTCGTTTTTAGCGGTGACAGGCATAAACGTAGACGATCGATATGAACTATATTTTGCACGGTCATAGATTGAGATTTTCGCCCCCTAAATCCCTACTTCGACAGGCTCAGTCCAGCGCCAATTCTGGGGGACTTTAAAACCCATAAATAGAGAACGGTTCCCCCCACAGTTTGGCCTGAGCTTGTTGAAGGTTTGGGGGACTGGGGGGCAAAACCAACCCCAAATAACCAACGCAAAAGATTGCCGTTTTCGGTAATGGCATGGTGTGGAAAATGATCTATTATCTAGATATGGCACTGGTTCCCGTAGTGGGGTTCCAGAACCCTTATAGAACCAATTTGACATCCTAAGTTCTATAGAACCTATTTGACATTCTAGGGTATCCTAAAAGCAGCGCAAAAACTTCATATCCACTAATCCTAATGAGTACAAATTCAACATTTGCAGAATCACCCACACCCACAATTCAAAAAAGTGCTGATACCAAAGCGATAACAGCACAACTAGATACTTTGAATGAATTTGTGTCAAATCATTATTTCTGGAAAAACCGATTGTTCTCAGCCTGCTTAGCAGGAGATTTGACGAGAGAAGACTTTGTTTATATTTTTGCCCAGTACTATCTTTATTCCAAAAACTTCACTCGCTACATTGCAGGTGTGATGGCAAATTGTGAGAAAGATTATTTCAGGGCAAAATTGACCCAAAATTTATGGGAAGAGGCTGGGCAAGGTGAGCAATTAAGTCATGCCCAGATCTTTAGGGATTTTCTTCAAACGACATTGGGCATTCAAGATTTGGGTGGGATTCAATATGCCGACTTCACTAAACGCTTTGTTCATATCTACACTGAGAGTTGTACGCAATCTGATGCAGTTTGGGGAAGTGCTTGGCTCTCTTTGGGGACAGAGGGTATTGTGTCTAAAATGTACCAAATTTTAGTTGAGGGAATGCTGAAGGCTGGACTTGCAAATGAAGAATTGGAGTTTTTCCACATCCACATTGGTTGTGATGACGAACATAGTGCGACGCTTGCAGAGTTAATGTGCTCTTACTCAGATCGACCAGGATGGTTTGAGCTTTGTAAACGGTCTGCGGATCAAGCCCTTAGTGCACGGGCTCAATTTTTTGATTATCTTTACGATGCATTGATACGGCGATTAGATCAGTCGCTCCTTCAACCCATTAAAGCTCGCAAATCCCTAGCTGCTGAGATTGTAGATTTTTCTGTGCTGAAGTCTGATACATTCAAACAAAGCATCGAGATGTATAGGAATGAAGATTCCCGTCTTAACATTGAGTTTGCAGTTGATCGTTTGCTATTCCCATTGACACAGGTTTTAGATCCGCGTGTCGTGCAAATTCCACCTGGCAAGAACAACGAAAAGCACCGTCACGCTCACGAAACCATCTTCTACATTATTCAGGGTCATGGTAAGGTATTGATTGACAAGCAGTTGATTGATGTGAGTGTAGGCGACACTGTTTTTATACCTAGATGGTGTGTGCATCAGTCGCAGAATACAGGTGATCAGGAAATGCGTATTCTAGCTGTGACAGATTTTGGTTTTACATCAAGGGTTTTAGGCAACTACGATTCTAAAACGCGCCTCAATCAGAGAGATAACTCTGAGGAAATGAATAAAAATTTATTACAGCAATTTGCTTTCGGCACTGGTTCCGTCGTGTGTGGAAGTAAAAGCCAAACATAGCAAGGGTTCCGCCTTTAAATGTTGCCGATACTGAGTTTAATATCGGGATGCAATGCTTCTAATAGCCCGCTTTCTATCTTGCCATTCAAGCTGAAATCGTATTGCTTTTGGACACTTTTACAGAGCTGACCGATCTCCAAAAGCAATACGAATATTACCGCGACTTGTTGTTAAGCTTTCCCAAGACTAAGGAGGATGAGAAATAAGATGCGATCCAACACATCAGGAGATACGGCTTTTTTTGGATCGCCTTCTTCATAGTAAAGAAACAGATTCCCAGAAACATATACCCCGCGCCGACTCTGAAAATAGTTTTCCAAAACCGCAACACAGTACAACAGGTAATCCCGAGTGGCATCACTTTCGCTCATGGGTAAGCCGTCGGTCTCAGGATAAACAATGTAAGGCAGAGAGGTCACATTGGTGATGGTGATGACTCCATCGGAAATCATTACGCCTCAGTACTAAGGTTTTATTATAAACTCCTATCGTTTCAATTTTGCCTGAAGTCGTTCACCAAACATGCAGGGTCATTTCATTCTAGATTTAGGTGACGAGTTTATGTGGTTTCAGCCATCGAAGACGAAAATCTCTGATGCCTGGAACGGCGCGTTCTCGTA
>JAPLHZ010000155.1 GCA_026389365.1 Cyanobacteriota bacterium
GTTCATAGAGCCAACATAGGTCTTCGCTTCAGATTGTTTAGCTTTGTTCGCTTGGTTTAGGAAGGAAGGAAGCGCGATCGAGGCCAAAATACCGATAATGATGATGACGACGAGAAGTTCGATCAGGGTGAAACCACCGTCGCGCTTTTTGGAAACGAGGTGTTGAAGAAGTTTAGCTTTGAGTTCAGATTTCATTAGAATTCTCCTTTAGGTGCGGGAATGAATCGTGTTCAAATCTCGATAAATATAACTTACCCGTAATATCACGGAATCATATCAGGTCTGGAAATTTTTCTAGTAATTGCGCTTTTAGCCAGCAATTCCAAATTCAAACGGTAATATAGGGTACAAATACGACGTTTTTATGTAGACAAGAGATATTAAGCTAATTTCTGAGATTTTTGGCATTCCCTCCTCGAATCTTAGTCTCTTAGAGAGTCAGTAACCTGAAAACAAACTTGATAAGTCATTAATATAGAGCAGTACGTTGATTCCGTATATTGGAATAAAAACCCGTTCCAGTAAGCATTTTAGACTTTTGTGTCTTTGGCTACATTCCGAATTTGGAATTGCTGCTGTGAAGTGTCATCTTAATTTGTGGACATGACCTTGCGATATGCTAGAAAAGATTTTATTTCAGAATTTAGCGACCTAAGACATGAAGCGACAAGACTTGATTACTATTTATCAGGGACATCCAACTAAATTTTGGAAAGATAGTCCCTACGTGCGCTTGAATCCCGATCGGTGTGATGAGTTGCTAGAAATGACATCTATTATCAGCCGAGATATTAGTAATGATGTTTTAAAAGAACTATTTTTAATGCATTTCAGTAAACACGAAAAACTTAGAACTGAATCATTGGCTAATGGCTGTACGGATCAAGAAGCCGTAACCCGTGCGATAGATTTTTTCGATCGGGAAATTCGCGACATGATTGCTAGTCAATGGATTCCGAAAGCTTCTAAACGAAGAACCACAATTCGGAAATTCATCTAAAACTCATTGAATTAATTTGGGGTTAATAAAATCAATTGCTGATGCTGCAACGATCGAATCTCTTCCAAGCCAATTCCTACACTCGAAGCAATACTCGCAACCGTCTCAGTTGTATTCTCATTGCAGGCTTTCAGAAACTCAAACCCCTGATCACTCAAATTCACAATTTGATAATCACAATTAAAAATCATCTTACTTTCCCAGCCTTCCATACAAGGACTTCGTTCAGCAATAGCATTCAGCAAATCATTATCATCCAACCAGTCCAATTTCGCGAGCGGTGGTTTACTTAAGAAAAATTCGTAATGGGTAAATGAACTAGGATCTAGAATCTCTGCCAATCGGTAACGATCGCGTTGATTCATTGTTTTAACCCGTTCTAATAATTCGGGAGACTTACCAATTAAACGATCGAGTTCCCATAATTTTGGATTAGAAAACCCAACAAAATCCAAACCCGATGCCGCCGCAAAATCCAACACCGTATTGACGTTGTAATCAATTTCCTGCGGATGAACATACATATCTGCAAAGCATTCATCTTTATGGTTCTCCATCGACCACCGATCGAGTTCCCGTTGCTTCAACCGATTTCCTTCCGGCAAGGTCGCAAACACCTCTCGCCCGATCGCCACACCATCTCGGTAATCCCCGCGTTTGTCCCCTTGCAACAGGGCTATTACTTCCTGCATCAATTTGATTTCCCAACGGCCCAATTCCCCATACACAAAAATATGGAAAATCCCCCCCGGAGCTAATTTGTCTGCCAATGCCTTAATTCCACGAATCGGGTCCGGAGTATGGTGCAATACGCCGACACAATTTATCATGTCAAATTGACCCGGCAATTGATCCACATCAAACAAACTCAAATGCTGAAAATCTGCCCCGATCGCCCCACTCCGCCGACAGCGTTCCCGCGCTACTTCCAATGCCCCCGGACTCAAATCTACCGCCGTCACCTGAGCTTCCGGATTCAAATGCACCAAATATTCCGTGCTACATCCCGTACCACAGCCCGCATCCAAAATCCGAATATCTTGCCGATCGGGCTTACGTCCCGCACAAAAGTTATAAGCCGTATCCCAATTCCAGCGCCAGTTATAACCCGGAGGCGGAGAATCGACCAGCGGCTCTGGTGGGAATGGATAGGTATCGTACAGACTCGCCACTGTATTACTGACAGATTGCAAATCAGGAGCTGCGATCGCAGGCAAATTAGATTTAGGATTTGGGGTAGGCATAGGGATTGGGATAGAAACAGCGCCAAGAGTCTCTGAACTGTGTCATCAGTCTCTCATTAAATCGAAGGTTTTGGCGCAGGGGGAGGTTCGATCGCTGGGGTGGGACTGGCCGTTGGGGTCGCAGTGGGGTCAGATTTAGACTTTACTCCAGAGTTAGGCTCAGACTTAGGCTGTGGTGGGAGTAAAAAATAGACGCTGCCCTTTTCATCCTTGCGTTCGATCGCCCCAATTTTCAGCAACCTCTCTCTCGCCCGCGCCTGCGTCACCTGATCTCGTGTCACAACCGCCTGATCGTAAATAGTACTCCAAGACCACAGCAGCATCGTCTTATTGTTCGGATCCGTCCGAATAAACTCCGCTGTTTGTTTGAAAATCGGACCCGCCTCTCGAACCGATGCATCACTTGAAGCCAGCGCCCAATCCCCCGCTTGGTCATAGGAAAACTGCGATGCATCTAAATCGTTTGCCATCAAAAGCTGATCCAATCCCTTGAGTCGCCACACTAAAAATGCCCTCGGATGGTCCTTAGGAGTGAGTGCGCTGGTGCCGCGATCCATTAGTGCGATCGCCTCCTTAGGCATTCCCATTTGGTACGACATGATGCCGCTGAGAAAAACATAGCTATCCACAAAGCGCGGATCCAGACGGGTTATCATCTCAAAATAGTTCGGAGCTAACGGATAGCCCACCGCCTTCCGGGTCGCCGTATCCCCGTCATATTGAACAAAATTTAAAAACGCCCAATCCGCCAAAATATTATCCAAGCCAAAACTCGGCGATCGGTTCATCAGCGATAAATTCAGTTCTTCTTGACGCTGATCTTCCGGTGATGCCACGTCTCGGGCCGATAGTTGTTGAAGCTGGGGCTGCTGAAGTTTGATGATGCCAGCGATCGCAGCGGTGGCGATCGTCACTTTTATGACCCCAGATAAAATCCAAGAAAATTGATTCAGATACGGCATGGCGGGGAATAAATTTATTGATCAAGGCTAGTTATGGTGGCCCCTAGACCATTAGCGGGCAACTCTCACCTATCATGCCTTCCAGTTCAAAAATTGTCACAGAGAATTCAGGAATCCAAATATTTTTTATGTAGTCTATACTAAAGCTCTTGCCTTTACTTTCTGCATCACCTCCAAGTCATCTCCTAGTTTTAATTTCAAGAAAATAGTTAGACAATTTAGGCATCTAACATTTAGCAGCATTTGTCATTTCTTCTATTAGTTTGTCGGGTTCTCCCTGCATTAGGGAACACTGTCTGTCTGCTAGCTATTACTTCCTCAACCTTCACTCTCCGGTGACTTCTTATGATCCGTAAGTCTTTTCTCCCTGCTTCATTGCTATCCACAGGTCTCGCGATCGTGGCCGCCACCGGAACACTCATTAGTCCAACTTCTCCCGTTCGTGCCGCATGGCAACAGGACAGCCCCAAAGCCGTTCTCGATGAAGCTTGGCAAATTGTCAATCGAGAATATGTCGATGGCTCCTTCAACAAAAATGACTGGCAAGCCGTCCGCACCAGCCTCATCACTCCCGATTACAACACCAAGGAACAAGCCTATGGTGCACTTCGTAAGGCTCTCAAGCTTTTAGAGGATCCCTACACTCGGTTCATGGATGCGAAGCAATTTGAATCACTTACTAGCCAAACTTCTGGCGATCTAGAAGGCGTGGGAATTCGGTTAGAAGCGGACGCAAAAACTAAAGTTCTCACTGTCGTCGAACCGCTGCCAAATTCGCCCGCTTCCCGCGCTGACATCCGATCGAACGATAAAGTCCTGTTCATTGATGGCCGCACCACCAAGGGCATGAGTGTCGAAGATGCATCCAGCTTAATTCGGGGCAAAGGCGGCACACCCATCACCTTGAAAATCGAGCGCGATGGCAACCTGATTAATTTCCCATTAATCCGTGCAAAAATTGAGCTTCAAGCCGTTCGCTATAGTGTGGCCCAAGAAGGATCAACTCGGGTTGGATTTATGCGCATGAGTGAATTTAGTAGCCATGCCGCAGACCAAATGCGTCAAGCTATTAAAGTTCTCCAGAACGATAAGGTCGATGGCTTTGTTCTAGACCTGCGCGGCAATCCCGGTGGACTCTTGCAGTCTAGTATTGAAATTTCTCGGATGTGGATGGATGAAGGCGGCATTGTCAAAACCGTCAATCGCAAAGGCGGCAGTGAAGAACTGTTGGCCAATCGTACAGCCATTAGCAACTTGCCCCTTGTGGTACTGGTGGATAAAAATTCGGCTAGCTCCAGCGAAATCTTGACTGGCGCACTCAAAGACAACAAACGCGCCACCATCATTGGCACCCAGACGTTTGGTAAGGCATTGGTTCAGTCGGTTCATCCTCTGTCCGATGGTTCGGGTTTGGCGGTCACCATTGCCCATTACTACACCCCCAATGGCACCGACATCAGCCACAAAGGAATCGAGCCAGATATTTCGTTGCCCTTAACCCGCGAACAACTAGAGAAGCTTTATGGCAACCCTCGTTTACTCGGCACATTGGATGATCCACAATATGTCCGGGCGGTCTCAACCATTACCAAACTTATTTCCCAACGAAACCTCGGTCAAAAACCACCTACTATGTCAAATCAGTAGTCCTCATTATCTCTTAATCTGATCTCTCAACCGCAACCACCCAAGCCCGTTCTTGAGTGGTTGCGATCGTTTTAACCAGCGGCGACACCTCACTAATTTCCGTGAGTTCCCCGTCTTGTTGGAGCTTGATACCTTTTTGATAGAGTGCGTACCCCTTACTACGAGCCACTCGGAATCCAGTGTAATACTGGGGATCTAAACCGATCGTCCGCATCTCTTGCTTAGCCTGATGGAAACGCTCTTGTTGCTCGGCTGGTCCCAGATGAGATACTTCACGAGCTTTGAATAAATCCCGATCGCAGTATCGCCGACAAAGATCACTCAAAATTGGGTCTGGGTTTGCTTGCCAACGTTGCAAATGGTATTGAAATACGGTGTCATCCCCCGCCAAATAGTCCGCTAAGGCCATCGGGACTTCTTTTGCATTTAGCCAAGCTAGAACCGTTTCATCAATTACCAGCTCTTGTCCCGCTGCCAGTAAATCTCGTGCCCTCGTGAACGCCCGATCGAGTAACCAGGTTGCCGCAATATTTTTCCCGTGATTATAAACCTGAGAATACATAAACGATCGCACCACTAAATAATGCTCAATCGCGCCCAACCCTTTTCTCGCCACGACTAATTGCTGCGTTTTTGGGTCTACTTGTAATGCCAGAAGAATCCGATCGAGATCAAGCTGACCGTAGGAAACCCCCGTCATATAACTGTCGCGCATGAGATAGTCGAGCCGATCGCAATCCAATTGGCTGGAAATCAACTGCCACAGACAAGGCATGGGATGACTCTTTTGGTAAATCTGAACAAGTTGCGATCGGAGACTGGGGTCATGAGAATCAAGCAACGTCTGAATTGGTAAGGACTCATTTAAAATTTTGCAGGTCCAGATCTCGTGATTAGTCCGAAACACCTCCTCGCCCGTATGACTAAAAGGACCGTGGCCAATGTCGTGGAGAAGCGCCGCACATAACACCAAGGCCCGATGAGGTAAAAGGCTCGGCGTACTTAGACATAAACGATCGAAGACCCGCCGGGTAATGGCCATCACCCCCAGGGAATGGGTAAACCGTGATGCTTCGCCGCCATGGAACGTTAAACTTGCCAGACCTAATTGCCGAATCCGTCGCAATCGTTGGAATGCAGGAGTATCGATTAATTCAATCAACAGGGCTTCCGTTCGATCGGTTCGAGATAGCGTAATTGCGCCGTGAAGAGGATCGTGATAAGTCCGTTCTATGGCCATAAAAATTAGCTTGCTTGAATAATTAGCTTGCTTGAATACGATCCGGTATTGTTTCTAGAAAATCGATCGCCGCCTGATACTGCGGATCCAAATCTTTCCCAATGTCTTTCGGTGCGACTTGGCCGAGTTCCACGGTGCGATCGGGCGTGATGCCGAGTTTATTAATGTCATTATGGTTCGGCGTTTCATATCGAGCCACAGTCACTGCCAAACCTGACCCATCCGAAAGATTAAATAGCGATTGAATCAAGCCTTTACCAAAGGTCTTTTCCCCAATTAACGTCGCCCGTTGATTATCCTGCAATGCCCCCGCCAAAATCTCACTCGCACTCGCTGTCCCCTTATTCACCAACACCACCATCGGGTCATCTGTTACCGCCGTCTGTTCTGCATAGTAGCTGCCTAGTTCGCCCTGTCGGTTTACGGTATAGACAATCGCCCCGTCCTGAATCCAAAGTTTAGCAATATCGATTCCAGCCTGTAGCAACCCGCCCGGATTATTCCGTAGGTCCAAAATATAGCGGTCGGCCTTTTGTTTCTCTAAACCTACGATCGCACTGGTCACTTCAGTTTGAGCGTTGGCATTAAACTGGGTTAGACGAATATATCCAACCCGATGATGCTCTGTTAGCCGCAGTTCAGAGGTAACGGGATTTAGCTCAATCCGATCGCGCACTAAATCGTATTCTCGCTCCGGATCTCCTTCATGGAGAATCTTCAAAATCACCACCGTGCCCAATTTGCCGCGCATTTTACCCGCCGCATCATCTAAGCTCACTCCGATCGTTGATTTTCCGTCAATCTCAAGAATCTCATCCCCCGGTTGAATGCCTGCTTTTTCGGCGGGAGACCCTGCGATTGGAGCCATGACTTTTAGGACGTTACGATCGGGATCTAGGGCAATCTGTAAGCCCACACCCGTGAGTTCACCGGAGGTGCTGGTTTGCAGGCTGCGATATTGCTCTGGATTCATTACACGGGTAAAAGGATCGCCTAGTAATCCCAGCATATCTCGCATAAGCTGATAGGTGGCTTCGCGATCGGGCATGTTTTTCTTTAAATACTTCTCTCGAATCGCCCACCAATTTTGATGATTAAAACTAGCATCCACATAGGCCCGATCGATAATCCGCCACACCTCATTCAGTAACCGCTGATCTTCCGTCAATGCCGCCGCTGAACCTGACATTCCAAAGTACATCACCCCAACCATGATCCCCGTCAGAATTGCAACAAACCCTCGTTTCGCGATCGCATGAATCCGGTTAGAAAAATCGTGGAAAAAGGGGTTATGCATGGAGTATGAGAGAAGAGGCTTGATAACTTAACACTTTGTTATCATACTGGGAAACATGGAATCTCGTTAGTGCGCTAATGAGTTCACTAACGAGAATGGCCCAATAACGCTCTAGAACCCGCTTTCCCTATGCAGGATGGGGTTCGGATGTGTTACATTTTTAATGAACAGGACTTATTTTTAGGAACCCTTTCCAACCATGGCAAACGTGTATGACTGGTTCGAGGAGCGCTTAGATCTCGAAGCGATCGCCGAAGACGTATCCAGCAAGTACGTGCCGCCCCATGTCAATATTTTTTATTGCTTGGGTGGGATTACGCTGACTTGCTTCCTTATTCAGTTTGCAACTGGATTTGCGATGACATTTTATTACAAGCCAACAGTGGCTGAAGCATTTACATCTGTTCAGTTCATTATGAATGATGTCAACTTTGGTTGGCTGATTCGTTCCGTCCATCGCTGGTCCGCTAGCATGATGGTTCTGATGATGATCTTGCATGTCTTCCGCGTGTACTTGACGGGTGGTTTTAAAAAGCCCCGTGAGTTGACTTGGTTGAGCGGCGTTGTGATGGCAGTGCTGACTGTATCCTTTGGCGTGACGGGTTACTCGTTGCCTTGGGATCAAGTGGGTTATTGGGCTGTCAAGATTGTGTCCGGTGTACCGGAAGCTATTCCTGTTGTGGGCAGTCTGATTGCAGATTTGTTACGCGGTGGCGCTAGCGTAGGTCAATCGACACTGACTCGCTACTACAGCGCACATACGTTTGTGTTGCCTTGGTTGATTGCAGTCTTTATGCTGTTTCACTTCCTCATGATTCGTAAGCAAGGAATTTCTGGTCCTCTGTAAATTTTAAGCTTGTTAGTTTAAGAATTTACTACTAGATCTCTCACCCATAGGAGCCTTTCCATGACTACTTTGAAAAAGCCGGATATGACCGATCCGATCGTCCGCGAGAAGCTGGCGAAAGGCATGGGTCACAACTACTACGGTGAGCCTGCTTGGCCTAACGATTTGCTGTATATGTTCCCTGTGGTGATCATGGGTTCATTCGCATTAATCGTTGGTTTGGCTGTATTGGATCCCGCACTTGTCGGCGAGCCTGCTGATCCGTTTGCGACCCCTTTGGAAATTCTTCCTGAGTGGTATTTGTACCCCGTATTCAACATTCTCCGTTTGGTGCCGAATAAGCTCCTTGGGGTTGTGTTGATGGCATCTGTACCTTTGGGTCTGTTTACAGTTCCTTTCTTGGAAAGTGTGAACAAGTTCCAAAACCCATTCCGTCGTCCTTTGGCGATGACTGTGTTTTTGTTCGGAACAGCCGTTGCGTTGTACCTCGGTGCAGGCGCGCTCTTTCCGGTTGATAAGGCGCTGACTTTAGGTCTGTTCTAAATCCAAATCTTAACCCTCGAAAAGCTTGCCTGAGTATTACCTTTGGCAAGCTTTTTGTTGAACAAAAATAGTTAATACAGGCCCGATCGGGGATTGCTTGTGTTGATTTGCCGCAGTTCTTCGTAGAGTTCGGTTTCACGATCGCTCAATGCTTTGGGCAGCGTGTATTGCAATTCAACAATTTGGTCGCCCCGATCGCCATTACCATCGGGATAACCTTTTTTCGCCAGACGGTAGCGCTGTCCAGATTTAACGCCGGCGGGAATATTCATTCGCACGAGACCGTCGAGGGTCGGCACTTCAATTTCTCCGCCCAATATGGCTTCAGGCACCGTCAATGGCACCTGACACACCAAGTTCACGCCATCAAAACGATAAAATTTGTGGGCCACTAGGTCGATCGTCAAAAATAAATCACCGCCATTAATCCCTTGACCTTCAAGCCGAATCCGCTGTCCTGAGACCAATCCACTGGGCATAGTCACCTCTAGTAACCGTCCATCTTCGAGCCGAATTCGCTCTTTTCCACCGTTGTAGGCTTTTTCCAACGGCACGGTAAGTTGGGCTTCGGCGTCACGAGGCTGGGGTTTTCGGGATGGGGGTTCTGCGGGACGATCGTTGTTCATTCGATCCTTCATCCGATTGTTTCCGCCATCGAGTGGTTGCGAGCTGGGTCCCCAATTATCATCACGGGGTTTGTTAGAGGTTCCCCAGTCATCGTTAAGGGACTCATTACGAGATGATCCCCAGTCGTCATTACTGGACTCATTGCGGCTTTCGACATCTTGGCGAGGTTCTGAATTACGAGCTTCCCTGAAGGCATTTGGACGGGTGGGCGGCTCGTTAAAATAGGTGTCCCGGCTATTTCCGCGACTATTGGGCCGGACGGCATTACCCGAGTAGTCAGTGTTGCCAGGGTTGGGCCGATCGGTGTTGCGGTTTGGGCGACCTCCTTTACGAGAACTTTCTTGGTTATTCAGCACGGTGTCGAAAAACTCATTGAAGTCTCGAATTTTGCTGAAGTCTTCCTCAGATTGTTGCTCGCTTGGGTCGCCTGGTTTAGTCTTGAAAAAGTCCCAGGCTTTATTAACACCTGAAAATCCCTTCTGTTTCCAGAAATTCCCAAATTTGTCGTATCGAGCGCGACGATCGGGATCTGAAAGTACTTCGTAGGCTTCATTGATATCCTTAAAGCGTTCTTCCGCTTCTTTATTTCCCGGATTCATATCTGGGTGATAGGTGCGAGCTAGGCGACGATAAGCACGTTTGATCTCATCGTTTTCAATATCGCGATCGACACCTAGAATATCGTAGTAGTTGCGGAAGTTTTGCATAGGAACTGAATCAGGCTATTTATCAATAGAGAACAAGGCGAGGGAAATGGCTACCATTCATCACCGTCCCAGTTGTCATAGTCATAGTTTGGTTTATCCGGTTTTCGTGTCCGATCGCGGGCATCCTCCCGGCGTCCTGAATCCCGAACATCCCGAGCCTCGTTGAAATTGTCCTGACGGCGGCCACTATTACTGCCGCCGCTGCTGCTACTGCGATCATCGTAACGATCGTCTGGGCGTAAATTCGATGATGATGGTCGATCGTCATAGCGATCGGGTTCACGATTAGGGGGCCGATCGTCATAGCGATTATCATTACGAGAATCTGACCGATCGTCATAGCGATCGGGTTCACGATTAGAGTTTCGATCGTCATAGCGATTAAGATCACGATTCTGATTACGAGAATCTGACGACCGATCGTCATAGCGATTGGAATCACGGTTGCTGGAACGATCGTCGTAGTTGCCAGAACGATCGGCAGGCGACTTGTAATCCCCGCTATTTATGGAACGATTTCCAGCAGACCAATCATCAAACGACGGATTCCGGCTGGGTGGCAATGCGCCCGAATTCCCATAACGTCCCGTGCCATATTGGTTTCCGTAGTTGTAAGAACCGGAATTGTAGTCGTAGCCACCACCGCCATCTCTACGAGAGTTGTAATCGTTGTAATAATCGTCGTCGTCATCCAAGAAGAAGTCTTTCACTGCCTCGAAGAATCCGCCTTCTTTTTCGTATTCTTGGTTCCGATCGTAAACTTCCCGCTGTAAGTCAGACAATGAATCTTTGAGATCCGCTTCTGTAATGTCAATCAGCCGCTCATCATTATCGCCTAATGCTTGGCGGAGCCGTTTATTTAGGGGTTCGATCCGCGATCGGTAAGGAGCCACAAAATTCATGCCAAAGTCGAGGGTTGCTTCTCGCAGTTGACGTTCGGCTTGGACCACCATGGCCTCTGCTCGGTTGCGTTTCTCGACCTTTTCTCGGCGTAACCGATCGCTATCGGCGTAAACCTCGGCATCTCGAATCATCATTTGTACTTCGTCAGGACTCAGAGTTGATGCGCCCTGAATTGTGATGCTTTGTTCGCGGCCCGTGGTCCGGTCCATGGCCGTAACTTGCAAAATACCGTTGGCATCAATATCGAGGGAAACCTGAACCTGAGGAATCCCACGCGGTGCAGGCGGAATTCCCATCAACTTAAATTTACCCAGGGTTTTATTTCCATTCGCCATTTCCCGTTCGCCTTGGACGACGTTAACTTCGACCGATGTTTGATTATCTTCGGAGGTGGAAAATACATCCGATCGCCGCACTGGAATAGTGGTGTTGCGTGGAATTAGCTTTTTCATCAAACCGCCAACTGTTTCAAGGCCGATCGAAACGGGAGTCACATCCAGCAGCAAAATATCCTTCAGTTCCCCCGCCAAGACACCCGCCTGAACTGCCGCACCGATCGCCACGACTTCATCAGGATTCACATTTTGATTGGGTTCACGGCCCAGAATCGATCGGACTAGTTCCTGCACCATGGGCATCCGAGTCCCACCGCCGACCAAGACGATTTCATCAATATCGCGGGGCGTAAATCCAGCATCACGCAGAGCTTGTTTAACGGGAAGACGCAATCGACTGACCAGTTCACTACATAAGGCTTCAAATTGCGATCGAGTCAAGCGCGTTTCAATATGCTTCGGTCCATCCTCGGTTGCGGTGATGAAGGGCAAATTAATATCCGTAACATTCACACCAGAAAGTTCAATTTTGGCTTTTTCAGCAGCCTCTGTCAGACGTTGGAGAGACTGGCGATCGCGCCGCAGGTCAATGCCTTCTTTTTCTAAAAATTGTTCAGCTAGCCAATTGACAATCGTCATATCGAAGTCGCCGCCGCCAAGCTGGGTATCGCCACTAGTGGATCGCACTTCAAAAACGCCATCCCCAACTTCCAGGATGGATACATCAAATGTTCCGCCGCCCAAATCGAAGACGAGAACCAATTCACTCTGACGACGATCGAGACCATAGGCCAAAGACGCGGCTGTTGGTTCATTGAGAATCCGTTTGACATCTAAGCCCGCAATCCTTCCGGCATCGCGAGTGGCTTGCCGTTGGGAGTCATTAAAATAGGCTGGAACGGTAATGACGGCACCTGTTACGGGTTCACCCAGATACCGCGATGCTTCTTCCGCGAGTTTCCGCAACACCATGGCGGAGATTTCTTCAGGGGCAAAATCCCGATCCAAGCGCGGACACTTAATTTTGATATTGCTATTCTCATCCCGACGCACGGTATAGGGCACCTGCTTGTCTTCGGGAGTTAGTTCGGTGTGTTTGCGACCGATGAAGCGTTTGACATTATAAAACGTGTTCTGAGGATCCAGTACGGACTGGCGACGGGCGAGTTGACCCACCAGACGATCGCCGTCCTTGCTCATGCCCACCACCGAAGGCGTTGTGCGCATTCCTTCCGCATTGGCAATGACAACAGGTCTACCGCCTTCCATGACGGCGACAACCGAATTTGTGGTGCCCAGGTCGATCCCTACGACTCTTCCCATTGTGTGCGGTACTCCAGAACTGTTAACGATCGCGACCTAATTTGGTCTAAGGCGATTTTTGATTTAAGACAATCGGATCCTATTGTATCTTGCCAACTGGAAGTGACACCCTTTTGCTAAGAGTTTGTCGATTCATTGGGCTTATCTTAAGCATCGTACCTCTTCAACCGACCGTCCGGTAGTTTGCGCAATCGTTCGATCGTCCATCCCATCCAGCAAACATCCCGTGATATCTTGCTGAGCTGCGATCGTTGTCATCCCTTGACATTTAAACCCGGCATTTCGATCAAGTATTCAAATAAGCAACTAGCGCCTCAAGCTTGTCCCAACCCGCTCCACTTTGCAAAACCGATCGGGCCAATTCAATCCCTTCTGCCACTTCCGTCACCCGATCGCCGGAGTTCGGGCGTGGAGCATCGCCCACCGTCAACACCAACGCCGCATTCAATGCCACCGCATCCATTTGGGCAGGCGTGCCTTTTCCCTGAAGCACCGATCGTAAAATCGCCTTATTTTCGTCCACATCCCCACCTTTTAGATCAGCAATTGTTGAAAGCGCCAATCCAGCACCACGAGGATCATGGGTTTCCAGCGTAACTTTGCCCGATCGTAAAATTGCAAAATCATTAAGATCTCCCAGACAAGCCTCATCTAACCCTTCTCGTCCATAGACCACGACAGCGCGATCGACCCCAAGCAATCCCAAGGCTTCGCCCATCGGCTGCAACAACCTCGGATCCGAAACCCCAATTACCTGCCCTGTCGGATTCATCGGATTCACCAACGGACCCAACAAATTAAAAACAGTCCGAATCTTTAGCGCCTTCCGCATCCCCGCCACCGCCTTCATTGCCGGATGCCAACCGGGCGCAAACAAAAACGTCACCCCAACATCTTGAAGTGCCGATCGAATTCGAGAGGGAGGCGCTGCAAAATTCACCCCTAACGCTTCAAGTACATCCGCCGAACCCACCCGACTCGACGACGATCGGCCACCATGTTTCGCAACCTTCACCCCCGCTGCCGACACTACAAAGGCTACCGCTGTTGAAATGTTAAACGTATCGGCACCATCACCCCCCGTGCCACAGGTATCCACTACCGGAATCTTGTGAACCGTGAGACTCTCGGACGATAGCGACTTCAGCACTCTCGCCATCCCCGCCAATTCCACACCTGAAAACCCCTTTCCATTGAGGGCCATCAAAATTGCCCCAGACAGCAATGGATCAATAGTCTCCGCTAGCCAACCCTGCATCAGCAAACTCGCCTGCTCGACCTGAAGCGATTCTCCCGCCACAATCTGCCGCAATAGTCCAGACCAATCCTGTTGAGCTAGATCTTCAGAAGAGGCAAAATTCATGTTCGAGGAGTCCATAGTATTCATAGTAAATGTAGGAGTAAATGCAAATGACTAAGGCTGCTTCGACTGAGCCTGATAAATATAAAAATTACCAAATATTCCAAGGGTTTCCAAATCGTACCCCGTAGGAATCGGCATCAAAGACAAAAATGGCATTACGTCTTGGGGCAACACCGATCGCAAGGATAAACTGGTTTGATAACGACTGAAGAAATAATAATCACGACGTTGGGTATTTTCCCGAATCATTTTCTTAACCGATACCTTATTCTGCTCTAAAAACCCAGGACATTCTTTCCCAAATCCTGCTGGAACCTGCTTACAGAGTTCAGTTTTCATCTGCTCCAACGCATAAGCCTCGAACTCGTCCGGGCTAGGGTTCGTCGCAACCATCAATGCACCTAGCGCACCTACCCCGATCGTCAACCCCAGTCCCCAGAGACATCCTTTCATAGTGTATTCTCACGGCCAACGGCAAAATCAGCGATTGTTACAATCTGTTCTCATATACAGTATCAGCAAAAAACTTGAACAGGGCATTCCCAAATCACAGCCATTACGGTATATTGATATAAGTGCCGTGGCGGGCGTCGCCAAGTGGTTAAGGCAGCGGCTTGTGGTGCCGCCATCCGGGGGTTCAAGTCCCCTCGCTCGCCCTCATCAATAGGAAGTATCCTCAAAAAAGAATCAGGCTTCGGCTTGGTTCTTTTTTGTATTAGATACTCTAAATAACTGGATAGTCTCTACAGAGTCGTCTTGCTTTAAATTCTTTAAAGCTAACCAGGGGCATTTAGAAGTCTAGATGCTGTTTATTCATAACCTTCAAGTTGCTTGTAACAACTTGTAACGTATAATATGGGCAACTTTAGTTTAGGCTTCCGAATAGGCTCTTAGTGGCTTTGGTGATAAAAAGCTGTTTATTAAGCCTATTTATCTGACTTCGTTGTATCAATACACATCTTACCGCCTTCCTTATAGAATCCGTGAGATGATGAATTGACTGTTTTTTGCTTAACTTTCCCCACTGGATTGGAATGCTGCAATTGCCTGAATCCCCGCGTGTGAAAAAATCTTTAGCGTCTGTTGAGACCGCTTACGAGTCCTGCCGTCAGGTCACCGCAGACTTTGCCAAGAGTTTTTATTTGTCAACAATGTTGATGTCTGCCCCGAAACGGCGGGCGATCTGGGCTATTTATGTCTGGTGTCGCCGAACCGATGAGTTGGTGGACGGATCTGATGCAGGTAATACGACTAATGCGACCCTTGATGACTGGGGCGATCGTTTGGATGACCTATTCCGAGGGAAGCCGCACGACGATTTTGATGTTGCGTTGGTGGATACCTTAGAGCGTTATGACCTAGACATTCAGCCATTTCGCGAGATGATCGAAGGTCAGCGGATGGATCTCTACCGCAATCGTTACGAGACCTACGAAGAACTAGAACTTTATTGTTATCGGGTTGCTGGCACTGTCGGATTGATGTCCACGACCATTATGGGGATTGATGATTCCAGCATGAATGCGCCTTGGAATCGCTACCGACCGCCCTATCTCCCCGAAAAGGAAGCCGTTGCCCTTGGGGTCGCTAATCAGTTGACCAATATTTTGCGGGATGTCGGTGAAGATCGTCAACGCGGTCGTATTTATTTACCCCTCGAAGATTTAGATCGATTTAATTATTCTGAAAAAGATTTAATGAATGGCGTGGTGGACGATCGCTGGCGGGCTTTGATGAAGTTCCAAATCGATCGGGCACGTCAGGTCTTTGTGGAGGCCGATCGAGGAATTTCGTATTTAAATGAAGATGCTCGGTGGCCTGTTTGGGCAGCATCCATGACCTACAGTTGGATTTTGGGTGCGATCGAGCGCAATGGATATGACGTGTTCAACAAACGTGCCTATGTGTCAACTCGTCGTAAGCTAGCAGCGCTTCCAGTGGCATTAATGCGCGCAAAAGTTCTGTAGAAATAATTATATTCAATTAAATAGCCCTCAGATTAAACGGTTGATCTGAGGGCTATTTAAGTTTAATTTCACTCAGCTTGAATACTAAGATTGGATTATATGAGTCCCGGCATCAAGAGTTCTAAATCTAAGTTAGATGCCGCTTGAGCTAGAGCCGCTATATCTTCTGAATCGGCTAAATAGGGCAATGTCCCCAAGACCTGAATTCCAGTTAAGGTTTCAATTAAATCTTGACTGGCCCAATTCTCAATCTCCTCATCTGTACAAGGAACAAGACAACTGCGGACAATGCCTAAGATTTGGAGGTTCGCTCGCTCGGCAAGTGCTACCGCCGCCACCACTTGTCCGATCGCCCCAAGTTTGACCGGCACAACAATGATGATGCGTAGCCGCCAATCCGCTGCAATGTCTGCCCCAGTCGTCTGCCCAGTCATGGGAGAGCCAAGACTCCCGGCCCCTTCCACCAAAACCCAGTCATAACGCTGAGTTAGAGATTGATAGGTTATCCAGGCCCGCTCAATTTCGACATGCCGTTGCTCTTGGGCTGCTGCAATAGGTGGGGCCAAAGGCGCTGTGAAATAAAGGGGATTAATTTCATCGATAGTCTGGCTGAGTTTAAACAGCCGTTGGTAGAGTTCCCGATCGCCGCTGCCGGATTGGATGGGTTTGAGTAGGGCCACCGATCGATTCGGCACATATTTTTGACAATAAGCGAACAATGCCGTTACCAGTACTGTTTTACCTGCATCCGTATCCGTTCCGACGACAAAAAGTGAAGGCATATCCGTCTAGTTAAATGAATTCGTAACGTTAAAACGCGATCTATTGAACCGTCACAGAGAGTGTGTAGTCTGCCGGGGTTGGGGTGACAATCTCAACTTGATAGTCGCCAACTGGCAACTGGAATCCACGCCACGCCGATCGATTGCTTGCGTCAGGAACGGGATTACCGGATGGACCGATAACATTAAATTTCGCACCCTGAACCGTGATTTCCATTAACTGTCCGGCTTTCGCTTCGATGATATAGCGTTTGACTTGTTGGCCATTAGCGCTACCTGAGATCACGCTTGTCGTTGTACCGGGGAGGAATAAAACACGCTCTGGATTTCCCGGATTTGGTATTGGTGTGGGAGAAGTCGGAGTTGGGGTTGGGGTTGGGGTCGGGGTTGGTTTAACCGGATCGACGAGTTTTAAATCAATTTTGTAATCTGATTTTTCGACATTTCTGACGGTTTTAAGCTGGATACTATAATCTCCAGTCAACGGCAGTTCACCCAACCAACTTGGAACCCGCTTTGCCCGATCGCCCAATAGTTGACCATCAGGACGACTTAAGGTCATCAGGACACCTTCACCACTAATAGCAGCATCTAAGGTTTGGCCTTGTTTGGCCGCAAAGTTGAGGGTCAAGGTTTGATTTGCGGTCAATTTCCCACTGCGGCTAGTGGGTTTATCTGGGGTGATGTCTAGGCTCTCGCTCATTTCCGAGGGCTTGACAATAGGTTTGGGAGTGGGCTTAATGCTGGGCTTTAGAGTGGGGGCGATCGGCGCAACGGTAACGTCCGGTGACGCGACAATTTCAGGTTTAGATGGACGACGCAAGGCCCAAATCCCGATCGCAGTCAATGTAGCCAATCCGATCCCGATTAATGCGATCGCCCAGGGATCGTCCCATAGTGTTGTGCGTTCAGGAATAGCGTTAGGCGATCGTTTCCCTGGTAGAGGAGGCTCTAAGCGGTCGTCATTGTCATGGATCACCGCAATCGTTGCCATAGACGAGGGGATCACAGGGCGAGCGGGGAAATTGGGGGATTCATTTGGCGCGATCGTTTGCTGAACACCTACACTAGAACGACCAGCCAAGGCTTGCTCTACGGCGGTCGCTGAGACATAGCGCTGATTTGGCGTAATGCTGAGCATTCGGTTAATCACTTGGGCAAATTCCGGCGAGACTTGACACCAACGCTGCCAGTTCCAGGTCATTGTGTTGTCATCTAGAACTTCTTGGGGTTCGCGTCCAGTCAACAACACGATCGCCGATACGGCCAAGGCATAAAGGTCGCTATTGGGATAGGCATTACCCGTTTGCATTTGTTCAATAGGGGCATAGCCCAGCTTGCCAACCGTAGTTGGGGAGTGATTGGTGCTACTTTGCTGAAGACGAGTGGCTATTTCCTTGACAACGCCAAAATCAATGAGGACCGGGAGCTTATCCCGATCGCGCAGAATCATATTGTCCGGCGCAATATCGCGGTGAATAATTCCTTTTTCGTGGAGATACGACAGTACCGGCAGTACTTGCTGCATTAATTGCACAACTTCCTGCTCGGAGAAAACAAATCCTCGGCTCTTGCGATCGTCTAGAATCTCTCGATACGTCTTACCTTCAACAAAATCTTGTGCTAAAAACAATCGCTGATCTTCCTCAAACATCGCCCGAAACTTCGGGATCTGGGGATGTTCAATTTGATAAAGAATCTGAGCCTCGCGCTGGAAGAGTTCTTTTGATTTGCCCAAGCCATAGCCTGTCTGCGGCGGTGTCAGCTCTTTGAGAGCACATAACTCATTAAAGCGCCCCTGATCTTCCACCAAATAAGTACGACCAAAGCCGCCCTGACCGAGCAGGTTGATCAAGCGATAGCGGTTTTGTAGGACGGTGCCAGTCGGAATCGGTGGTTGCATAGATACGAGGGGGACTTTTAAAATCTATCCAAGTTTACCGCCTTGCACTAGGTTTGGAACGGGTTTTGTGAAGGTGGGAGGATCCTAAATTTACGAGTCCGTACTCATGAACGATCGGATCCAGCAAGTAATTTAGTAAGTATGGTCTTAGCTGAGCCTTGACTTCACGGCATCCTGGACCTTCTTACCGTCAGCTTTCCCCTTGAGCTGTTGCATGGCTGGTCCCATCACTTTGCCCAAATCCTTGGCGCTAGTCGCACCCACTCTGGCAATAATGGCATCGACCGCCGCCGCGATTTCATCCTCCGAAAGCTGAGACGGCAAAAATTCTTCAATGATGGCCAGTTCCAAGGCTTCAATTTCGGCCAAATCTGGACGGTTAGCTTTGGTATATTGCTCTATTGAATCCCGGCGCTGTTTTGAGAGTGCCACTAGGGTATCCATTTCTTGCTCAGGAGTCAGTTCAGTTTGACCACTAGGACGAACGCTAACTTCTTTTTCGATCAGCACTTTCTTAATGCTACGAAATGTTTCTAGCCGAATTTTATCCTTGGCTTTCATGGCCATTTTAATATTTTCGGTAATACGATCGATTAAGGTCATGATTTCATTTTCCTAGGTGCACGAACAATCTCACCAGCATCTTATCGGTCTCTAGGTCATTTAAGACTCTAGGCTATTATCATCTGTCTATGGGTAAGCTAAGTCCATGAAATAAGCCAAGCGGTTGATTTTTAGGAATCTACATTTAACTCTGATTCAAAAATTTTTGTACGGCAAGATTTAGAGGGACTCTAGTAATATATCGAAGGCTCGATCGCTGGACGTGAATATCTTACTTTTATCCGGTTGTAATTTTGCGCTGACGATTTCGCGCTAAAATCAATTTCCTTTAGATCTATTCTTACATCTTTTAGGACTTAGTTTTTCATGTGTTTATTTCATCATCTGGGAGTCCCTAAATCCCGATGCTAACTTTGTGTTCAAAGCGTTTGAGGGCTTGATGTGATTCGTTCTGCAACTTTGACTTTCCCGACCGTTCCGGTGATGTCATCTGACAACAACCGTCTATGCCTTTTGTCTGGAACCTCGAATCTCATGTTGGCCAATGAGGTGGCTCGTTATCTAGGTATCGAACTCACTCCTATGATTCGGAAGAGTTTTGCTGATGGTGAGATTTATGTTCAGATTTTAGAATCGATCCGTGGGTGTGATGTCTACATCATGCAGCCGACTTGTCGTCCGGTAAATGATCATCTAATGGAGTTGATGATTATGATTGATGCTTGCAAACGAGCATCAGCGAGACAAATTACGGCAGTGTTGCCCTATTACGGTTATGCTCGTGCCGATCGCAAGACCGCCGGACGTGAATCTATCACCGCTAAACTCGCCGCCAATCTTTTGACAAAAGCCGGAGCGAATCGGATTATCGCGATGGACTTGCATTCCTCTCAGATTCAAGGATATTTTGACATTCCAGTGGATCATGTCTACGGATCCCCCACTATTGTGGAATATATCAAAAGCAAAAATCTAGAAGATCTCGTCGTAGTTTCGCCCGATGTCGGTGGTGTTGCCCGTGCCCGTGCATTTGCTAGCCGTCTGCGAGATGCCCCCCTAGCCATTATTGACAAGCGTCGTCAAGCCCACAATGTCGCAGAAGTGATGAATGTGGTAGGTGATGTTCGAGGTAAAACAGCGGTGTTGGTCGATGACATGATCGATACGGCTGGAACCATTACTGAAGGCGCACGGGTATTACGAGAACATGGCGCGCGTCAGGTCTATGCTTGCGCGACTCATGCGGTGTTTTCCCCCCCTGCGATCGAGCGTCTATCTAATGGTTGCCTGGAGGAGGTGATTGTGACGAATACGATTCCGATCGAGCCGGAAAACCGATTCCCTCAATTACGGATTTTGTCTGTAGCCGGATTAATCGGTGAGACGATTTCACGGGTGCATGAGGACTGTTCTGTAAGTAGCATGTTCCGCAACTAACGGATCCCTTACTAAATGCGTAACCAATAATCCGTTGAGTTGGTTTAAAATCTAAAGAGCTAAAGTCACTCGCCTGATTTTGGCTCTTATTTTTATTATTTACCTGTTATTGATAATTTTTGAATCCTTATTGATTTTTTAAGTGAATTAAAATAGTTCACTACGAATTCTCCACAGAATAGTATTGGGTTCAATTTGACTTAGAACATCTTGAATCACCGTGTTTGCACCCTGATCGCCCCAAGTACAGCCCCGCTCTAAATACACTTGGGCAGCCCTACCCACTGCATAAGCGCCATACCCGGCCACTCCAGCTTGTACCGCCGCAACACCCGCATAACTTCCGATCGGCATCTCACTAGACACAGCACTAACGGCTTTTCCTGCACTTAACACAATACTGCTGCAGACTTCTCCGACCAACATCCCCAACGAACTCCCCACGATCGCCGTCAACACCCGGCCAGCTTCATAACGCGTTAACGGAAAGCCATACAATTCCGCTAAAGCCCGAATCATGAGTAAATCACTCACAGTTCCACCGATCCAATCAAGTCCTGGAATTGGATTGGCGGCGACGGCTATTGATTTATATCGCACAAATTTCCAAATTAAGGCTTCGGCTTCGGTCTCACGGGCCGTCACAATCGTCTCCACCATTCGTTCTTCTGCCGATCGAGCTTGGGTTAAGGCGTTTAACGCTAAAAGCGATTGTCCTTCTTGGTTCAAAATCGCCAAAATCTTCGCTTTCAATTCACCAATCTGCGGTGGAAATTTTTCCCATTCAAAACTAATCGAACCATCGGGCTGCTCAATTCGGACCTGCATAGGCGCAGGATTAGCCGCAATTAACACAATCTCATCCCGTGACAACATTTGTCGCAGCGAATTGCCTTCCCCAATAAAACTCTCTAAACTAGCCAAACTTTCATAGATTTCATTGCGCTGCCGATCGGGATATAAGTCAATCTTGTTAAAAACTAGAATCAAGGGTTTTTGGGCCGATCGTAAGTCACACAATGCCTTAAATTCAGTCCGGGTTAAATCACCCGACACAACAAACAAGATCAAATCAGCCTGCTGTGCCACATCTCGCGCCATTTCAGCCCGCGCTTGCCCATCAATTTCATCTAGCCCCGGCGTATCTATTAATTCAATTTGCGCCGTGGCGACGTTGGTCGTTGCGATCACACTACTCTCCGTCAACAGTCCACCGGGCTGCCATTGAATTACCCGAGGCATTTGAGTAACACCATTAATTGGCCCAGTCTCCAATAAATCTTCACCCAGCAGCGCATTAATTACCGCTGATTTCCCCCGACTCACCAACCCAAACACAGCGAGTCGAACAACGTTACGATCAATTTTGGTGAGCGTTGTATTCAGTTTGGCCAGTTCAGCTTCGAGTTGGGTTTCGAGCCGTGGATTAGGCATTCGCTTTTTAGCCGATCGTAAATGTTGCGAGTAGCTCACCACCGTTTGGCGCAGACTCGCACGAGCACGATTAATAGGAGATGAGGGGCGAAATTCAGTCACGATCGTTGTTGTCAAATCATTTTGCAAAACAATGGACGAATCATACTCTATGAAACAGGAGCAGTAGGTTGGGGAATGGGCGGTGCGATTGGGATGATCATCATATAATATTCATCGCCAACCGTGACAGGAAATCGTCGTGATTTGACATATTGATTAACATATTCGATCGCATACTCATCCAGGATTAGATAGCCTGTTGATTGAATAATCTTCCGTTCATCTGCAACAATTCCCTTTCTATCAACCGAAATTGCGACTATTGCCGTGCCATATCCGAGCTTGAGTTTTTCAATATAGTCAGGAATAGTCGCTACGGGCTGTTTCTGAACCTCCTTAGGGTAAGGGAGTTTCTTATCTGGGGTATTAATAATATCAGTAAGATTCTTCGGAAATTTGACTCCAAGTTTTTTTTCTTCAAGAAATGTTCTCAATGAAGTAAGTTGCGTAGCTTGTGTCGGCTGGGGTTGGTTTAAAAATGTATAAAATTTAGGATTGGCTGCAATTATTTCTTCATTGCTCTTGGTGGGGACTTTAGGGGACGATGGCGTAGTTGGTTGGGTAGCGATCGGTGCGGGTTTCCCGGTTTCTCCACCCGGAGGTGTGGGAGTTGTGGAGGGCAGAGAATCAATAGGATTGCTCGATCTTTTGTTATCAGCTGCGACTTGCTTATCTTTTATTTCTTTATCTGCCGCTGCCTTTATATCTACCGCTGCCTTCCTCTTGCTATCAGCTTTTAACAACGAATTATTGCCCCGGTTGCCAAACGAAATAATATCCGGATAGATATCACTAGAAGACGATGAGCCACTCGACGAACCAAAATTAATCCCAGGTGTAAATGTAGTTCCAGAGTCAAGGGGTGGCATGGACGGCGAAAGAATGGACGGTGTAATCAGGCCAGTGGTACTCGGTAAAAGTGTCCCAGCAGGAAATTTGGATTGGGTCACATCAGGGGGAATTAGGGACAACTCTTGGGGGCTGAGCTGTACTAAAGGCGTGTCTGCAATGCTGGGCTGATTATCTTTACTAGCAACAATAGGTAGCCCTAGGAAAAAAATTGCATGGGCCAAAATTGCACCCCCAAACGCGATCGTCATCGGCTGCTTGAAAATCTCAGGGACTGCCTCCGTCCACTGCTCCGAATTCGACCAACCTGCATTCATCCGACTCATAAAACAGGACTCCCAGTCTCTCTCGCCAACACAATACAGGATTTCAGACAAAACAGAATAATAAAGATAATCACCCCCAATCTCTTAAGATTGCGGTAACGAATTTCAGGACGAAGACTGAAGCCATAAAGTTGCCGAACAGACTTACCAATTCTGTCATTAGACCATGCAACCTCTTCCCATTTTATGTAAACACATGTAAACTTGCGATAACATTCTGTAAGATTGCTCACAACGGTCTTATTCAAGAGTGAACGCGAAAAGTGGGGGTGAGGCGGCAAGTTTTGCAGTTCTCATCCTTTTTTATTGTTTACATTATATCAAGAAAAGCTGCAACTTTTTGACTGGAAGTCCTATTAAAACTTTAAGAAACACAAAATCTAGGGTTCTATAATTCCGCCGAAACTAACAACTTGGGGAGAATGACTTAACGTCAGAAATATGACTTTTAGAATACCTAAATACAAAGAAATCATAAACTTGTCAAATAATCATAGATATTTAATGCGTCATTTAAATGATGATATACATGAAGCTTGCGTGAAATTAGCTAAGTTCAGTGGCCAGACTATATACAAAGGATTAGGTAGACTAGTAGAGCAGGGCTGTTTCATTCTAAATTTCGACATTTTGTGCATCTACGAGAACGCGCCGTTCCAGGCATCAGAGATTTTCGTCTTCGATGGCTGAAACCACCTAAACTCGTCACCTAAATCTAGAATGAAATAACCCTGGTTACTACTCCCCAAGAAAATGATTTCCTCACGAGAACATTTGATAGCAGAGATTGGATTGGTGCCCAAGCCGATGCTAATCGTAAATGGACCTGGGTTGATGCGGCTAGTCCTGAGAATGGTAAATCCTTCTGGAATGGAAATGCTAATGGTTCATTTACGACTGCTGGATGCTTGACAGGTTAAGAAGAAAATCGTTTTGTCAAGCCCTATCAACCTAAACTTGGAAACGCTCTTATATCCAGCTTTTGAGGTGGTTTTCGTAAGGTCTTAACGCCCCCCAGTCCTCGATTCTCAGGAGCGGCGAA
>JAPLHZ010000295.1 GCA_026389365.1 Cyanobacteriota bacterium
ATTTTTCTTTAGCCCATCCATTTCGATTGCTTGCATTACCTTTTGCCGTAAATCGGAACTATATGGTTTTGGCATTGTGATTGCTCAGACAATTCGCTTTCTTTCTATCTTATGTCCTAACCTAGCTGGCTATAGCTATACTGTGACATTGCGCTGACCGACCATCTTGGAGAGTTGGCTACAGGCATCGAAATATTCTGAATCGGTGAATATATCGCGTTTGTTGCATTGGGTTAAATAGGCTTCTAAGAATGACGACAATCGATTCCCTTCAATTCGCATTGGGCGCATTAATGTTTTGGGAACATTGTCGAGATTTTCTTCAACCCGAGAGGTGACAACTAGGGCATTAGCCGGAAAATCTGGATGTCCAGGACGAATCTCCCGTCTTGTAGCATCGCTGAGTTCAGACATTCGATCGACAATAACTAAAACTCGTCGTTGACGTAATAGTTTTTCAATAAAGTCATCACTTAAAGGTTCAGCAGAATCAACTAACGCTTGAAGTTGACCACGAATAGCTTCGCGAAATGGGTCTTTGCCTTCATTTACTTTGAAATCAAGTTCTTGTTCAATCAAAACTGGAATCATCCGATGACGGCATAGACGTTTGGTCCGATCGTCCGACATGGACCATTGTGCTAATTGACAAGCCAAACTGGTTTTACCAATCCCCCCTTCACCCCAAATTAGAACACATTGTCGTCCATCCAAAAAGGTGGCTTGAATGTCTTGACTACTAATTTCAGCGATAGTATTACCTTGTAATACGACAGGAATGGGAATATATACCCGCCGATCGTTGACGGTACTTTTATTCGCAAATGCGTCATGGGCAATGGTGAGTTGCCGATCGACCCAGGCATCCAGAACTCGGGGATGGTAATGTAACCAGCCTAAAAACATAACAAATCGCAAGGGCACTTTAATGGTATTCCCTAAGGGCGTAGGCAATTCAAGGTCGGTGTAGGGCTTTAGGAGATCATTTACTTTTAATCGCCATAATGGTTTGAGTAGTAGGACTAAAAGCCAAAAGCTAGGAGTCGCTAGAATGTACAATACAATTAATGTAAAGACTAGATTTTCTTTACTCCATTCAATTGTTTGATCTAAGTAACGACTGGCTTTGGCGGCTTTGATAACTGCAATCGATCGGCGTAGAGCATTCCGAACTTCTTGATTGGTATTGCTTTTTGGATCTTCAAAAATTTCGGCGACTTTATCGAGAGTAGCGATCGTAGATGTTAGAGCATCACGGGAAAATTTAGGCGTTTCATCTTGAATATAGCCCGCCAATTGATTGATTGAACTCGCGGCACTCATCCGAACACCAATGTCATCATCATTTAATGCAATAACGAGAGCGGTGAGCGTTTCGGGTGTATTGGCGGTGATTTTGCCAAGACTTGAGGCAACATTTTGTCGGACATTTTTGTCGGAGTCTTGGAGCGCACGTCGGAGTTCTGGGAGCACAGGTTCAGCAGTTTCGCCCATACGACCAAGAGTGATGGCCGCCCAGGTTCGGATTGTTGCATCTTCGTTGGTGAGGGCTTGGCCTACATCGGGCACGGCGACGTTGGCTTCACTGCCGATTTGGCCGAGGGCCATCAATGCGGCCTGATGTTGTGGTCATTGCCCTGAATCAGTTTACTAAGTCCTTGGGCCGCAGGTTTAGCATCTTTCCCAAGGCGACTTAGGGTGTTGATGATGGTTTTACGAATCACTCGATCGGGATTGTTTAGTCCTTCAATGAGCTGAGGAAGGGCACTGTGAGCATCGCTGCCAAAGCTAGATAGGGCGTTGATGGCATTGATCCGGACAATGGGATTTTGGGATCGTCAAGGACATCGATGAGCGAAGGCACAACTTCTTTACCAACACCCTCAAATTTCCCAACGGCTTCGGCAGCAGCAGCGCGAACACTCGGGTTGGGGTCTTTCAGGAGAATAATTAATTCAGGGAGAGCGAGTTTTGCCTTGGGACCGATGGCGGAGAGGGCTTCGGCAGCTCGGCGACGAATTTCAACGGTGTTTCGATCGGTGAGGGCATCCTTTAAGACTGTGACGGCATTTCCGGCATCCGGTCCCAATTTTCCGATAGCGATGATGGCATTAATGCGCTGCTGAAGCGGTAATTTTTGGGGTTCTCCCAGAATTCCCGTGGAGGACGCTAGATGTGGTTTGAAGGCAATTGACAATCCTAGGGAATTTAGGTTGCTGGAAATCGCGTATACCCATTAAGGTCGAGAGTGAGGCGTTGAAAGAGACGATTCACATCAA
>JAPLHZ010000124.1 GCA_026389365.1 Cyanobacteriota bacterium
ATCGGTCGCCACAGGACCAACCAACGGGAGCTGATCAGCGCTAAAGGCAACGGTACAAGTCACCCAGCGTCCCGGAATTTGGGCAACTTTAGGCAAGATTTTGGCCACTCCCGATCGGATCCATTGTTCACCAGCCTCGGGCGAGGACTGGGGGGCTAGACTGGTCTGGGTACGGCTGATTTGCCCAAATCGAAGACTATTGTCGGTAAACTGTAATGCTCCTGCATCGAGAATTGGTGGAGTTAGATCTCGACTGTGCCCCGTCAGTCCTGCTTCCCAAGGTCCATCATCTATTGCTGCCGATCGTTCTAATTCAAAGCGGCAAATTTCTGCAGGCATCACCACCGATCGCATCTGAAGATCGCAGCACGGGTCTGTTTCGATCGATTCTGCATGACTAAAATATTGACGAATAGCAAAGCCTGAGTCCCGTAATAATGCGCGCGTTCCGCCTCCTGTACATAAAATTACCCGATCGCCGTGATAGGTCTCTAATTTTCCATGCACTCGAACCCCATCCGATTCAGATCTGATAGTTAAGACCTGATCGTACGCTCTCTGTCCCCCGAGTCGCACCATGGTTTGACAATAAGCATTGGCCGTTGCGATTGGGTTGATCTGGGCATAGGGCATCAAAAGTGCGGCAGCGATTCCATCTGGATTCAACAACGGTTCTAGATCTACCGCTTCAGCAGGAGTTAAAAGCTGAGGCTGCTCTGTAAAATGAGCATAGGTTTTGAGAACGGCGATCGGATCCTGAGCATGACTAATAGTCCCAATCAGGGGCAATTCACGAAACTCAGTGGGCAGATCTAAAGCAGCCACGTTCTGACGGTGGATTTCAAGGCTTTCTGCGGCTAGCGATCGAGTTAAGTCCGTCATCCCTGCCCAATAGGAAATCCCCCCGTAGCTATAGCGCGTGGCACTAGGACTGGACTCATGTTGCTCGATCAACAGAACGCTTACACCAAGCTGCACTAATTCATAGGCCAGAGATGCTCCCGTGATACCCGATCCGATGATAATGATCTCGTAGAACTGCATGGGCTTCGTCTGGTTTTAGCGAGTTGTGAGTATATTGTATTGTCTCCTCAGGCTTGGGGATCCAAAACTATCTAGTACTGGAGAATTTTCATGGCATGGCGAATTCTTATGACACATCGATCGGATCGGAAATTTAGAAAATTTGGACTAATTCTGTCTGCTAGCTTAATGCTGATCAGCCTCATGGTGATCTATGTCCATCCTAGCCCCGCCCAATTGCGGCCCGATCGATCGCCATCCACAGCTTCACCCCGCCTAATCGTCACGCCCACGACCCCACGACTTGGAGACACCCTATCGGTGATCGTCCCGGGGCCACAAGCGCCTGTCGTTCAGATGACTAGCAAAGCGGGCACTAAGATCTATCCAGCCTATGATCTCGGTAACAATCGCTGGCGAGCCTTCATTCCCACCACGCCTCTAACTCCGCCAGGAGCTTTAAAAATTCAAGCTCAAATTGCAGGAGTTGCCGAGATTCAGATTAAAACTGTTACCCTTCAGGGCCGATCGTTCCCCACTCAGCGCATTTGGCTTCCCCCCGGACAAGATGGCAATGTAAGTGATTGGGAATTTGATCAAGTGGACGCGTTTAAAAAGACCGTCAGCCCCGAAAAGCTCTGGAATGGATCATTCAGACGGCCTAATGATGGCGAAATCACTGCAACGTATGGGATTCGGCGTTACTACAACGGTGTCTTTGCCGATGACTACTTCCATCGCGGTGTAGATTATGCGGGCGATGAAGGATCCGCCATCGTTGCCCCTGCGGCTGGCCGAATTGTCTTTATGGGATACGAGAAAGACGGATTCAAAGTCCATGGCAATGTCATTGGGCTTGACCATGGACAAGGCGTGCTAAGCATTTTTCTTCACATGAATAGCATCCGGGTCAAGCGCGGCGATCTTGTCCAAGCGGGCCAGACGATCGGAACATTAGGGGAGACGGGCGCGGCGACTGGTCCTCACTTGCATTGGGGACTATACGTGAATGAAGAATGTGTGGATCCGACGACTTGGCGCAAAACCGGGTTGGATTAATCTGGTGTGCCGATTAAAAACCGCTATTCTGGCAATCTGGGAAGCGTCAGACGTGTAGCCGTCAACTGAGAGGTTTGGCGGGAATGCAACTTCCTGAACGGTACCGGGAGCACCCAGTGGTGAAGCTTTGCCGTTGTTGAAACTAACCATGATTGCCCCGGCATTTCCAGCGCGCACTACAAGCTGCTTTTTTGCATCCCAACTTCGCGTCGTGCCTTCTGCCAATATGCCCTCGAAGGCTTCCTGACCATCGACTACAACCCGAACCCACGATTGGTCAGTCAAAGTCACTCTAACCCCCACTCCTTGATTGGGCGCACTGGCTGACGGCTTAATGTCCAGCGTCTTGGGATTTGGTCCCATGAGAGTAGTTGATGGCGGCAGGCTTTCTTTAAACTTTTGTAAGCTTTCCTGGCTTAACTCTGGCTGAGTATTGGACTGGCTTACTAATCCCGAAACGCCCTGAATAGACAGTCCTACTAAAACTAGATAGCCAAAATAAAGATGAATGGGTCGTAGTTGGCCAAATATTGGAAATTTGGATAGCCAAGGAGTCCGGTTCTGCTGGGGGGTGCCAGATTTGGCAAACTCACTGGAAAAATACAAGCCGTTGAGACCGATCGCATTGGCGTACTGTCGAATAAAGCTTTGAATGTAGACGGATTCTGGCAAATCTTTTAGACGACCTTCTTCGATCGCTTTTAAAAGACGGGTCTGAATATGAGTCCGTTCGGCAACATCTTCCAATGAAATGTCGAGTTGACGACGAGATTGGCTCAATCTCTCACCGAGGTCAGCAAGGGTCGCTGCCTGTTGTTCATTAGCTGTTTGGAGAAGATTCTTCTTCCTCATAACGGGTACTCCTAAGCTCCTCTCGCCGTAATCAATGGTAAATGAAGGGTGGACTTTAGGAAAGTCAACTCAGAAGATGTGATGGAACGGTATGTCCCAAGAGAGAGAGTCCTAGACCCATGGGCCTGGATCTGAATCTCCCCGATCGCAGTTCGATGAAGCCGGGTAACGGGGTGACCGAGTTGTTGAGCAACCCGACGAATCTGTCGATTCCGACCTTCACGCATTATGATTTCAAGCAACGTCTGATGGGGAAAGGTTTGAAGTACATTAACCTCAGCGGGCAGAGTTTTTTGTCCTTCAAGCAAAATACCTCCTCGCCATTGATTCAATAGTTCTAGACATGGATGGCCTTCAACATAAACCTCGTAGGTTTTGGGAACTTCGTGTCTCGGATGGGTCAACCCAAAGGTCAATGCTCCATCGTTCGTCAGAATAAGTGCGCCTGTTGAGTCGGTATCGAGCCGCCCTACGGGATGAATCCCATGTCCAGTCTGAATACTTTGGGGTAAGCAGTCTAAAACAGTTTTCCGTCCTCGAGGGTCTGCGCAAGTTGAAACCATACCACGGGGTTTGTTCAATAGCAGATAGATCAGGTCGGGGCGCTGAGTCGGCGTTAACGATCGGCCTTTCACCTCAATTTGATCAGAATTTGGGTCGGCCACTTGACCTAATACTGCCACTACGCCATTGACGCTAACCTGACCCGCAAGGATCATAGACTCCGCTTGACGACGGGATGCAATCCCCCACGATCGCAAAATTTTTTGTAACCGTTCGGGCTGGGCGGGGCTAGACGACAGACCGGGCAGACCACAATTCGATTCAAAATCCGGTTCAGACATACTCTGCAATTTGATTAATAATCCTGGCTACAAAAACATCTCGACAGAAATAATTGCGTCACTAAGTATCATCACATTCTGTGTCAACCTGGTTCATCCATTATTTTTTACAAGCTAAATTCTTGTAAAAACTTAAGTAATAGATAACAGCATGTTGTTAGATGACAAATGCAGATATTCCGTTCATGATACTACTAAATTTTTCCCTAATCCAACTTAAGGAGTACGCCTTTAGTAGTGTTTTAATATTTAAATTTATTGTGATGTAGAGATCTTAATCTGTAAGTATCTCCTGATACAAAATATTTGAACTTCCACTAAGCTTTGATAAAGTCCTGGGTGAGGCTCAATACTGCTCAATACTTAAGTGTTATTCCTTCAGGAAGGTCTTGAATTAATACATAAGGTTGGACGATTAGGGCTTTAAATCGAACTTGAGGATTCCACTGGGCAACCCGATCGGGTTCGGGCTTAATCAGGAATTGTTCTTCAATCCATCGGCGGACCGTATTTGCGTTGTCCTGCGCGATCGCCATTCCGACATCAACCAAATCTAGGCTGTTATCGACCCAAATCACCACATCGCGATCGATATGAGTTTGTAGCCAATCGAGTTCGGCTTCGTCTAGGAGTTCAATTAAGCTTTGGCGTAGGTCTTGGGTGGGTTGTTCAGGCATGGCGCTATCGTCCTAGATCGTGGAGTTGGTTAATAATGTTGGCACATTGCTGAGTGATGCGATTCAGTTCGTCGCGATCGGTGCTGGTGGGCGGCGCGATCGGCACACCAATCCGAATGGTCAAGGGGACACTTCGGGGGTGAGCTGAGCCTTTTTGAAAGATTTCGTGACTGCCCCAAAGGGACACGGGCAGGATTAAGGCTTGGGTTTTGGCGGCAATCCAGGCAGCTCCGATCTTTGGATCGTGAATCCGACCGTCATAGGTCCGAGTTCCGTCTAGAAACAATCCCGTAGCCCACCCGTTTTCTAGGGAGGCAACAGCAGACTTCATGGCGGATCTGTCAGCGGATCCCCGTTTTACTGGATAGGCTCCATAGGCGGTGATGGCTTGTTTTAGTACGGGCACCCGGAAGAGTTCTTCCTTGGCCATAAATGCAACAGGCCGACCGACGCAGCTAGAAACAATGGGCGGATCGAAGTCGCTGGCGTGGTTGCTGACGACTAGGAGACGACCTTTGCGGGGGACGTTTTGTGCGCCATAGATTTTGCTGCGAAAGTAGGTATGCAAGACCGGGCTGACGATCGACCATTTGAATAGGTGGTAGAGCATCAGACTGATGAAAGGTTCGCGATCGGGTACTTTAACTAAGGCCTTAGACATTTTTTAGACATTTTAGAGTTTAGATTTCGGATTTTTGATTGGATTTAGAAGCCCCGACTAGCTGAATGCTGCTAATTCGGCTTGAGTCCCGATCGTTGCGAACACCATATCGGCGCAGGTTCGTTTCATGATCCCGACTAACACTTTGCCTGGACCGACTTCTGTGATTGCGGTCACGCCAAGGTCTGGCAAGGCCAGAGAAATCTCGCGCCATCGAACAGATCCTGTCATTTGTCGGCTGAGTCGAGCTTTTAGATCTATAGCATTTGTACAGGGAGTTGGGTCCGTATTGGATAACACAGGGATTTGGGCATCGTTGAAGGGCATGTCTTTCAGGACATGAGTGAAGTGATCGGCTGCTGCGGCCATCAAGGGCGAGTGAAACGCTCCACTTACATTTAGTTTGACAGCGCGCTTACATTTTACAGAGGCGATAATACTGTCCACGGCATCAGGTTCGCCTGAAATCACGACTTGGCCTGCATTATTGTCGTTGGCCATCACAACGCCGTTGGTGGCTTCGATCGCAGTTTCCAGTTCAGTGCGATCGAAGCCTAGTAATGCGGCCATGCTCCCACTGGAACTACTGTCCATCAGTTGCGATCGGGTTTGGATAATTTTGAGACCGGACTCAAAGGAAAAAACGCCCGCTGCATAGAGTGCGGAATATTCGCCTAGGCTATGACCTGCGACAAAATCTGGAATTTGTCCGGCGGATTTTAGTTGGTCCGCTAAAATCGCTTCCACGATATATAGACAAGGTTGCGTGTAGAGAGTTTTGGAAAGTTCGGTTGCGTCGCCTTGAATCCGATCGATGACGGACCAGCCCAGCAATTCACTGGCTTTGGTAAACTTTTCTTTTGCTTCGGGAATTTCTAATAAATCTAGGCCCATTCCGACGGCTTGCGATCCTTGTCCTGGAAACACCCACGCTGTTTTTGTCATTGCTGAAGCCGCCTTTTTGAGTCAATTTTCTTGTCGTTATTCTAGAGTGTTTGGGGTTCTCAAACCTTTAACCGAACGATCGTGGTTCCCGATCGCAATTTTCGTTGGCGAAGTTTCCATTTTTCTCGTAGCCCAATGCCGACGATCGGAGCTAAGGTTTTCACTAAATTTCGCAATGCCGCACTCCTGTGAAGCTTCATGCCATCGGCGGCTTCTTGAGCTTGCAACGATTGAATTTGATGGATTTCGGGATCGCGATCGGCCTGAATTTGCAGTAATGCCCGATCGAAAATTGTGATTAAGGACTGATCCGCCGATCGCCAAGCCTCAACTAAATAATTTGTCGCCACGATCGCATCTCGCAGCGCCATGTTGATGCCCTGCGCCCGAATCGGAGACATAGGGTGTGCTGCATCTCCCAACAATAAGCAACCTTGTTTTGACCATTCGGGCGCGTGACCGACCGTGACCGTGAGACAGAGAGGCCGATTGGGGATGGCTTCCACAACATTTTGAGTCCGGAAATAGTCAGCTAACCAAGGCGGAGATGCTTCAGCCAGCGTTTCGGACCAATCCGTGACTGATTTCCAATCCTCGTTTTGGACGCTCCAGCCGACTTGAATTAAGCCTTCGGAACTGCGAAAAAGACTGAATACGGCCTCTCCTTTGACGAAGATTGTGAAGGGATTAGACTGCGGGATTAAATCGGTATCGGGCAGTTTAAACCACACGACATTAAAGGGTTTGGCTTCTTCATTCAGTGTCAGACCCGATAATTTCCGAATCGACGACGATCGCCCATCGCAACCAATGACAAGCGCGGTTTGAATCGTTTCTCCGTTGCTCAAACTACAACCTGAAATCCGATCGTTCTCAGTGATCAAACTCTGGACCGTTTCCCCAGAAATAAACCGAAAATTTGGAAATGCTTTGGCCCGATCGATCACCGCTTCAAGTAACTGAGGCTGAGCGACCAAGGTGCAGGGCAAATTGTTGCCCATTGGTTCATCGACGGAAAAAATCGATCGGCCTTCAATCACAAACTCCCAACTGCCAATAGTTTGATTGGGCACCTGGTTGACCAGTTCACTCAATCCCATCTGGCCCAACGCTTCTAACCCGCTCGGCATCAGCCCTTCCCCCCGAAACACCCGCCGAAAGTTGCGACTCGCCTCAATCACCACCACCGGAAGTCCTCGTTCCGCTAGCAAAAGCCCTAATGTCGCTCCTGTCGGCCCCGCGCCCACAATCGCGATCGGTTTTGTGTTCATCCCCACGTCCCTAATCGAATTCAACACCGTCTTTAGTACCATCATACGCATCAGAAGTGATCGCAATCAGTCCTATAATCACTGAATAAGATCGTGAACTTGTCCGATCGTTTTAGTCTCTCGTTTTAGTCTCCGCATTGGTGAATTCGTCATGTCGTTATTTGATTGGTTTGCAAATCGTCGCAAAGAATCCCCCGAGCCGTCCCAACCCGCCGATCGCGAACGGGAAATTGCCGATGGACTCTGGACAAAATGTGACTCCTGCGGCGCACTGACATATACCAAAGATCTCCGCGCCAATCAAATGGTCTGCCTTGAATGTGACCACCACATGCGTGTATACAGCGACGAGCGGATCCGGCAACTCATCGATGCTGACACTTGGCAGCCCATGGACGAAACGCTGCATTCGACTGATCCGCTGGGCTTTCGCGATCGTAAGCCCTACAGCGATCGACTTCGGGAAATGCAAGACAAAACCAAACTCGTGGATGCCGTCCAAACGGGACTAGGAAAACTAAAGGGAAATCCTGTGGCGCTCGGTGTAATGGACTTTCGCTTTATGGGCGGCAGTATGGGATCCGTTGTGGGTGAAAAGCTAACTCGGATGATCGAAAAAGCCACGATCGATCGGATCCCAGTCATCATCGTCTGCGCCTCCGGTGGTGCCCGAATGCAGGAAGGAATGCTGAGCTTGATGCAAATGGCCAAAATTTCCGGTGCCCTCGAACGCCATCGCGAACAACGCCTCCTGTATATCCCCGTCCTCACCCATCCGACAGCGGGCGGAGTCACGGCTAGTTTTGCGATGTTGGGGGACATTATTATTGCGGAACCCAAAGCAACAATCGCGTTTGCGGGTCGTCGTGTGGTGGAGCAAACTCTACGGGAAAAACTTCCCGACGATTTCCAAACCTCAGAATATCTGCTAGCTCATGGGTTAGTGGACACCATTATTTCGCGACCTCAGCTTAAACGGACCCTCGCCCAACTGATCAGTCTGCACCCAGCGCCTCAACTGATCCCGTCTTGATCACAGGTTGATGGGTGAAATAGGGGACGATCGGCCTGAATGTGAGCGTCAAATATGTCGAAACGTAACAGTCTGCTCTAAGAAACGCTGTGTTCTTCGCCCCTTCCCCTGATAATAATGTTTAGAGAACTGTTGTGTTGTGTCTGAACCGAGCACGTCTGAAGGAGAACCATGCTTAAAAGATTGTTTGGGATTGCGATTGCTGCGATCGTGTTCCTTTTCCAAGTTGTCCCCGCCGCGCAAGCCGCCCAAATGGATGTCGCAACTCGGACAGTCCCCTTAACCCCAGAGGGTGCTACGTTGACGCTGAGCCTCAAGCAGGTTTCCGAGGGCAAGCGCCTGTTTCAATATGCCTGTGCCCAGTGTCATGCAGGCGGCGTGACTAAAACCGATCCAAACGTGGGTCTAGATCCTGAAGCCCTAGACTTAGCAACGCCTCCCCGGAACAGTGTTGCTTCGTTGATTGATTACATGAAAAATCCAACCAGCTACGATGGTGTTTTGGAAATTTCGGAAATGCATCCCAGCCTAAAGAGCAAAGATACCTTCCCTGAAATGCGAAATCTCACAGAGGAAGATCTCACGGTCATCGCGGGTCACATACTCATGATGCCAAAGGTCGTGGGCGATCGTTGGGGCGGCGGTAAGATTTTCTACTAATTTGCTTGAATTGAATCGTTACGGGACTTAACATTAAGTTCAATCTTAAAAAGATGACGCTTGGAATTCTGAGCGTCATCTTTTTGTCTAATTTTGACACTCGTCTTATCTATTGTTGTAGGTTTCGTCCCATGGTTCAGAGTATTAGAACGCAATTCATAACGCTCTACACCGAACTTAGAATAGTCATCTTGGGGCTGATTTTGGGTCCAATCTTGGGGATTATATTGCTGACTATGACAACAGCTTTGCCAGCCGAAGCGCTTCTAGATCCTTACATTGCCCAATACCTCAAAGTTCAACCGGATGAAGTGGCGGTCATGGTTAAAAATGATAGTGGCATGACCCAAACCTTTGACTATGCCACCTTGGTGAAAGGGAAAGAACTATTCAGTCAAAATTGCCAAAGCTGTCACGTCGGCGGGGCAACCTTGACACGTCCCGAATTGCCCTTATCACTTATAGCCCTTCAAGGCGCGACTCCACCGAGGGCAACGATCGATGCTTTAGTGGCGTACATGCGCTATCCCTTGGGGTATGACGGGGAAGATGATAATTATAGCTGTCGAGAAATTAAACAAACTTGGCTGAGCGATCCTGAGGTCGAAGCGATCGCTGGATTTGTTCTTCGAGCTGCCGAAAAAGCCGCAGGATGGGGAACTAGTGATTTGTTCTAGAGAAAATTTTTAATGGTTCCAATATCAATTAATGGATCCACACCCAAGCTCTATCCGTTTTCTCTACAGAATTTCTTTATCTACGACAACTTGTCTAAGTTATAATCACAGATAAAAGTTTAGACATTTAAGGAAACGCTAATGAAGTTTTTTGCAGCAGCAGCCCGTAAATTAACAATCGTCTCGGTCGCACTCGTGATGATGGTCGCAACTTTCTTTCTGAACACCGCTGATGCTTCTGCATCCGAAGTCATGATCACCATGGGCGGCAAAAAAGGATTAGTATTTGAACCCGCGATCGCAACCATCAAAGCGGGCGACACCGTAACTTGGAAGGTCGGTGCATTACCTCCTCACAACGTTCAGTTTAATAAGACTCCCGGTGGCCCTGCCTTAGGTGCATCCCTATCCCACAAGGCTCTCGAAGGTAAAAAAGGCAAGAGTTTCTCTGTCACCTTCCCCGCCGATGCTCCCGCTGGTGAATATAACTACTTCTGTATGCCCCATCGCGGTGCTGGCATGGTTGGTAAAATCATCGTTGGATAGTTAACCCAAATTGGGGACGGTTTAAATAACTTTAAAATGGGGTAGGGCTATTGCAGTCTTTCCTCCATTTTTCTTGAAACTAAGATCTTGCCCCCAGAACCTATTGGGGCGGCTATTGCTATGGTGGAATGCATACTTGCAGGTAAGAGCTTGGTATAGTATTGTTGAGAAAGTTTTTGAAGGAGAAAATCAGTGCAAATCTTGCTTCGATCGGTGCAACGCTTTGTCCAAAGCTTCAACAATCTAGCGTGGAACAATCGAGTTCGAGGTGGCAGAACATTTCTCGTTCTCAGAATTATTTTAATCGTTCTCATAATGTCCAGTCTGATGTTCGTCACGCCTGCATTAGCGGCGATCGAAACACCTGTGCCGTTACCACCGCTGCCCGTGCCTTTGGGTGAACGGATTTTTACGGCTAATTGTGCGGCCTGCCATATTGGGGGTAACAATATTATTATTGCTGAAAAAAATCTGTCTAAAGATGCGCTGGCAAAATATGAAATGAATTCGATCGCAGCAATTAAAACTCAAGTAACCCTGGGTAAAAATGCAATGCCCGCCTTCGGAGACAATCTTAATTCGGCTGAAATTGAAGCGGTTGCTCGCTACGTCCTAACGCAGTCTCAGCAGGATTGGAAGCGGAGTTCGGTTGGGCTGCAATGAGATGGAATGTTGACTTGAAAATTTGTGACCTTGAGAATTTGTGAGTCTGGTTCTCGATCGTGATTAAAAAATTTAATTAAAAAAGGAGCAGCTTTAAATAACTGTTCCTTTTTGTTTTGGAATTATTTTATTTGGATAGGACTATTGGAAGAACCATTTGCGGGAGTGCTTGGGGAAGGTGAGGTTGCGGGTGGTGTGAAAATCTTCTTGGACTTTGTGGGTCAATCGACGTGAGACTTGTCGGACGATTTGTTTTAGGAGCTGTTCGCCTGTTCCAAGTACTAGGTTCGGCGGTAGGGATTGGATGAACTTAGGAAACTGAATCGATACCGTCAGGTCTAAATCCCATTGAACTCGTGTTAGCCGATCGGGTGCATTCTCATCACGATCGGTGCGATCGTGCTCAACTAGCTCCATGGCGGCCTTGAAATCTACGTCGTAGCCTTGGGGTGCGTAGTCAGGTACCGGAATGGTTTCGATGCGATAGACTCCGTGATCTCCAGGCAATAAGTTTAAGCCAATCTTAGGTTCAAGCTCAAAGCCCATTGCCCCATAGCGGCCAACCACCAAGACATAGCCCGTCTCTCCCACAGGTTCTACTGTCATCGGCTCAGCACAACGGCGAAACCACTCAGAATGCTGATCCAGATACTCCGCCACCAAGGCCGAGGGCGCATACATCTCCATGAAGTCTACGAAATGAGTTTTAAATTGAACGACATCGCTCACGGTGGCCAAGCTCGTAGAAAGTTCATGGGTATGGGGAAACACAGAATGGGTGGGTTGCAGTTGCATGAATGCTCCTTATGACTTGGAATCCACATAGAGCCTTAATGTAGCTTAGGGAAACCGTCCATGGAGTTAGCGAAATCACCGAATCATTGTTCTCCTTTGGCTAATGTATCCTGGAATCGACCGTATTGACACAGGGAAACTAAAAGATGAAAGCATTTGTGGCTGGAGCAACCGGACAAACGGGTCGTCGGATTGTCAAACAACTCCTAAATCGTGGTGTTGAGGTGAGAGCCTTGGTGCGGGATGAGGTGAAAGCTCGGGAAATTTTGCCAGAAGGCGTGGAGGTGGTGACGGGGGATGTGTTGCAAGCTCAAACCCTTAAGGATGCGTTGAAGGGCTGTACGGTGGTATTTTGTGCGACGGGCGCAAAACCTAGCATTGACCCGACGCAGCCCTACTTGGTGGACTTTGAGGGAACTAAAAACTTAGTGAATGCGGCTAAGGCTGAGGGCGTTGAGCAGTTTGTTTTGGTCACGTCGCTTTGTGTGTCGAAGTTGCTCCATCCACTAAATTTATTTTGGGGAATTTTAGTTTGGAAAAAGTGGGCAGAGGAATACCTTCAGCGTAGTGGTTTGAGCTACACGATCGTTCGTCCCGGCGGATTGAAGAATGATGACAATGATCATCAGATTGTGATGAAGGGGATGGATTCAATATTTGATGGTAGTATTCCTCGGGAGAAGGTGGCACAGGTCTGTATTGAGTCTTGTTTTGATGTACAGGCTAAGAATAAGATTCTGGAGATTGTGGCCTCGACTGATGCAGAGCAGAAAAGTATGGCCGATTTATTTGCGGCGATCGCTTAGTTCCCGATCGGCGAGTTGGTGCTGAATTTCCATCGGAGCACTCAGACAAGGAAGCGCCATGACTTGAGCGGGAGTTGTGGCGGAGGCGTTAATGTGGGGAAAGACTCGGCCTACAATCTGTAACGCGAGGGTGACGAGTTCTGAGCAAAATAAGGCGGAGAAGTCGGCAGCGTTAAAAAATCCGATTCCAGATCCGATCGCTTGAAGGTAGTCATATCCGACTTGGGATTGCTCAATTTCCCAGAGCCAGCCTTGGAGCTTAACAGTTTCCGCAGAGTTAAGTTCGGGGTTGAGCTTTGACCAACGCACTGGCCCTTTGCAGGTTTGCAACCGTTGTTCAAGCCATTGTATTTGTGCACCTTTACGACATTCTCTGGTGCCGATGCTGGCAAGGCTGGTGTCGATGTGGGATTCAGCCAGCAAAATACAATTACCGTCGTCGCGATTGTCTTCGACGGATAGTACGATTGCGACATGTACGTAATCTGATTTGGTCGCAATTTTGACAATATGAGATGAGAAATCTTGGCCAGAAAACACAATAATGTCGCCGGGCCTGATTTGCAATAACAGTTCAGAGTACGGAATTGAAGTTTGCATAAACGCTAATTAGAATGACTTTGAGCCTTTGTAGTCACATTCGATAGACTTCTCGCCTATGACTACACTGAAGTAACAGAATTATCATGTTCTTTGTATCATCTATTTCATACTGAGTATCATTTATTTTATAGAAAATTTGAGGGTCTAGAATTCGGATCCGATATGCATACTCACTTCCTTTCAGTTTAGAAACTGCGATCGGGTTGCTAAATTTGAGGCTGAATTTAAGATAGTTCAACAACAGGTTCATCCATAACAATGGTTCTTGAAGTCAATAAATCATCTACTGTAATGCGCAGAAATCGTTTCTTATCGACCTGGAACCTAACCTTAATCCGATCGCGTCCGGGTTCACCGGGTGGGTCAAGTTCTGCAATGCTACGAGATCCATCTTTGTCATTCAGCGTTTGAACGTTGAGTTGATTAGTTGCGAGATTTCGGGTGATTAGCCGATCGCCATCGAAATAGACTTCAGTTTGATTGTTGTTACTAGAAAGCTCACCAATGATTAGTTCAATGCTGGGCTGATTGCTAACCGAAGCGCTGAGCGTTAGTTCTACGGGTTTTTCCATGGGATAAGCCTGACCTGTTTTGATAATCGGATGCCAGTTGTGAGCATTCAATCGACGATCCCAATAACGAATGCCATAGCCATGATAAAGATAGTCTTTGACTTCAACCCCTTGATCTAATTGCAATGCACCATGGGCGATCGCTTCAAAGGGTTTATCCGATCGAATCTTTGATGGATCAAAATACTTCGCAATCCAAGTCTGCATCGCTGGAATTTGGGATGTGCCGCCGACCATCAACACGGCTCCAATATCGGCTAATTCAATTCCTTGGCGTTTGGCTTGTTGAATCACTTGATTCATTGACCCATCAAGCCGATCGAAAAATTGTCGTTCTTGTAAGATTTGTTCAAACCGATCGCGGGTTAAATTCAATTCATAGGTTTCAAAATTTTCATCATCAAAGAAGGCCTCTTGAGCTTGGGATTGCAAGGATAGATTGATTTTCAAACGCTCTACTAATCGCATTGAAATCGGATTTACCACCAATCCCTGAGTCTCTTTAAAGTAGTCCATTAGCCAATTGTCGAGATCTGCGCCCCCGAGGTTTTGGCCTGCTTTTGCAATCACATTGGCGATTTTGAGTTTTTGGCCAGACTGCTGAGTAAAGTCCTTCTGGCCCCATTTTAAAATAAATCCACTGGGTTTAATTTGCGAATTCTCTTTCACCTCCGATCGGACTAAAGACAAATCCAGGGTTCCACCCCCAAAATCAATCACCAACAGCAATTCCTGATTCGCTAATCCATAGCCTAGCGCCGCCGCCGTGGGTTCATCCAGCAATCGCACTTGATTGATTCCAATGATTTGACACACTTGCCCTAACCACAATCGATAAGCTTCAAAACTATCGACTGGGACTGTAAACACAACCGAATCCAAAATTCCCGGATCAGCCTGTCTTGCCTGAGTGATCACCTGTTCCAAATACCAACTTCCAATTTGCTCAGGTCCGATCGTAACTCCATCCAATTCCGGCTGAAATCCCTGAACTACCGTCCCAATGCCCCGTTTAAAGTTCCGAAAAAATCTCGTATTCGTCGCCGTATCCAAAGCCCGATCGCGCACTGTTTGGCCGACAACTGTTTGCCCCGTTGCTCCATCTTCGACATATAGCAAGCTGGGAATCAAGGGTGGATTTTGGGCAATTTTTTGAGAAAGCGTCGGAATAGTCAGCGTTTCGGCCTTCCCTGTTGCCGCATTCCACCGCGCTACCACCGTATTACTCGTGCCAAAGTCGATCGAATAGGTCATCAGAATGTCACTGTAAAAATAAAAAATAAAAGGTGCTTCTATTTTACCGCTGATTATTTTATTGCGATTTGAAATGTTAAGATAGGTGAACGATTATTGCTGCACCTAGGCGGATTGAGGATTGAGATGGTTAAGTTCCAGATAGAAAAGCCTGGTGTTGCGGTGGCGTTGACGCTGATTGGGATTTGGGCGAGTAGTACTTTTTTGCTATTCCAGTTGGATTTGGCTCAGTTACCGAGTTGGGTCAAGTTTATTGGCTTTGCTTGGCAAATGTTTTTGTATACGGGATTGTTTGTGACGGCACATGATGCGATGCATGGATCGATCGCTCCCAATAATCCCAAAATTAATGATGCGATCGGACATTTTGTATTGTTTGTTTATGCCATGTTTCCGTTTGGCAAAATGCGCTCAATGCACAACCTTCACCATGATATTCCAGGACGAGAGGGTGATCCTGACTACCACAATGGCAAGCGCAAGAATTTCTTTGCTTGGTATTGGAACTTTATGCAGAACTATTGGAGTTGGGTTCGCATTGGACTATTAATTTCAACATTTCATGTGATTCACCAGTTCTTACAGGTTCCCGAAATAAATCTGTCCTGGTTTTGGGTTTTTCCCTCGGTGATGAGTTCATTCCAACTCTTTTTATTTGGTACTTTTTTGCCCCATACCGAACCGATCGGCGGCTATGTGAATGAATGCCGCGCCACAAGTACACCGTTCTCTGAATTTTGGTCATTCATTAGTTGCTACCATTTTGGGTATCATGAAGAACATCACGATTTACCGCATTTAGCTTGGTGGCAATTGCCCGCTGCAAGGCGATCGAGAATGGTGAATTAAAGAATAAATTGTGTGTTTGGTAGATGTGAGACACGATATGAAAAATCATGTCCCTGATGATTTCTAATCCATCGATCGGCTAGGATTTCGGGCTTCGACGATCGTTCTTTTGTCTACCATTGTGATCATTGCGGGTAAATCAGCCGAGGCTTTTGATTCTAATTCTAATTCTTCAATGACTTGTGGATAGGTTTTCCCTTCTGTCATTTGATAGGCAATCTCTTCGACTTCGGCCCAAGTGATTTGGCTTTCAAGATATGCCTTCGTCATGATATTCAAGACGTTTTCCCATTGGTTCCCCTCGGCCTTTAGCAACATCGTATGGGGAATATCCAAATCCCGATCGAAACAGTAATACCAACTTAAGGGTTGATTCTCAACAATGTTTTCAAAGAATTCTTGGTGATCATTGTTATTGACGGCAATATCACAGCCCGTCGAAAGAATAAACATTGGCGGAGTGGGTTCATTTTTCGATCGCTCTAGTACTTCTTCACCGATCGTCAAAAATACTTTTAATGCCTGAGTTTGGAATCCGTTGTAGCCGGGATATGCTGGGTTCGGTTCACTGAGCCAAGTGCGGTAGCTCTGAGAGTTATTAATAATTAGATCTAATACAAATCGACTATTCCCAAAGTACGCCGCATAGAGAATTCCCCGATCGCACTGACTCGCCTTTTCGATCGCTAACCATCCCGCCAAGGATGCGCCACCTGACAATCCACCGACTGTAATTTGAGCGGTCGAGTCTACGGCCTGTGCTTGCTCAAACCATTCCAATGCAAAGTCCTTGTACGGTTGAGCTTCGGTGGGCAACGGAGTCGGGTTGGTGGCGGAAAACTCCCCACTACGACCGTGACCCGGCATCAACGGTACCATGACGCTGTAACCCGATTGGTATAACAACTGTGCGATCGACCCAAACTGGTAAGGTGCGGCGGTGAATCCATGGAACAATAGCGCAACTTTTCCGGTGGGCTGAGGCTGAAGCAGAAGAATCGATCGGCAGAGCGGATTTTCGATGCCTGCGAGATCTTCTTTACTTTTAGTCTGTTGAACGAGGATTGTATTCACAGTGGTGCGGTAGAGTTTGGTGAAAGTATTAGGTGTGGCAGTGTCACTAATTGTAGGAAAAATCACGTCAGATGAAACGTCGATTCCTTGTATGTTTTAAGGGTAGCCAAAAAAACTCCGATCGTACTTTTTTATTGAAATATTTTCTTGAATTTATTTAGGAACCTCTACGATGAGGCCTAATCCCTAGATCTAAATGATTTCCTATTCCTCAGCAGAATTAGAAATTAGTGGACTTGTATTAAAAGCCGTGTTCGTAAGTTGTTGCGTGATTCCTGTAATTGAGGGAGGCTATTGACTCTGTCCTTAAACAAGCCACGTCCTCACTAATTAGGCAGAGCCATACTTAAGATTTTAGGACTCCTCCTACTTTTGAGAGGTTTGATTATTGGAAGATTTACCGGTAGTCCTAAAAAGGAAAGGATGAACGAGCAGGTAAAGAAGCGTTGTAATGATGAATAAAATTCCAAATGGCTCCGATGTGATTTTCTAACTTCTTGGAAAAGGATAAAGTCTTTCTGACGAGTCTTGATACTCGTTGTCGTAACGTACAGTTGAATCTCTCAATATAGTTGGTCTTTCCCGTTTCTTTACCCACTGCCCGATGACGTTTGCTGGGCAGGACAACTGGA
>JAPLHZ010000135.1 GCA_026389365.1 Cyanobacteriota bacterium
AATGCCTAAAATCAGCCTAATCTAGAGAAGAAGTTGAATAGAGATGGATAAGAAAGAGAATAAATGAGAGAAATGTAGTTTGCACATCAATCATTTATTCAACATAATTAGTACTCACTATTTCCTTTAATGTCTAATATATTGAGATTGTAATTGCCGATAACGGTATTGGCATTTCTGAAGAAATTCAGCAAAAAAATTTCAATCCATTTTTTACTACTAAGCCTGTTGGTAAGGGGACAGGGATGGGGATGGCTATTAGCTATCAAATAATTACAGAAAGACACAACGGAAAGCTGACTTTTGCGTCAACCCTTGGCAAAGGAACAGAATTTAAAATTCAAATGCCTATTACCTAGATAGGCATCCGAAAGGGAAGAGATTTAGGATATAAATACGAGATTAATTCGCAGCGATTGTGGTTTTAAGTTTGCTGTAGGCGATCGTTGTTAGTCAAGAGAACTACGGCGTTGGAGAGGCTTCTGGCAGTTTCACATCCGGTTTCACATCCGGTTTCACATCCGGTTTCACATCCGGCGATCGTTCTGGAATTGGTTGATCCGTCTTCGCCCCCGAATCTGGCCCGACGGGTTCAGGACTAGTTGGAGTTTGCAGCGGAGGAAGTTCTTTGGCCGCCTCGTCAGGCTTGATGCCCCCCAACCGATCGAAGGGCCAAAACCTCACCACAGCACGGCCAATAATTTTATCCTTCGGCACATAACCCCAATAATGACTGTCATAACTATTGTTGCGATTGTCCCCCAGCACCATGTATTGATCCGCCGGAACGACCACCGTATCCAACTGATATTGCGGACGCTCTTGAATGTAGTTTTCTCGCAGCACCGTACCGTTGATAATTACTTGACCACCGCGCACCTCTACCCGATCGCCCGGTAGCCCAATCACGCGCTTAATAAAGGCATCATGATAATTCTGATCTTCCAACGCCTGGGTTGGATTAAACACCACCACATCACCGCGCTGAGGTGGATTGAGACGATAGCTAACTTTGTCAATAATCAACCGATCGTTCACTTTTAACGTCGGTAGCATCGACTCCGACGGAATGTATCGCGCCTCGGCAACAAATTGTCTAATTCCCACCGCCAAGACGGCACTCAGCCCAACTGTCTTTAGAACTTCTAGCAAAGGATTATCCTCATGCTGCGGATTATAGGACGTGGGCTTATTAAGTTTACTCATGGGGTCCAAGGGAAAAATCCAAAATATGGAAAGGGGCACAATTTCAAGAGACGTTCTTTATTAAAACAAGGTTTCTACACTCTGTGTCACTTTTCAACCAATCCGATCGCTAAGGCGTTGCCTTATTGATAATCTACGCGAGCATCTAATCCGTAGGCCCGGAGATTCTGCGATCGTTTTTCAGCGTCCGACCGTTTCAAGAAGCTCCCTGCTGCAATATAGTCGCCCTTGCTAGATGAGTAAGCTTGAGCATTGCGGATCAATTGACGAACTTGGCCCAAGGTCTCACTATTTTGCTTCGGAATTACAACGAGATAGCGTGAATTGGGCGTGGCGGGACGATCGGGGAATTGGCGAGTAAACCCTTGTGAGTTAAATGGGCTACCGGAAGACCTTGGAGGCAACGAACTCACCGAACCCGATCGCAGTCCTAAGGCTTGGAGGGTTTGGGCATCGGCAATGCCTGTGACGTATAGGCCCCGATCGCGTTGAAAACTTGATACGGAACTTTCGGTTTTGGTGCCGTAGTAAGCCGTCGTTTGGCCTTGGAAGTAGCCGGAGTCTTTCAAACGTTGTTGTAAGCGGGTGACATCAGAATTTTCTGCACCGGGCGCGAGGGACCCTAAACTAATGACCGTATCGGAAGGCCGAGTTGGGACCACACTAATGGGCTGCATCGAAGTCAAAGCGGCTAATTCCTGTTGGCCAAATTTTCCATCACTGGTCAACTGAGCCGATCGTTGCAATTGCTGAACGGCTGATTCTGTCATGCCGCCGAATATGCCATCGACCCCGCCTGTGTTGTATCCCAACTGTTGAAGACGGATTTGTAATTCCGTGACATTATTGCCCTGATCGCCCCGTTGAAGCAGCACTTCACGAGAATTTGCGATCACCATTGGAAAATTGCCTGAGGTATTTCCTACGGTGCGAGGCATTAAGTCTGCCGATGAACCTGAACCCTTCAATGCCGCCATGGTCTGAGATCCCACAATGCCATCGGCGGTCAAATTAAATTGCTGTTGACAGAATTTTACCCCGGCTTCTGTCTGTGGTCCAAAGGTTCCAGTCACTTCACCCGAATAACAACCGAGAGACGTAAGACGGTTTTGTAAGGCGGAGACTTCGCTGCCCCGATCGCCCCTCTGAAGCGCCATCGCTGCATTGCCAAACCCCAAAATTAGCAACCCTAGAACCAAGCTCAGGGTTCGGATTGTCCATCGCATGGGGCGAGAATGGCTAGAGGTTTGGCGAGGTGATAGCTGAGGTGATAAGAGGGACATGGCAGAAAATCTCCGCTGGAAGATGGCTCAATAAAATTTGCAGGACGATCGCAGGACATGCGATATATTCAGTATATTAACGGATTCTCTATCCTAATGCCTAACTTACCGCTTAGAGGGTGTAATAGCGGCCCTTTATTTTCTGCGACAACTCATTAGCCTTAAGCCGTGCGACTCTTATTCCTTTTGGACATTCCCACCTCGAATCCATCCGTCTTTCTCATTTTTCGTCCGAATTTTTTGCCATTCATTATCCGCAGTGGTTTCTAGAATAATGACTTTTTCATTAAAGGCGACACTCCCGATCGTTGCGGATCCCCGTGAGGAGCCATCTCGAAGAATTAAACCTTCGGCATAGGTGACACGTCCTTCAAAGGATCCCGGTGGCAATGGTTTTTTAGTAACCTCTTTATTCAGTTCTTTCGGCTCTTTATTGTTGGGTTTAAGTGCCGACTTTGGACTTTGCGGCTTGTTATTTTTCTTCACAAAATCAGGATTGTCGTTAGGAAACGTTGGTTTTGGAGGCAGCTTGGTCAATTGGGTCATCAAGTAGTTGAAAGCAAAGTAACCACCCACCGCCAGCAAGGTCGCAGCCAATAATAGTCCTGTAAATGTTTTAGCTAACCAGCGCATCCCAACTCATCATTCTTCATAAACTTCGTTCAGTATATTCGTTCAGTGTAAGAGAGATTATTCGGGTTGCTGCATCTGTTGTTGGATTCGATCGCTGAGGCTGTTGTGTTTCGAGGCGAGGCGGGCTTTTCCAGAGGCGGCCCAAGCTTGGAGTGCGTCGATCTGGTCTTGAGCGGTGCGAGCTAAGGGAACCATTTGGCTAGCGGATTCTAAGATATCATCGGTCGTGAAGTCGCGATTTTGGCTAAATCCTTTATATAGCAAGGGTTGTGGGACTTTCAAGAATCCTAAAAATTAGTAATTAGGCTCTTTTTAGGTTCTTTTTAGGTCAAATGGATATTACTCCTATTAATAATAATGGTTCAATACGGATCCGATTTAAGTTTGAAGGGACTCGATATAATATAAATCCTAGAGCGAAATATTCAAACCCGATCGATATTGCCAGAGCCAAACTTGTCTGCTCAAAAATTGAGTTAGATATTCTACTAAGGAATTTTGATACATCGCTCAAAAGATATACAGAGGATTATCCACATCATGAAACGTTGACAGAAAAAACAACTCAAGATGTCATTAAAAAAGTTAAGACCTCTACCCTCATCGAAGTCTGGGATTTATGGGTGGATAGTCTAAATATTTCTGAGGATACAAAATTAAATCACTATCGCCCGGTTCGGAGAATGATAGTCAAGGTTAAACCACAACCTTCCTTAGACTGCTCTAAATGGCTACTAAAATCCTCTGAATCCCATAAACCATCTACCTATAACGTGAGGCTTAGATTATTGCGTAGCTGTCTTGTATGGGCAATGAAGCAAGGATTAGCTACTGTAAATCCTTATTTAGATTTAAAAAAAAGAAAGATTGAAAGAAGTCAGATCAAGCCTTTTACTGTTGAGGAAATGAAGACTATTATTAATGGCTTTGAAGAAAATAAACCAGTCTATAAATATTTTGTGACTTTTTTATTTTTAACTGGATGTAGACCTTCAGAAGGTATAGGGATCCAGTGGAAAAGAATTGACTTCGATCGCGGTGAAATAACGATCGCTGACTCACTACCACAGACGAGGACAGGTATAGCTATAGCCAGCTAGGTTAGGACATAAGATAGAAAGAAAGCGAATTGTCTGAGCAATCACAATGCCAAAACCATATAGTTCCGATTTACGGCAAAAGGTAATGCAAGCAATCGAAATGGATGGGCTAAAGAAAAAT
>JAPLHZ010000193.1 GCA_026389365.1 Cyanobacteriota bacterium
ATTTTTCTTTAGCCCATCCATTTCGATTGCTTGCATTACCTTTTGCCGTAAATCGGAACTATATGGTTTTGGCATTGTGATTGCTCAGACAATTCGCTTTCTTTCTATCTTATGTCCTAACCTAGCTGGCTATAGCTATAATTAGCCGATAGTAAGGGATCCCCATCCCTAAGAAGATAGAAAATAAGAAACTTGCGATTACATTATTAGTCGGATTCTCAGCACCCATTTCAACTAAAACTCCATCCTCAAGCTCATACCGACAATCGGTGCCATGGTCATAATCCAAGTACTCCTCTAACGTCATGCGCCGTTGAACAGCGATCGGCCATACTTCGGTTGAAACTGTCATTCGAACGACCTCCGATTTGCTTCAATATTCACATTATATCGTCGTACTTACTTCAATCCCAACCATGGCAACGGGTCTTCCGCCACCCAGCCCAACTTAGTATTCGATCGCACCTCAAAATGTAAATGGGGTTCCTTCGCACTAGGACTTCCCGTCTGACCAACAGCACCGATCGTCTCCCCCGCTTTCACCTGCTGCCCCACCTTCACCGTCAATTTTGACAATTGGGCATAGCGCGTCTGATAGCCCTTGGCATGATTTATCACAACCAGATTGCCGAAGTTGCCTTGAAGGCCAGAGAACGCTACAGTTCCATCGACCACCGCATAAACTGGGGCCGCGATCGTTGCCGCAAGGTCTAGTCCCGAATGGGTTTCACCATCACGCATAGAAATGGAACTGAATTCGGTTAGGACTTTACCGATGGGCGACAACGGAGACACAAACTTGAGAACACTGCTTGGAACTGTTGGGCGAGTATCGTAACCAGGCGACCAAACGATACCGGGAACAAATAATACAGATGGCGCGGGTTGACAGCCATTGAGTTCAAACAGTAAATCACCACGAACTTTATATCGCTGAGCCACATCCCGAATTAGCGTTCCTGAGGGCACATTGACTCGGATGCCATTGAACGGAGGAATAACAATTGTTTCTCCCACAGGCAACCCCGATCGGACTTGAGGATTAAATCCCATAATCGTCTCTGGCGTGACTTTATAGCGTTGTCCGATCGTCGCCAACGTCTCACCAGATAAGATTTTGTGAGACACGAGACGATTTAGAACGGGCCGGGGGCAAGTCTGAGCGATCGTAAAATCCTGAAGACTGAGTGTCCACAAGCCAGACAAAACCAAACTAAAAACAAGTCTCATAGGAAATCAGTGCGTAAGGATAATCATGTCTGAGAAATTACGTAAGAGACCCTTCAAATTCTCTCTTTGGGCAGGCGACGATCGATGACCTGAGGGCGTTAACTAAGATTAACCCGGTGCATCCTTAGTCGCCATGTATTCTCAGTCCTAGAACATGTCCCCACTTTCCTGGAGCGCGTTGAGTCGGGCGTAGATGCCCCCGGAGTTGACCAATGATTCATGGTCACCCACTTCTTGAATTTCACCTTGATCTAAAACTATTATTTGATCGGCCTCGCGGACGGTGCTAAGTCTGTGGGCAATGATGATCAAAGTACAAGTTCCAAAAAGCGATCGCATCGCCACTTGAATCGCCCGTTCAGACTCATAGTCCAGACTTGATGTCGCTTCATCGAAGACTAAGATATCGGGTTTCATAATTAGTGCCCGTGCAATGCCGAGCCGTTGACGTTGACCACCCGACAATCGCACGCCGCGTTCTCCCACAATGGTTGCGAAGCCTTGAGGAAGGGCTTTCATAAAATCTTCAGCTTGGGCAATCCGACAGGCTTGGAAGATTTCTTCCTCAGTGGCGGCGGGGTTGCCATAACGCAAATTGTCCCAGAGCGTGCCATTGAAGACATCCACTTCTTGATGCACAATCGCTAGTCGTCGTCGATAGCCCGTGACATCCAGTCGGCGAATATCGGTCCCATCAATCCGAATGGTTCCGGTCGTCGCTTCAAAATAACGAAATAAAAGCTTGACTAATGTGGACTTTCCTGAACCCGATCGGCCCACTAAAGCTACCGTTTGGTAAGGTTCGACTCGGAGATTGATAGTTTTGAGTACCGGACGATCGGCATCATAACCAAAACTAAGAGTCTCAAACTCTACTTTCCCGCTGAAGGAATAAGTCGGAATTTGGTCCGCATGGCTCAATACCGCGCTATCCGTCCCTTTGGCCGCATAAACTCATGAAACCGAATCATGGATGCATACCGTCGTGCAAAGACTTCGGCCAAGTTACAAATCGGCTCCACTTCGGCATAGGCCATGCTCGATACGGTTAAGACAGTAATAAAGTGGCCTAGATAAATCTGGTTCTCCCAGAATTCCCGTGGAGGACGCTAGATGTGGTTTGAAGGCAATTGACAATCCTAGGGAATTTAGGTTGCTGGAAATCGCGTATACCCATTAAGGTCGAGAGTGAGGCGTTGAAAGAGACGATTCACA
>JAPLHZ010000387.1 GCA_026389365.1 Cyanobacteriota bacterium
CGGACATCCGGTAAATCGAGTGGAATGTGAATCTGATTCTCCATGAGGCCCCTCGCTTGCTGGCTAACATCTTGATTTTACAGCCAATCGATGAACGCTATATCTGGATGCCGACCACGGCAATTCTAGGAGAACCAAAAAATTCTACAATTGTGTCAAACGAGCCTAGTTCTTTCAAAGCTCCTGCCTTGCGTCCATCATGATGCCATTAACAATATCCCTATATCCACGGTTTGGCTAGCTTACTTTCATAATGAGAATTGCTGACGCTTGACGGTCTACTAGTGCAACTTTAGACCTTGTATCTCTGAACGCCAGTCTTGGTCATAGCGGAGAGCTAACACATAAAAGTTTGCCAAGTCTCTTAGATTGTCGCGATCGCGCCGATCGTTTTTTCGCTGTTCGGGAGAGTTGTGAACGGAGCCATCACAGAAAATCGCAATTTTTTCATTAAGGTAAACGAAGTCAGGTTTGATGCTTGCTTCTTCAATGAAGTATTGGGCCGTATCAGGTAACTTGTAATGCTGGTCGTAAATTTCCTGAAGAACTTGTCGCTCAAAATCGGAGTTTGGATCTGTTTGGGAAAGTAGGGCTTGATATTGTTCTTCTCTGCTGATATTTGGAGAATGACGCTCGATTAGGCTAGTTGTTAACTTATCTAAGTAGTCATGAATTAGATGACGATCGAGTAAGGCATGATCTAATTGGTTGCTATAGGACAAAAGGCATTCATAACAAGCTTTTACACAATCAGGCTTGGTTTTATCTGGGGTAAAGTGGCAGATATCTAGTGCTTCAGCGGCAATACGTTGGAATGCTTGAGGGTCACTAATAATTTGAGATAGAACACCTGCACCACCTTCCGCAGCTTCCCAGAATAATAAATACTGACCGTTGCCAAGACGTTCGGAGGACAACTCATTTTCTTCGAGCATATATACTGCTTGAATAGCTCTCTCTAGGGCATATTGTAATGTAGCAAGAAATGCCTCTTGATTCTCCTTGGGGATATTCTGAGGTTCGATTACGAGAATATTGGAAGTTTCTTGTACCTTGAGTAGAACTTGATTGTGGGGTAAATCTTCAGGGTTAGTAACTTGATTGCTTGCTGCCTGATCTTCTTTAAAATCTCCCCATTCACCTGTTTTAGGATTTAGCTTGAAGCCAATCTCTTCACGGTTATTTTTTAATCCTCGATTGACGCGCCATAAATTGGCAGTTTCTCCATAGCTAAGTTCTAGTAAGCATTCTGTAGATCGATCGCCTTGGGCTAAAACTTTAGCAAATTCGCGCTTGTTGGTGGCATAGCGAAAGTGGGAGGTCATCGTGTAGCCATATTTTAGGCGTTCTTCTTCATCACAAGTAATGCGTTGACGGCGTTTAGTTGATGCCGTATTCATTTCCAGTAAACACTGTGTTTTGGCATTTAATCTACCTTTATCCTCAAGTTTTGCACCGCAGTTCTCACAGGTTTCTCTTTTCCATCCAGATTGTCCTTCATGAAAGTAGCCACAGGAATAGCAAAAAGCAGCTTGTGTATATTCATCTTGAATGCCACTAACAGATATTTTGGTTTTAGCAATTTGGAATTTACTGCCTTCGTAATAGACAATATTTGAGGGTGCAAACTCACGGATGGCAACACTACGAGGGCGAGAAATGAATCTGCCGCCATCAAAAGGAATGTAGGTGCGAATGGGGCGGCGAGGGAAGTTGTATCCAGGGAGAAAGCCTTCCGTAGCAAAGTATCGGTAGGGAGAAAACTCCTGTTCGGATAAGTTGCGATTTTGGTTACTAGTTGCCCCTATTAGTAAGTTTATTTGTCTTTTCGCTTCAATTTCTAGATTCTCAGCATTGTCTCTCTCGGCATTACTAATTCCACCTGCGGCAAAGCGATCGCTAATCTTTCTGGCTTCTTCCCTTTGCTTGACTGCGGCGGCATATAGATCTCGCCAACGTTGGCAGGCACGGTCGAAGGCATTAGGGGCATCTTCAAGGGTACTGCGTATCCAGTCGTCATTGTACCAACTAGCACGATTAATATCAGCTTGACAGAACCGATCGGCTAGGACTTCTCGCACAGATTCAATACATTTTTGCAAGCGATCGCCCGTACTTGTAGATCGAAATACAGATCGAAGATCGTCATTAAGAGGGTAGTCCGTCAGATCCATGTTCAGCAATTGATTCATGGATTTTTTTAAATCTACGCCAGTCTGTGCCAACCAAATAGCATAAACATGGGACTGCATTAGATCTTGGTTAGCAAGTTCTAGTTTTGGAGGCTCAACCACCCCTGAAACCATTTGTCCTTGACGCTGGTAGAAATATTGATCGTGTCCACTGCCGACGGAGGCATAGCTAATCACCAAGGCTTCTTGATTGCTCCGTCCTGCCCGTCCACTCCGCTGAGCATAGTTAGCGGGACTAGGGGGGATATTTCGCATATGCACCACATTGAGGTCTGAAATATCAATCCCTAGCTCCATTGTTGGGGAACAGAATAAAGCGGCAATTTTACCATTTCTAAAGTCTTCTTCACGCTTAGCGCGGTTTTCATTAGTGACTTGTCCCGTATGCTCCCGACCTTCGAGATTTTTAATACTGCTTGCGTTTCTTGTGTATAGGGTTTGGAAAAATTTATTGGTGTTAGTTTGGTTAGTAGTGCTGCCTTGGAGCCGCTTGGAAGTAAGTAAGCTAACAGGAATTTGATCTAAGGTGACAGCGTGCCATTCAATTTTAGCGAGACAAAGCTGTACGGTTTTAGCATCTCCAGACAGAAAGCCTGAAGCGCGTAAAACTGCGATTAATTTTTCTAATAATTCTTGGTAGGCTGGCTCTAAGAGTGATTCAGTTAACCATGACCATGCCGCACTACTACTCAAGAATCGCCCGATTCGACTGCGCTTACTTAGGGAGATCGTCTCCTTTCCATTGAATCTACTGGCAGATTTACTCTTTGCTTTGCTCGTTGAACTAGTATTATCTTTATCCTTGATGAAGATTGCCGATTTTGCAGTGTAAAGCTTTTCATCTAGTTCAAATTTCCAGCGATCGCTAATAGATTGAGTAACTTTTTTGTATAGTCGCTCTACTTGTTCTGCATCTAATAGCTCGGCATCAATCGCTAGTTCGCGCCGTAATAAATCGAGCAGTTCCTTAATCGCAATAAATCGCTCTTGAGGTGATGCTTTACTGAGGATAGGATGATCAATAGTTTGCCATAGTCCTTCATCATTACAATTTTCTCTTAATCCTTGATATTGGATTTCTAGTAAGCCACATTGTTCTAAGTTCGGTTGCAGTAATCGCCAACCGCGTCGTAAGTCTTCGTAAAGTCGATATTCCAATAGCTCCCGAAAAACGCGCTCATTTCTTCTACTGGTATCAAAGGGGGCTGGTTCTTTAGCATATTCCTCTTCGGGCAAATTCATTTCCTTGAATACAGCTTGAGCCAGCGCCTCATGAGTAAGTAGTTTGGCTTTAGCCAAAGCCGCACATAAAGACGATCGCAGAAATGTAGTTTGCACAAAATCATTAAAATGCCCTGCTTGCAATGAAGCATCTTGACGATTATCGGTGAAGCTCAGAACCTTAGCAGCATGATTATTTTCACCGAGACTTGCTTTAAGTTCCTCAACAGTGGAAAGACAGAGCAAAGTGGTGGCACTGCTACGTCCTTCACTACTCAGTCGAGAAAGCTTGGTAAACTCCTTTTTGCGTCCATCATGCACAATTTCACAGTTGAGGCAAAAGCTAAAAGGTTTTTTGACAAACCAACAAGGAATACCCTCGGTTAATTTATCAGTAATCGTACCGTTGGGTAGAATCATTAGCTTTTGAGGAATACGTGGATCGTTAGCTTTCTTGGGTTGTCTTCCATTCTTTTTGGTAACTTTAAACCAACTATCAGGCAAGCGATCGCAATCTTCGTCACTCCACAAATTAGGCTCATCAAGGCTGATATAGCCTTCTTGAATTTCGGTGTTATCGGGGTCAAAGTCGATCGCATTGGGGAGTAGCGGTGTAATTTTATGATTTTCGCGATCGCACCGGACCATGTAGTAATCATGTCCGCATTCGCGACAAAAGACGAGGGGGAACAGCAAGCGATCGCCTGTGGTGCTGTATTGTCCGTCAAGGGTAAGGTGTCGCTGATCTTTTGGCTCAAGGGTGGCATAGACACTGCCGCCTTGGGAGATAAACTGATGCAGTCTAAAAGTTAAACCTTTTGTTCGGCTGCCCCATAGCAATACATCGGTAAGTTTTTGTTCGCATTCAGAGACTAGGTGTCCTGTCAGTTCAGCGAGGTGCTTTGCACCAGTAGAGATGGCGATGGGAGTACGACGGATTAAATGTCCATTGTCATCTTTTAGCCCAAAATTCATCTCAATCCAAGCAGGGAGAGGATGTTGACGAAAAAGAGTTAGATCGGTTTGAGAATCTGATGGTTCGGGTAAGGGGTTGGCGATCGCCGCCTTTAATTCTTCAAGGTCAGGCTCAGGGCGATCGATGGAACGTTTGAGGGTTTCATCGATCACATGATTGGCTTTGACCTCCGAGCCGAAAAGTTTACTGGCGACAGCTGAAATCGTCTTGCGGATATCATGACGATCGCCTTGGGTGGACATGGTGGCGCTTGTGCCGATATAGATCAGCTTTTGACCACACCGTTGCTTCAGTTTACGGATTAGCATTGCTACATCTGCGCCTTGACGACCGCGATAGGTGTGCAACTCATCGAGGACAAGAAATTTTAAATTTGGGGATTTGACAAATGGTGCTTCATGGGTACGCGAAAGCATCAATTCGAGCATTACATAGTTCGTGAGCAGGATTTGCGGCGGATCATTTTGAATGCGGGTTTTCTCGCTCAGGTTTTCTTGTCCCGTATATTTTTCAACGCGAATATGAGTATCCGTAACATTTTCGAGGAATTTGGTTAGTTCTTTTTCTTGGGAATTAATTAAGGCATTCATGGGATATACCAAAATTGCCCTAACGCCTGTTTGGTCAGGATTACGGATTAGGTCATCAAAAATTGGCACGATATACGTTAAGCTTTTGCCCGATCCGGTACCTGTGGTGACAACATAGTTTTCTTGACGATGGGCAATTTCAAAGGCTTGTTCTTGGTGGTAGCGAAAGTGAAAGGGTTGTCCTTTATCAGTGCGGAAATATTGGGAACAATCTGGATGTAAGATGCCTGCGGAAATCAGTTCGCTGGTGGTACGTCCTTTTTGATATTCGGGAGTTAGTTGCAGGAGGGGTGGTGTCCAGAGATGTCCATCGTTTAACGCCTGTTCGACAAATTCCTTGAGTCGAGGATGGGCAATTTTGAGAAAGCTTTCGATGTAGCTGCGATATTCATTGATGATGCGATCGCGTTGAGCAAAGATGTTGAGAGATGGAGTGGGAAGAGAATCGTTAAGATTAATAATTTGATTACTAACTTTAACGACTGGCTTATTTTCAAACCAATTAAGTAATTTCTCTGCTAGAGAATCGCTCATAGTCGCAGGATCGAGGGATTCACCGTGTTGTGTGAAGTCCCATTTTTCACGGATTTCTCCAAAGAGAATTTGCAATTGAGACTCATTAATATCTGCGGCTTCAACTCCTGAGCAGTCGATCGCCACATTTCCATCGACAATCATGCCCGCAAAAGTATGTAACACGGCTTCAGGCTGTTGGATCAGGTTTTGTAATTGCAGAGATAGTTTTGAGGACATAATTTTAATTTAAGACTTTCCAGTAGGGGGCTTTGAGGTTTTCAATAAATTCAGAGGGATGGGAGGAGGAGCCACAGACCATTAGCGATCGCATGGCTCTGGAACAACCGACATAAAATAATCGCCTTTGTTCATCGCAGATTTTAGAATGTTCTTCTGTCGGTAAATCACTATTGAAGCTTGGGAAATTACCTGCTGCTAAACCCGTGACTACTACAAAAGGGAACTCTAAACCTTTAGCGGAATGGAGTGTCAGAACTTTAATGTAGGGAGCTTTAAGATCGATCTTTTTACCTGAAACAAATTTGGCTTTGAGTCCCAACTGTGATAACTGTTTGGCATAGGTTTCGGCGCTGTAGTTATTTGGGCAAAGGATGGCGCTACCATGCAGGGGCAGGCGGAACCGTTTGGCGGAGTCTATTAAAAAATCGCGAATAGCGGCTAGTTCTTGATTTTGATCGTTACTTAGCAAGAGCAAAGGAGGATCGCCGATATGTAAAGAGGGTATTTGCTGCAAGCATTCGGGATCGCCTGCTTCTGTGCCAAGCAGAATATCGGTACAGGCGATCGCTATTTGTTGGGTGTTGCGATAGTTTTGTTTGAGGATCAGCGTCCGTCCCGTGACTTTCAAATCTTCATGGATTTGCTTCCAGCTAAAGCCGCGCTGATAGATGGATTGGGAAGCATCGGCGGTGATGTAAATATTGTCGAAGTTGGGAGTGAGGTTAAGTAAAAAGCGCAGGGCAACGGGGGAGAAGTCTTGAGCTTCATCGATGACGATCGCTTGATAGGGCTTATCAACTAAATTTTGGGCAACTTCAAGAGCTTGGCGGCGTAGCTGCTCCCATGTAAGGCTGCCATTTTTAGCTAGTAACTTTCCCCATGTTTCATAGACTGCCCAAATTGCTTCACGGATATTTTGCCGCAATGGCACGGCGCGACCACGCCGATCGTGGGCGATGTAATCATCAAGAGTGCGAATGCCCCAATTTTCGATCACTTGTAAGATTTCATCGAGGAGGTAGGGCAAACCCAGTTTTTGTAATGTTTGCAGTTTGACTTGACGATCGAATACATTTTGGGCAGGAATATTAGTCTGCTCTAGGGCTTTGACTAATAGTGATAGACATTTATCACGATCGATGAATGGTGTAGTTTTACCTGTGGTAACGAAATAGCGGCGGGCGATCGCATCAATCGTGGTTACTTCTACCCCTTTATCCGCAGGAGGACAGCCTAGTAATTGTTCTAATAACTGTTCGGAATAGGAAACGAGCGCATTGGTGTAGGTGGTAAATAAAATGGAGGTGCAGCCCTGCTCTACTAATTTTTTGATGCGATAGAGGGCAAGGGTAGATTTACCAGTACCTGCGCCACCTTTGATCAGGACTGTGCCATTGCTGCCAAATTGAATTAATTTTTCTTGTTCGTCGCTGAGCTTGAGTAAAAAAGCACTGAGATCGCCCGCAAAATAGCGATCGAGGTCTTCGGCTTGACTGAGGACAAATTCGGGCTGTGTGTCTATTTCTTCAATGGAACGCGGATAAAGGTTATCCAGAATCACATTTAGCAAGCGATCGGGCATATCTACCTCTAGCAATGCTTCAGCGCTATTCACTTTGGCGATCGCTGTCCAATATATTGCGGGAATCTGCCATTGTTGCAAGATATCTTCTGTAAGTGCGAAAGGTAAAGTAGTCAAGGCTTTAGCCTCATCACCACTTTCCCAAGTTGAGAAAGAAGATACAGCCACCTTCTTCGGTTTTACGGACTGGCGATCGAGGGTGGTTTCTGGCGCTACGACATTAGGAATTTCGGTTTCATAGGTGCGCTCGTTGCGCTTGCGGACACTCAGCAGCTTTACCCAACCCGTACCGATCGCATAAAACAGGCGATAGTCACCAATACGGATGCGATAGACATTTTCATAACCTTTGAGCTTTTTGGCATCCCCTTCGGCAGAGATGGGATCGCGTTCTAATAATTTGGTGGCTTTAGAAACTCGTTTGAACACATTTTGCGGGATGCCAATGAGTTCATTCAAGAAGGTTGGAGTAAAGGTGAGGCTAAAGGTCATGGCTAGTTTTCAGCAATTTCTTTTTCAATAATTTGTAATACTTCCAAAATCCCTAGCGCTTGGCTTGGTTCAACATTACCTTCAGAGGCAATATGGATATGATAGGGAAAATTGGGAAGATTTGGGAAATGTGGAACATTGTCCCACCGTCTGCGTAGATTTGACTGTGTATCATCCATCCATTGATAACGATAGCGTTGTGGCATAGTTTTATTGCTATCAACGATGAAGTATTCAGAAACTTCTAGAAAATCATTATTAGCAAGGATGACTCTAGCTCGAAAGTAGCCTCGATCGCTTAAATCTTGTTCTTCTACAACGGTAAAAGAAAGAATGGCAGGACTAATAATTAGCTTAGTTTTAATCTCACTTAGATATTGCTCTGCATCCATTAGTTTACCTGTGGTTGCAAGATTTTCAGGCGCTCGCGAATTGCTTGACGCAGATCGTAAAAGACACTCCACTCCATAAAGTCCGCAGTATCACCTAACTCACCTCGATTAAAGCGCTGATAAAAGTCTTCTGAGGTTATTTGGTATTGCTGTTCGTAGTTTTGAATTTTGGTTTGGATTTCAGTATGTTGGCGATGGGCGATCGCTATTTCGATATCAACGATTTTATTTAGAGCGCGTTCGAGGGTGTTGCTACGATAGCCAGTTTGATAGAGGGCATCGAGGGCTTGTAGGGGATTGTTAATTGTCTGATTTGGTAAATACATGGCAATTTTAGATTAATGGTATATATGTTAACTAACGGCAAAATCGGTGTATTTGCGGAGGTTTGGCGGATCGAAGGCGAGGACAATATCTGCTTTGGAAATGCCGAGATCTACTAATTTATTGGCTATGCCAATTTCTGTGCCGTCTTGCTGAATCCAAATTTTGTTATCAATGATGTCAAGGTGGAGAACAACGCCATAGACTCGTTTGGAGTTGCGCCAACCTACATAGACAAGTTGATAATGGTCATGTTCGGTGTCAAAGATTGTTTCTGCGCGAATACGGGTATCCCAAACTAGGCTGGCGTGTTCTTTTAGGAGGTTTTGGATATGTTGACGGTATTGGGTGAGGGTATCCATTTTGTTGTTAAGCATAAACTGCAACTTTTTGAGGTGTGATGGGGTAATGATATAAAACCATTAGTTGTGAAGAGTTTAGGGTTTCAATAGCATAGGCTTTGCCTGTGGTATCGCTAAACTCTACTTCAAAAACATTTGGCTCGTATTCTTCTACAATTGTGCCGACATTGCCTCGATGTAGTCCTAATTCTGGGAGATCTTGTAAGAGGGCAACGACATCTAATAGTTTCATGGGTTTACTCCTTTTTTAAATAATGTAGCAAGTGACTAAACGGGGAAAGTTTTCGTTGTAACGAACTATCCAGACGCTATGAATAGTTGCGGTTTTGTCTTGGTATGTCATGAGGAAGTCAATAATATATTTTTGTCCGTATTGATTTGATTTATCAGGAATTGCTTCATAGTTTTTAACAGCATTTAGAAGTGCGCTTTGAAGTTCTGGGAGGTTATCTACGGTGATGTTTAGGGCGGATTTAAAAACGCGGGCTTTATGTTGTCCGTCACTATGACTAGGATTAAGGCAATATCCGACTAATTTGCTGTCGTCGATGTAGGTCTGCTGAGGATTAGGTAGTTTCATTAAGATTTTCTCCTAATATCCCAGTTTATCCCATGCTTCGAGAACTAGGCGTTGGGTGCGGTATTCGCCATATTTCTTCATTTCGTTGTTTTTCAACACTCTAAATGTCTCGCTGGGGAAGTCTGAGCCGTAGATGTCGGCGGGGTCGAGGATGTAGCGCAGTTCGTCACGGGTTAAGCCGTAGAGTTTGGCGTAGTAGGCATCGAGTTCGGCACGGATTTGGGCGCGGCGGGTTTCGTGCCAGATGAAAGGGGAGAGGGGAATGCCTTCTAGGTTGTCATCTGGGGTCTGGGTGGTGTCGGGGAATTCGGTGCGGTTGGCTTGCCATTGTTCGAGGATGAGTTGGCGAAGGTGGGTTTGGTGGGTGGGGTCTGGTGGGGTGGTGAGTTCGAGTTGTTTTTTGCCTGTGAGGTCTAGTTCTAGGTCAAGTCCTAGTTGTTGTTTGTCGCTGGCTTGGGTGAGGATGGAGTGGGTTTCGTTTTTGCTCCCTTCGACTTCGCTCTGGGATCGGGGGGGTGTGGGATTCCAAAGGTCGTCGGCGAATGGTTTGATGTCCCATGCGGTGTAGGTGAGTTCGAGGACGCGAGGGGTGATGTAGTTGATGTCGTTTTGGTTGTAGCGATCGGGGGGGAGGACGGGGAGTTGTTTGAGATAATGGAAAGTTAAGTGAGTTCCACCTATCTTTTGGCGAGTAACATAATCAAAAACTAAGCTAGAGTAATTAGCAATTAAGCAAGAAACTTTTGATATATACTCTTGTGAAATAAAACAAATAGGTGAAGTATTACCTAAAGCAACTCTAGACAGCAAACTAAAGATTGCAGTTCGTTCGTTCGTTGTATTTGTAATATCTCTAAAAGCAATCAACCATTTTTTATCCCATTTACTAGCTAAACGATTTTCTACATCATTGAAATCAATCCAATAACGTGGAGAAGTTATGTAATGAGGATTAGCTTTTTGTGAATCTTCAGGTCTTGGCAAAACGCCCAAATTTAGTTGTTCTTGAGAAGCTCCCTCATAAGTTGAAAAACGATGATCATAGTGCCAAAACATTTTGGCTTCATGTAAAGGCAATGTGTTTTTATCTTGAGAATTTCTGAATAAACTACTATCATTTGACATATGAAACATAGTCATAAATGAAATATTCCAAGGATTTTTGCCTGTTTTTTCATTTTCTAACACAGGTACACGCTGATAAATCTTCTTAGTTATCTCAGCATCTGCCGAAGTCCGAAATATTGGACAAGTTAATGTATTTGGATTAATAGCAGCAAAATCTTCTGTACTTAAAATGAAACGTCTTTGTTGATTATTCAAGTCCGAGAAATAACGACAGAAAAATATAAAATCAGCATTTTTCGTTTTTAATTGATGACCTGAAACAATAAAAGTACAAAACTTAAATGCGTGATGAACTTCAGAAAATATAAAAGCTTCATTTTCAAAACTAGTTAAGGAAACGAGAGACTTATTTTTGACAATGCTGCTAAAAAATTTCTTTGTCGTATCATCCGTTGCAATCCCCGTAGGTACAATAATTCCAGCCCTACCATTCCCCGCAATCAAATCCCTCGCCGTCTCCGAAAACACCGCATAGGTATTCACATCACCCACAGCCGTCAAAGGAAAACGATTCGACTCGCGGATAAATTTACTTTGTGCCTCAGTATCATGCTTCGCCGACTCAAACTCCCTCGCCAGTTCAGGCTTCTGAGTCGGCAAAGTCTTAATCAACTTCTCCCGTTCCGACTTATTCGCCGCCTTCGCAATATCCCCATCCCGCGAAGCAAAAAACTCCTTTTCCTGTAACTTGATGCGCTCCCAAGGAGGATTACCGAGAATGCAATCAAAACCATCATTCTCAAACACATCAGGAAACTCTAAAGCCCAATGAAAAAATCCCTTCTCAGAGGCTAACTGATTCGCAGCATCAACAATATCTCTTACTCCAATCCCACTACCAGAAGGTGAATTAAGATCCTCATTCAACAACCTGACTAACGCCGCCGTAGTTGGCAATAACTGCAAATTCTGTTCAGTCAAAGGCATAAAAAACGCCGCCGTCCACAAATTGCAAGCCGAACGACTGCGCCACCACTTGCGATCGCGTTGATTCGCCTCATAGCGCTCCTTCTTCTGCTTCACAAACTCAGGCGTATTCTCAGGAATCAAATCCAACTCCTGCCATGCTGAGGCAATTTCCGCCAAATCATCATCCAACTGCCCCGCCGTCGAGAGTTGCCCTTGAAGATCCGTTGCTTTTGCCTTCTTATTCGCCTTCTTTAACTGACTAGACAGCGCCTTATCATCCCCCGTCACCGCCTTAAACGCCTCATCAGGAATCCCTTTCTTTAATACATCCAGATTTAATACACCCACCAACGAGTTACCGCACTTAATGCGATGATCAAGGAAATTAAGCGGCATCCCCTTCGCAAAACCCTCAATCCAAAGCGCCACTTTGCAAAGGTCAACCGCTAGGGGATTGATATCCACACCATAAATGCAATGCTGAATCACATCACGAGTCGCCTCACGCAAAGGTTCAGGACTAGGCGCAGCCTCACCCGTCCGCACTTTAGCCAATTCCTTCCCAATCCGCCGTGCTGCTGCCAACAGAAAATGTCCAGACCCACAGGCAGGATCGCAAACTTTAATACTCAGAAGTGCTTTTTGTAAATCATCGGCATCCTTCATCCTTTCTGCAATCACAGGCTCCAAGGCACTCTTCACCAACTGCGCCACAAGCTCTGATGGTGTGTAATAGGCTCCTGTTGTTTTGCGATCGCTACCCGCCACTAACAAAAACTCATACTTACCCTGAGACAAACTCACCTGTGGATGAAAATCTAACAGGCTCTCATAAACACTACCCAACTCCTCCACATCAAGCGCCGCATAATTAACCCGCCGCAGTTGCGCCTTATCGGTCGGCGCATAGAGCGATAGATAACGCATGGCAATCAACAGATCGTAATTATCGATCGCACTCATATTCAGTTCAGGCAAAGTCGTTGAGCCAAACAAATCACCATTAAGCGGCGATAGTCCCAACAACTCACCGCGCCAATTTTCATCAAAAAGGCAAAACGTCACCCGCAACCCTTGCCATAGATCTTGAAATCCTTCGCGGCGAGGAACGATCGCCTTTTCTGCTAGAGCGCGTAAACGCTCAATGCTGTAATACTCCTCATAAATCCGTACCTTCTCAGGATCTTCCCCCGTCAGTAACAAATTGCGCGACTCCGCCACCATCAAGAATAGTAAGCGGTAGATCAGCAACAGGATTTGTCGATAAAAATCGCGATCGCTAATTTCCTTAGCCGCAAACTTATCCCTCAAAGCTTGATTTTTTGGATACTGCAAGAAACCATTTCCTAATTGGGCGATCGCTCTTTCAACACCATCTCTTAGGCGATCGCGTACCCGTCCCCCTTGTTTTAAAGTCTCTTGATGATAAAACTCCAACAAACAATCACTCGCATCATCCATTCCTAGCGGTAAACGCGATCGGTGAAATAAGCGATAAAACAACCCAAAGTCAGCAAAGTTTTCCCCTTCGAGAATTTGCTCAAGATCAAACTCAATATAAGTAAGCCGCGTCATCAAAGAAGAATCGCGCAACAACCGCCACTGCAAGCCATTGGTAGTAATCCCCCATAGATGCTCAGTCCGATTGAGATATTCCTGCATCAACCCATGAGCCGACAGCCTCGGATTTCCACTCGGCGGCTTATGGTCAAGTCTTATTTTGCATCCAGTAATGTGAATCGGAGGAGTTACCGTAGTAGTTGCTTTAGCAAGCTCCCCACCCCAATCCCCCGCCCGATGCGAAATCGCAAAACTCTGTCCATCAACAATCTCCGCCTCACCCCGAAAACTAGGCAAATAACCCAAGTTATAAAGCAAAGGCACAACCCAAGCCTTGCGCGTTTCCGTAGTCCCCGACTCCGAGAAACTTGATTCTTCACGGGATTTTTTAAATCCTGCCCAAAACTTTTTCGCCTCACCCCACACCGTCGCAATCTCATCCGCCAACTTATCCGCCTTCGCAAAGCCAAAGTCTTCGGGCGCTTGTCCCTTGATACTGCCAGTAACCAGATCCGCAAGATAGTCCCCCGCAATCAAATTACCTTCGATATGCAAACCTGTACTATTTTTGACGATTTGAGTAGTGGTCATGATGCTTAATGAACGATTAATTTAAAGAGATAATTACCCGTAGTAAGGCTTTAGCCTTTGAGTTTGAAGGTATTTAGGCTAAAGCCTTGACTACGAAAAGAAAAAGAATTTCTGGGTTTAGAGTAGGGCGATAAATTCATCTACTGTTAACCCCGCATCTCGAATGATCGATCGCAAAGTTCCTTTAGCAACAGTTTTATGGTTTGGGACAGTTAATTGAATTGATGGATCTTGTCGAACTAAAGTAATGTGACTTCCCCTTTGACGATTAACCACAAAATCAATCTTTTCTAATGCTTTGATACAGTCTGCTCCCGAAATTACAGGCAACTTACTCATAGCGAAATCACCTCAATAATATTGTCATCAGGGATCGGTTCGCCACGATCTTGTAAAACTTCGATATGCAGGGCGATCGCTTCTTGGATATTTGCCAAGGCTTCTTCCCTTGTTTCGCCTTGACTAATACAGCCAGTCAAACTAGGCACTTCAACGATAAAATAGCCATCTTCATCACGATAGAGTAGCACCGTCCTTTTAAGTAGATTTGGATTTATAGCATTGGCTAACATAGCTTTATCCTCGTATTGTGATTAAGTTGAGAGTATATCCCGTAGTAAGGCTTTAGCCTTTGAGTTTGAAGATATGAGAGGCTAAAGCCTTGACTACTCTGAACTACTTAGGTTTCAAAACATAGACACCGAGCAGATCCATTGGTAACTGAGCCTTCACCTTCACCTGTCCCTCCTTCGTAATTGCTCTAACTCTACGATGAGATTGCGCTAAATCCTGCGATCGCGACTTCGCAATTAATTCCAACTCCTCCTGCAAATCTTCCATACTTTCTAACAAGTCCCGTAACTCCGATCGCACCAGTCCCAAACTAGGCGGATCGGCAACAGGTCGAGCCGTTTCGATTAACCGTAAAGCCTCACTTTGCTCTAGCCAAATCGGATTTTCAGATGTTCCTGTAAATCCAACGACTAAACATTCTTCAGCTAGCAAGCTTCTATCCTCCTTGAATCCTTGTTTGGGGCTATCAATCAGATGCCGCAAGCGCAATAGTAATAACGTCGTGCGTTTAGTAACGGCATCTGTCACTGTGAAACCACACCGCGCTGCCACAGGATCGACTGTATTACTCAAGACATCCTCTAATAGAAATCGCGCCAAGCTTTCGACTAGGGGATGATTGCGCCCAATAAATTCCACCCCATCAGGCGTAGGACTGACAAAGGAAAGAGTTAACTTTTGCCGATCGCCTAAGAATGCGGACAGACTCGGAGCAATCTGGGACGGGATATTTGGCAACAGATAGCAAGGATGCTTTTGGATCGTTTTGGGAATGAGTGAGGCATTCAAACGCCCACAAGCCGATCGCACAAAGCGCTCAATTTCTGTAGCACTACCCAACACGCGATCGGACTCAATTAATTCCTGTTGCACATCTTCCGAAGTAATTGCCCTCTGAGCAAACCTTGTACGGCTAACTTTTTCCTCAGCTTGCTCCCAAATCCGATTCATTTCAGCGTCCAGTAGCGCCAACTGTGAGCCAGCATCAAAAATAGAAAGCTGTACACCTGCCGATTCGTATTCAAATAAAGAGTTAAAAATTCGCTCGGTAATATTGGCATTATCCATTGGCACAGGCACAGTAATGCCCAAGGATCGATGGATTTTAACCGCCTTGCGAATCAATACTTTCAAAACCACATCATCAATGGGATTGTCTTGTCCGCAGAGTAAGGCGCATTTCACCTCAGACGCTTTTTGTCCATAGCGATCGACTCTACCCTCACGCTGTTCCAGTCGGTTTGGATTCCAAGGTAAGTCATAGTGCAGCACTGCCGAGAAATGTTCTTGCAGGTTTACGCCTTCACTCAAGCAATCTGTCGCCACTAATACTCTCAGTTCATAGCTTCCTAGTTCATTTAAAAATATCTCTCTTTCATCTTCCGATTGCTCGCCCGTAATCGCCAACACCCGCAAGCGATTACCTTTTTTATCCAGTTTTTGCTTCAGCACATCGCCCAAATGCTTTGCCACATACTGCGCCGTGGCAATATAACGACACCAGATAATCGGATGATATCCTTCATTGAGAAGCGTGATTACTGTGGCGATCGCCTGTTGCAACTTGGCATCCTTTGCCCCGTAAAGCTTTTCAGCGGATTGGACAAAGGCTTTGAGCTTACGGCGATCGCTATCTCGATATTGTTGCTGTCCCTGCTCGATCGCTAATGTGGGCTGAGCATCGGCAGACTGTTCTTGTTCCGTCGGATCATAAACATAGGATGCCATCAAATCTTCATCGATCGCTTCTGCCTCTAAGCGCTCCGAAACCTCACGTTTTTCCACCTGTTTACTTAAGGTCGCCACCGCCGCCGCAGGTGATGACATCACACAACGAATCAGCGCTAACGCCGCCCAATAACGTCCCCGCTTTTGAGCATAAGACATATTATCGGTAACACCCTTAACCAAGCCCCGTGCAAAATCATAAACCTCATTAAATAATTCCCGATATTCTCGCGTAAGCTTGTAACTAAGCTCAGTGGATAATCTTTCAGGGAATGGGGTTTCACTACCTAGCCACTGCTTCACATCAGCACGACGACGTTGAATAAAATGATTGGCTAATTTAGTCCGTTCTTGCTCCGAGAGATATTCTAAATTCATCGCCGCAAATTCTGGTTTAATCAAACCCAAAATTGACAAAAAAGATTCTTCAATACCGCTGTGGGGCGTTGCTGATAGCAGCATTAAATGTTGATCTTGCTTTGCCGCGATCTCATTCACCAACTGATGACGTTGCTGTTGTGAAGCACTTTGACCACTTGGACGCGAACAGGTATGCGCCTCATCAACTATTACTAAATCTGGACAATGGGCTAAAAAACTCGCTCGCCGTTTATCGGATTTGGCATAGTCCAGACTAACGATGATATGGGGATAGTAGCCAAATACATGGTGATCTCCCGCAGGTAACGATCGCTCTAATTTACCCACTGTCCCCGACCGAATCACAACTGCTTCAATATGAAATTTTTCTCGTAACTCCCTTTGCCACTGATCGCATAGGTGCGGCGGACATAAAACCGCAAGGCGCTTAATTTCATGGCGATCGAGCATTTCTCTGGCAATCAATCCCGCCTCAATCGTCTTGCCAATCCCCACATCATCAGCAATCAATAAACGCACTGTCTCCAATCGCAAAGCCATCAGCAAAGGAACCATCTGATAGGGACGAGGATAAACCGACAATCTCCCCAAACTCCGAAAAGGTCCCGCCCCATTCCGCAAACTTAGCCTTGCTGCGTCCATCAATAACAAAGCCGCTTGACGGTCTTTAATTGCTTCAGGTTGTGGCGCAGGGAATTCGGCTGATTCGATTACTTCTAATCCCAGGTTCTTGAAAACACCGCAAACCTCATCCTCATTACCGCTTAAAGGTCTTAGTCTAATCACATCAACATGATCGGGCGGCAAAACTACCCACTGGCGATCGCGACAAGTAACTACAGAGCCGATGTTATAAGTAGGCATATTTGAAAAATCCCGATAAAAACCTTTAAGTTATTAACAATTTAATTTCGCCATGTCTTTCGCATAGAGAGTCACCAACCAAGGCATTAATGCAAAATCTTGGATTGCATCAACGATGCGGTAATACTTGGGATTTCCTTAAAATAACCCAAGTTGCTACCTATTGGCTTAAAATATAACTCAAAACGAAAAATGCTAGATATTTATATAAAAAAACATTTCATGCTTCGCAAGCAGGGCTATTTCATTCTGAATAGAAGTTTAAGTGTGTTAAGACTAAAGCTAGCCAGTCGCTGAGCTTGAGCCATATTTTCAAACCCAAGATCACGATATAAATTGAGGGAAACATTCCGCGCAATGGCCCAAATTTGAA
>JAPLHZ010000223.1 GCA_026389365.1 Cyanobacteriota bacterium
TACGCTTGTGGTCTCCCAAGCAAGCCCGAGAGCCATACCAGCGCTTGCTTGAGCCATTGATAACGATCGGGTTCTCGTTATCAGATTTCGCCATCATTCCGATCGTCTCGGTGTATCCGGCCTGGATAATTAGAATCCCTTCATCGTCATATCGTTTTAAGAAGCTGTTGGAGCATTCAAACGAAACTAAACGGGGTGATTTATAGTCGGTTGTTTTTGCTGAAATGTTCATCTGATTTGGTCCTTAATTGGTAGTGTGTGTGCTTAATTCTGTGTTTGGGCTTCTTGATAAAACGTCAATCGTCCGACTGGGCGATCGTTCACGCAGAGGTTTACGCGGTTGATGTCTAGCAAGTAAGTCAACTCTTCAAACGCTCTCCAATCGGCTTCAGGTAGTCGATTGGACCCAAACTTCAACGCCTCAGTTTTTGACTTGAACCGGATCGACATTGCGCCATTCTCGATTTTTGCAATGTTGAAATGAGCGGCTAATATGTCCAGACTTAATCGAGGGGCGATCGTATGGGCTGAAGATTTAGAATGCTGCATATTCGATCTCCCCTAGGTTGTTCAAAACTCGCTCGTACCCTTCATTGGTCATTTCTGGAGCAGTGAAAATGAACTTTTCAATGTTTCGATCGGCTGCGATTTCGCAGAATTTCCACATCTCATCGAACGACCAATCTAGGTAAGTTTCTCTCGATTCAAACTTGAAAATTGCTGTGACTGCTGCGCTTTGACCAGAACGATAAAACTCAGTAACGCAAGGGACTGAAGGAATCATCCCGGTTTCATCGATCGGATCGCTCAGTTGTGGGGCTATTTTTATTTTTGGGGACTCAGAACTATCAGGGGACTTGAAGAATTCATTCATATTGCCAACAGCTAAAACCAGCGCGGCGTAATCCTCTTCAGCCTTAGCGATCGATTCAGGGAGGATTTCAGCGATCGATTCACACTCATTCCCCCCACGAATTGAAGCCAGGGCGGCGGCTAATTCGTCGCCTAATACGTCGAATTTATCAACAGCTTGCGGGTCGGAAAGTAGATCTTTGAGCTTCATTTTTTGACCTTTAAAGAACGGTGTATCACCCATCTGCATTTAATCCAGGCTTGGGACTGGCTAGGCTCGACGGCGCTAGGCTGCATTAGTGAATGGGGCCGTGGTAGGCCCATTTATCGTTAAGCGGCGATCGGTTGCTGCTGTGCAGTTGAGTAAGGCAACTCCCACGGGTTAAGGCGGTGTGTTTCTGCTGTAGCCTCATCGATCGCTTGCTTTAAGCCATCGGGAGTCATGGCCGATACACCCCGGCATGTGGTCATGTCATTAACTGGGTATGCGTAAAACTGCTTATCAAGTCTGCTTCTGTGACATTCATATCCTCTGTAAATCATGTGCGGCGCTCCTTTGGGTGATTGAGAAGGTTTGATGTATCGGGCACTTCCTCAGGCTTGCCGTGAACCTTCCGCTCGTGACGAGTCACGGCTTTGGTCGGTTGTACTCCGCTCGGTTGTTGTCGTTCCATGTAAATCACTATAGCGTGATTCTTTTCAAAAGTATGAGCTTTGATGATTACCATATCTTATCTTATTGTCATCTAGTGATGATGCTTGCAACCCTTTATTAGTCAGGAAAATAGAATCAAAAGTGTGAGTTTTGATTATAAGTATATCTAATATCAAAAGTGTGAGTTTTGATAGATTGTGACCTTACAATGAAGGTGTTCTGTAATATAGAGTCGAACACTTATGAATTGCTTAGACATGCCCCGCGTCCGAAAAACCTTTGTACTAGATGAGCGCGTGATGAATGCGCTAGATTCTGCTGCAAAAAAAGCGGGCTACAAAAATGCGAACCAGTTCGTAGAGGCGACACTATTCAACCTCTTGAAACTATCGGGGAATTTGGAAGCTGACGCAGAACCCCTATCAGAGTCACGTGGCGGGAAGCGATCGGGCGCGGGTAAACCTAGGAAGTCCCAAGGTGAAGAGTCGATCGCACCGACTGAAGGGGAAGCGACTGAGGGAGGGGGTGAGTGATGCCGGAATATTTAATTCTCCCAGTCAATCCTGATTTGGCCTTGACTGAGCTTGACGCTTTGTTGTCTGAACTGGATGAACCTCTTTACCAGCGCGCCATGATTCAAGGCATTTCCTGTCCTGACGATCGGCACATTAACCCAAAATGGAATACTCCAATCGGACAAATTCAATTGAATTTCGTCCGATTGTGTTTGAGTGAATTCATCAAAAGACGATTAAACAGAGACTTTCAGCCAGGCTTGGATTACGAAGGTTTGATAATTGAGTTCGATCCAAATGATTCTGAGTTGTTCAAGAAACTTGTTTCGGCTGAAGTCACTCTCTGGATTGCAGTCTGGCGTCTTTTAAGTGAACTCCGAAACTATGGAGGGAGGCATCCTGCCTTCGTTCTTAAGCAGTTACTAGGAGAACCGAGTGGATTAGTAATACCTATGTTTCGGCTACATTCAACCAATGGCAAGGATGGTGCAGATGCTGTGATTCGACAATTACAGATTGAAAACCATCAATTAGATTTTGGCGGAAGCGAATTAGAGAATCCATTTGATGCGAATCGCCAGCCGATGAACTACTGGTTTGCGTCAGCGGGGAAGTCATTTGGTGAACAATCGGACGAAGGGCGGAAGGATTGGAATGCGATCGTCAAAGCACGAAAATCTTTAACCGCCAGCATTGCAACAAACAAGCCTAGGACTTTGCAGAAGGACGGTTCAGAAATCAAGCGAGGTCGCCCTAAAAAAGACAGTCTACCTACCGTAGACGGCACTGAAGAGTGGCAGCAATCGTTTGAAGATTTAAAAAGTCGTGGATTTATTTTTAATATTTCTTAATAACCAAAGTTCTAAGACGATATGGGCGCTGAGTTTAATCTGAGTTCAGCTAGTAGCACCGGGAATAAACAATCAGTCCCCGCGAGGTCCAATATGCAACGCAAAAATCCCACCGCTGTCAGATTTACTGCTGAACAACTCGATCGAATCCGCACAGAATCTGCGACCACTGGCATTCCCAAAAACCGAATTGTTCGGCTTGCGATCGATGCTTATTTCTCAGACCGATCGGCGGCTTAAATGCTCCGAGTTCAACCTTGTCCACGGGTCTAAAAGCAAAACCCCAGCAACGGTACAAACGTTCTGGGGAGCGGACTTTTCAGCCGATTTCTCTTTATTCAAATTCACTCCTAGTATAACCCACATGAAACGACTGCACAACAGTAGACCCCCCTGCCACACGGGTCTGATCGATTTGACACAGCTCACATGGACCAAACGACGATCGCTGGCGGTCGATATGCTGATCTCTCTGAACGATCGGATCGCTGAAATCGGAGGTGAGCACTATGTTTAGCTCACAAATTACTGATTTCCTGAGGAACTTGGGTTATGCACCTGACGAGGCAATTTACATCCGACTACTGCCTGCAAAAGGATTTCAGTCGGACTCCCCAGAGCATCGGGCACTTTTCCCACAACTGGCCTACGAGCGCGAACATAGAAACGGCGCTAAAGTTTGGGTACCTTCCAACAAAAATCTCAAGCTTCATGATGGAGCTTTGATTTGGCAGTGCAAGAAAGGTGATCGTCCCATCACCTGTTCCGATCCGTGGGAGTGGATTCAAGCCCAGTCTCAGAGAGGTTTCTGCCCGTACATCGTCGTCAATCCAGGCGGTCAAAACAAGCGCGAAATTACCACAGGGCGGGTAATTTTCTGGGAACACGACGAACTCGATAAACCCACCCAGATCGAGAGGTTCATGGAATACGCCGATCGTTGGGGCGGTGCAATGGCAGTCGAAACGCGATCGAGCATCCACTGCTACATCCGACTGGATCAGGAATTACCCCCGAACTTGATTCAACCGACCCTAAAACGGGTTATCGCGTTGATGGGGTCCGACCCCTCGGTAAATGATGAATGTCGTTTGATGCGGATTCCAGGATTTGACCATATCAAAATGGTTGATACTCCCTCAGGATGGCAGGCTGAACGATTCCCGATCACGCTACTTCATTCGTGGGATGGAACGTTTGCATCGTGGGATGAGATCGATCGGGAACTGCCCACAGAAGCGCCGAAGTTTGAACCAAAGCCTGCGCCGAAGCCCTCGACACTATCAACAGTGAGCGATGCAGGTATTAGTGAGATTCTCGCTAATGACATCCTTCCCCGGCTGTCGGTGGAGCAGATTTTTAGCTGGACAGGTCATGATTTCCACGAAGACAGCAGCGGCAAATTGAAAGGGAATTGCCCATGGCATGACTCACAATCTGGCACATCATTTTGGGTCACTCCATCACAGGATGGGGGCACACATACCGGAGCATGTCCAACCTGCACAGACAACAAAAAACTAAACCCGATCGCATACCGATATGCGTTGAGAACTAACAATCCTCAGGCTGGACAGCCTACCGGACGTGACTTTATTGACGTTGTGGAAGAGTTGGCGGCGGATGCAGGTGTTCAATTGCCTAGATATGAATCCGAATCGAGGAACAACGCGGGGCAGTCGAAGGCGGCGGGTCCGATCGGAGCGCAAGAACCAACGGCAGAGACACCCAGCGATAACGTCATCCAGTTCCCCGGCACTGAAGCACCTGAAATCATTGAGCGGGAAGACGTTGAAGCAATCTTCAATCTAGCTTCAACCGAAGCTGACGTAGAGACTCTGTTCCCAACCCTGTATCCTGCTCTAATTGCCAAGGCCGAAAGGTTCGGAGTCCCAGTTGAGGCGATCGTTGGTGGCTTGCTCCCTGTCTGTGCGTCGTTGCTGCATAACAAAACCGAACTCGAAATCGAGCCAGGGTATAGTATCCCCCCAATGCTTTGGTGTGGGGTCGTGGGAGGTTCAGGAGCGGCTAAGACTCCAGTTTTACAAGTATCAGCTAAACCTCTCCAAAAGTGGCAGATGGCACTATACAAAAAGCATGAACTTGATATGGCAGATTACGAGATAGCTTTCGATTCGTGGACAAAGAGCGGCAAAGAGAAAGGGGAACCTAAGCCAGAAGAACCGATTATGCGGAGCCTCTACACCTCAGATTTCACGATCGAAGCGGTTGTAAAGATGTGCGTGAATAACGCGCCAAACGGCTTGCTCGTCCATGTTGACGAATTGAAAGGGTTCTTCAAAAGTTTTGGAGAATATAAGGGCGGCGGTGGAAGCGATCGTCAAAAATGGCTTAGTTCTCACAGCGGATTACCCGTAAAGACCGATCGTAAAGGCTCTCAGACACTTATGGTGGAACGTGCCAATGTTAGCATCGCCGGATCGATTCAGCCTTCTGTGTTGCGGCGTTTGATGGGTGAAGAGGATGAGGTCGATGGATTATGGGCGCGAATTTTATGGTTCAGTATCCCAGATTCAGAAATGCCCGCACCCGGAGATGTGCCCGCGATCGACATCTCAGAATACCTAAGAGGAATTTACAGCTTTATAGATTACACAGAGGGGAATACCTTCTGTTTTAATCTGTCACGGGTAAATTCCCCGTCCCTTGGGACGTCTGAAGAAACCCAAAAGTGGCTGTTTCATACCTCGTCCGCTTGCGGCGAGGTTCTTGATTGCGGCGGCTCAATCCCGATGGATTGAGTGGCACCGATGGACAGAGACCCAAAAAATGAAAGCGGCTTCTCAATCGGTGCAGGCAATTTACCCAAAGGCCCGTGAACAGGCCGCTAGAATCGCTCTAGTTGCACACCTAACCGAGGCGGCGGCTAAAAAGGTTACGCCATCCCTGGAAATCAGCCTAGAAACCCTCATGGCGGCGATTAGCCTAACCAAATATTGTGTTAATCAGGCAATGTTGATCTATGGCGATCTGGGTGTGACCGAAGACGACCCCGAAGCCATCCGTATCGCTAACCTAGTAGCGAGGTTTGAAGGTCAATCGGTGCGATGGAAGCAAGTGCGATCGGCATTACCCAAAGTAAAGGTTCGCAATAATCGCAGGGCTGCGAACAAGTCGGAATGCGTTCAATTCTTGCGTACCATCGTCAAGCTTGGCTATGCGTCGGATGTCAGCGGGGATTGTTCAGAGGTTTCCATACCATCCAAAACCATTGAAACGATGGAATATGAATACACGGAGGCTGCTTAATGCTGGACTCCACCGACCTGATTTCCGGGGCTGAAGTGCGGCGGCTACTTGGCAATATTTCAGAAAAGACCTTGAGTCGCTACCGGGCGACGCACTGGTACGAGGGCTTCCATTATGCTCAACCCGTCCACAGGATTCAGTACATCAAGCCGATGATTGTCCATTGGATGCTGAATTGGAAAACTAACCAAGAGGCGCACGATCGGATGATTCAGGAATGGTTGACCGCCAAAGACAAGCCGGGTAAAAAGCGGCGCTAACCTCACCCAAACCCAGAGACCCCCCCGTGATCCACATATCCGATCACGGGGGGTTCTCTCTGTATGTAAGCAAGGGTTTCAGCAGCATCCATCCAAATCCGTGATCCTCCGTGATCCATGCGTGATCCGCTATGGATCACACCTCTAACGTCTACTAGTATTGGGTTTTAGGGATTCGTGATCCTGTGATCCACTTTTCTAGGAGTTTGAGAAATGAAGAGAGGTAAAATACCGCTGGTATTTAAATCGGTATACCAGTACTGACAAGAGTAGACTTAATCGGAAATAGGGTTTTGCTAATTTACAGCCCTCGCTAGGCAAGGCTTTGAATCTCTAAAAAACAATTTCCGATAATGTTTAATGTATGGCAGAAATGATTGCAGCACAACGCTTTAATCAATTGTCAGAACA
>JAPLHZ010000099.1 GCA_026389365.1 Cyanobacteriota bacterium
ACTTTTCTTCGTTTAAGTTAGCTATCTCTAATTGTCTTGAGATGTCTCATACTACTCACAAACGAGAATTAGATTCCTTATTAACTTTGCGCTTTCAGTCTTTTAAAAACATTAAGTCTATTCCCTGTTAAGGTATAGTTAAAGATTCCGTAGCTGGCGATTCGATCGGTAATGGATTGGATTTCCCTATTAGGGATTGAAACGGGGCTTAAGGCTGTAAAAACTGGTGCATCAGACAAATTTTCTCAGTCTAGGCCGATCGCCCAAAAAAGCTCCAAGGAATCACTTCGGCTTGAGATCGTTTCTAACCTTTAATTTGAAGCAGTTTGAGCCTTGATGTTTTAAGGTTTGCTAGATTAAGTTAGCTCAGCGAACGATCGTCCATCCGATCGTTCTACCTTCACTTAATTCACACAATTAATTCACAATGAGTCGTTCCGGATTTAAAACTGACCTCGGGCAAAATTTACGACGCATTCATCATCTGGCCTACTTTACTCAGCGCAATCATTTGACTCTTGAGCAAAGTTTTCAACAGATGAATCAATCGATCGCACGACCCGGCACCTCAAGTCTTTCGACGGATCAAATTATTGGCCAATCTAAAATTATCGGGCAATCTAGGCAATCTATTAGCCAACCGAGTCTCCATCGCACGGTCAACGGCTCAAGCTCCCATCTGTCTATTGGGATCATCGGCGCAGGATTTGCAGGACTAGCTTGTAGCGATGAACTGCGAAAACACGGCATTCAAGCGCCTATTTTTGAAGCGATCGATCGAATCGGGGGCCGATGTTGGTCCATGGGGGGTGAATTTGGCGATTCCGATCGGTTTCCAGGACAAGTCGTGGAGCGCGGCGGCGAATTAATTGATAGTCAACATCACACCCTAATTAACTATGCCCATGAATTTGGGCTGGAACTTGAAGATCTGTGCAATGAACCGGGAGATTCGAGTTTTTACTTCAAAGGAACCCATTATTCGGAAGCGGAAATTGTTGAGGACTATCTAGAATTACTCAAATCCATGCACCACGACATTTCCACCGTTTCGCCTGAGCCAACCGCTCGATGCCATACGGACTTTGATCAGGCTCTCGATCGGATTAATTTAGCTGAATATCTCGATAAGCATCAAGCCGGAGACTTGGCCCGCGCCTATATCAACGCCAGCTATCAAGGTGAATTTGGATTTTCTATTGAAGATCAAACCTGCCTTCACTTTTTGTTGATGAATCTGGATCCCAGTCTCGAAAATCCACTTGAAATCTTCAGTGACGAGCGTTATCACATTCGCGGGGGCAACGAGCAACTGATTCGTCATCTCACCCAACGCCTCACCGCTCCCATTCATCTCAATCATCGTCTAGTCGCCATCCATAAAACCAGTGCTGGAGCTATCGCACTAACCTTTGACGTAGACGGGAAAACGGTTGTCCACACATTCGATGCTGTCGTGTTAACGCTGCCATTTCCTGCGTTGAGGTCCGTTGAACTCCATGAAAATCTTGCGATCCCCGATTGGAAAAAAAATGCGATCGCACAGCTCGACAATGGCAACCAAGCCAAAATGATGATCAGCTTTAACGGCAGACCTTGGCAAGATCACAACAGTACGGGTCTATCCCATTCCGATTTACCGCACCATCAAGTCACTTGGGAAGCCAATCCTAGTAATGCGACAAAGCAACAAAGCACCATTGTCAATCTCGCAAGCGGTACTCTGGGAACATCCTTGAAACCTGATAAATTTCAAGCCCAAGCCCAGGAATTTCTTCAGGACTTCGATCGGATTTATCCCGGCGCAAATCAACAAGCTCGCCGTGATCGATTCGGGCAAATCTTGGGGCATATTGAACAGTGGGACACCAATCCCTTTGCCCAAGGTGCCTATCTTTGCTATCGTCCCGGCCAATTCACACAATTTACAGGTCTAGAGGGTTTTCCCGTTGACAACTTGTTTTTTGCAGGAGAGCATACCCATTCTTTTTATGAATGGCAGGGATTTCTGGAAGGAGCAGCCCGATCGGGCATTGAGGTAGCCAGACGGATTCTAGGAATAGATTGACAGAGAAATCTCTGAAGACTTTCTAAAGATTTTTTAGACTTTCTCTAACAATTCCTGAAATCCATCGTATAATAATTGTGTGCGTCAAAAAACCCTATTGATTACCAAGCGGGTGTGACTCTTAAATTGAATTCTTTGTCGTTTCGATCTGCTGGGTACCAGCAAAAGGCTCGTTCTATGGAACAGTACGACTTTTATGGTAGACATCTCCTACTAAATTTCTCCGGCTGCGAAGCTGATATGAATGATATGGAGATGATTCGTCAGGATTTGGTAGACGCGGTAAACGCGATCGGTGCCACAATCCTCTCCCAAATGGAGCATCAATTCACGCCAATGGGTGTGTCTGTGGTGCTTCTACTCTCCGAATCCCACGCCAGTATTCACACGTATCCTGAACAGCAGGCGTGTTTTCTGGACATTTTTACCTGTGGCGACACAATTTTTGTCGAACCATTTGGTGACATTCTCCAAGAGCGTTGGAAACCTCGTTGGGTGACAAAGCAGATGCATGAGCGATGCGATCCGACCCAACTAACTGTACCATCTGCCTACAACCTTAAGGCTAGGGGCGAGGTTGCAATGGCGAGGTAGGAACTCGTTGATCGTGCCTTGAAGGGAAAGACCCAAATCTATTAGAGAACGCGGGCAGGCACGATCGACTAGTGCCAGACTAGTCAAAAAACAGACGCACATTCAGTGGGAGATGTAGTTATGGGCACACCTAGTCCAAATTACGTCTCCCATTATTTATTTAACAGTGCTTTATTTGTTTTCCATTATTTATTCAATATTTATTCAATGAGGATGAATCACGCTATCGTTATCACCCGTAGGCACAGTAGGCAAAGTAGAGAGGGCTATGGAATTTACCTCATGGTTAGTGGATCAATGCAGTCCAGATGAGATCCACATGTTTAAACGCAGTGGAAAAATCTTGGCTCAACAAACTCAGTTTCAAGAGCTACAGTATGTCGAAACTGAAACCTATGGGGGCGTGTTGGTTCTAGATGGTGCTGTTCAGTCCGCTGAGACCGATGAATATGTCTATCACGAGGCGTTGGTTCATCCGGCAATGATTGCTCACCCTCATCCCAAGTCTGTCTTAATTTTAGGGGGCGGAGAAGGTGCGACATTAAGAGAAGTCCTGAAGTATCCGACCGTTGAACGAGCGGTGATGGTGGACTTAGACGGCGAACTTGTAGAATTCTGCAAGCTACACCTCATCTCTTGGCATCAAGGAGCTTTTGATGATCCCCGAGTGGAGTTGCGCCATGAAGATGGTCGAGCTTATCTAGAAAATACTCATGAGCAGTTCGATGTAATTATTTTTGATATTACGGATGGGATCCCAGAGGGTCCGGCGATTGGACTGTATACACGGGAGTTTCATAAGCTCTGCTGCGATCGGCTCACTAAAGAAGGCGTGATGGCCGTTCAGGCTTGTCGCTTAACCCTTAGCTATTGGGAAGAACATGCAGTGATTCGGGAAACTCTCGGGACAGCATTCCCTGTGGTGCGGAGTTACATCACCTTTATTCCTTCATTCCTCGTGACTTGGGGGTTCCTGTTGGCAACCAAAGGCGTGGATCCACTACAGCTTTCTGCCGATACCATTAGCAAACGGATTATGGAGCGAGGCTTAACCGACAAATTACGGATGTACGATGAAATTGCTCATTCGGTGATGTTCTGTATGCCGAAGGAATTACGGGCCAATCTAGCGAAGCCTTCCCTAATTCTAGAAGATGGCAAACCACTGGTGTTTGCGTGAAGCTGTTTTAAGTTGGATGGAAGACTTGAAGGACTATAGGCTAGAGGGGTAATTCTAAATACAATACACTCTAGCCTGGATATGGATTTCCAATACGATCGACACCGACATAAACTACCGAAATGCCTATCTGAATAACTAGGCGAGAATATTTGTATTAACTAGCGAACCAGGATTATCAAACTATATGCCGACCCATACCCACTTTCCGTTGGCGATTTATCAGGCCGATTTGCCGGATGCTGCATTGAATAAACTGGGGATGCTGGAGGCAGTGCGGGATTTAGAGTCGAGTGATGATGAAAAACGCAACTTTGAAGGTCGGGCTTGGACGGGGGATATCCATGGCGTAGCGTCGGTTCAGGACGATTCGCGATTTGGTTGGTTGGTGGGGCAGGTGGAGACCCATACTCGGCTGTATTTGCAGGAATTGGGGTTGGAGTTGAAGGATGTAGCGCTTTATATTCAGCGGGCTTGGCCTGTGATTTCTCGGTATGGTGAGGAAATCGGACCCCATTCTCATTTGACGGCCCATGTGAGTGCGGTGTATTACATCTCGGTTCCCTATTCAGGTTCCGATGCGGCGGGGTGTTTGGTATTTCTGAATGATGCGCGATTGAATGAAGTGTGTGCGGGGTTGGGATTGGAGAATACGGAATTATTTACGGAATGGAATGGTTTAAATCAAGACCAAGCCGCCTATGCTCCGACAGAGGGGCGGTTGCTCTTGTTTCCGGCAAAACAACGTCATGCGGTGGCGGCGAATGAGACAGAGGACGATCGGGTTTCGGTCTCCTTTGATATTGTGTTGACAGCGAAACCGAATCAGACGACGGGAAAAAGTTATGAGTTCTTGGCTCCACCGCCCTCTACTTGGAAACCGTTTGGGACTGCTATTTAAATGATTGGTGAGCGTTTAAATAGCCTCGAAGGACCGATCGCTCAGCCTATAATTTAGTTCTTGGAATCCGGTTATGCTTAAAATCCGGTTATTATGAGGGAGTTGAATTCCCGTCAGGTTTCATGACAGTTCCGACTCCGATTCCAGCCGCGCTTGAAAAAATTGTCCAACGTTTTGCACGGGTCACTGACCCAAAGCGTAAATATGAGCAGTTGATTTTTTACGCAAAGAAAGTAGCCGCGATGCCTGATGAGGACAAAATTGACGAGAATAAAGTCATGGGTTGCGTCTCACAGGTCTTTATTACGGCAAAATTGGACGACGGTAAGGTTCTGTTCTCCGGGGATTCTGATGCGCAGTTAGTGAAGGGCTTGGTGGGTTTTTTGCTGGAAGGACTCAGTGGGTTAACTCCGAATGAGATTATTAAGTTGAAGCCGGACTTTATTAAGGACACGGGGCTGGATATGAGTTTGACACCATCGCGGGCCAATGGCTTTTACAATATTTTTAAGTTGATGCAGCAGAAGGCGATCGGATTGGAATAAACCTCAGACCACCTGCGCGAATGAATTATGCGGCTTGTAGAGAAATTCCGTCCGGGACTAAGAAATCCGTTCAGGGGTGGCTCTGATAAACTACTATCGAACAGGTGATTTTGAGTTGTGGGGCATCGGGCATGGATAAGGCATTAGAAGTAGATGAACTACAGGCGGAAATGTCTGAACCAATAATTCCAACCCGTGATGTGCGGATATATGATTGGCGCTGGAATCAAAGTCCTGTTTCTATTACCTATGAAGTTGTGGGCGAAGGATTGCCGATTTTGTTGTTGCCTGCGTTGAGTACGATTTCGACTAGAGAAGAAATGCGTCCCCTAGCTGAGAAACTATCGGCCAAAAATCAAGTTTATTTTCTCGATTGGGTTGGTTTTGGGGAGAGCGATCGGCCCAATGTGAAGTATGAACCGAAGATGTTTCGGATGTTGTTGCGATCGTTTGTAGAAGAGACGTTTAATGCGCCGATCGTGGTGATGGCAGCGGGTCATGCAGCGGGTTATGTGATGGATTTGGTGACGGATGATCCAAAGCCTTGGTCTTGGGTGGTGCTGTTTGCTCCGACTTGGCGAGGACCACTGCCGAGCATGATGGGGGATACAAAACGGAAATTTTATAATGTTATTCATGAGTTAGTCCGATCGCCGATTTTGGGGCGGTTTTTGTATGCTTTGAATACGACAAGGTTCTTTTTGAAGTTCATGATGAAACGTCATGTTTATGCAAATGAGACAAATATTACACGCGAGAAGATCCGATCGAAATGGCAGGTGACAAAGGGGAAACGTAAACGATTGGCATCGGCGGCTTTTGTTACGGGAGCGCTTGATCCGGTGAAATCGAGTGAGGGTTGGTTGAGTTATTTTCAACCGATTCGGGTTCCGGTTTTAATGGTGATTGGGGAACAAATGCCACCAAAGTCAAGAGGCGAGGATGAAGTGGTGGCACATTTTTCGGGGGTTCAGGTGGTAAGGACTCCGGGTTCGTTGAGTTTGCATGAAGAGTATCCGGATGAGGTGTTTGCGGAGATTGCTCCATTTTTAGAAAAGTATTTATCGAAGAAGCCGGAGAATCATAAACCGAAAAATTTGGATTATTGATTGGCTATGGCTACCCGGCATTTACGATATGAACCGCCCGTAAATCAATTGCGGGCTATGAACGAAGCGTTACCATGGTAACGCGTCGATAAATCCACTAATTTATCGACGTTTTTTGGATTTATTTATCGATATGATCCAACCTATTCAAATACATCTGCATCCTTAAATTGACGACCCAATTGGTCTTTACTGGATAGAATTGGAGGCTGATCAATCGGCCAATCAATCCCTAAGTCTGGATCATTCCATAGGACCGATCGTTCATAAGCCGGAGCATAGTAGTCTGTTGTTTTGTACAAAAACTCTGTATTTTCCGATAGCACTAAGAAGCCATGGGCAAATCCTGGCGGGACCCATAATTGGCGTTTATTTTCAGCGCTTAAATGAACGCCTACCCATTGCCCAAAGTACTCAGAATTTCGCCGCAAATCTACCGCTACATCAAAGACCTCACCCATGGCCACCCGAACAAGTTTTCCTTGAGGTTGCTGAATTTGGTAATGGAGACCGCGCAATACATTTTTGCTAGACTTAGAATGATTGTCTTGAACAAATTTAGTCTCAGTTCCTGTTGCCTCTAGAAATGCCGTCTCATTGAAGCTCTCATAGAAAAAGCCCCGATCATCCCCAAATACCTTGGGTTCCAGAATTATTACATCTGGGATTTTAGTCTTGATAAATTGCATGAAGAATTATGAATGGTGAATAGAAAATTGTGAATAGAAAATTGTGAATGTATTTACTTAAGTTCTCCAGCGTTCGTAGAAACTATCTGGAGTTAAGAGATTTAGGAGATATTTACCATAGGTACTCTTGGCCAAAGGCTGCGCTAGAGTTCTTAACTGATCTGCGTCAATATATCCGTTTCGGTATGCGATTTCCTCGACGCAGGCGACTTTCAAGCCCTGACGTTCTTCTATGATTTGAATAAAACTTGCCGCTTGATGAAGAGATTCGTGTGTGCCTGTGTCAAGCCAAGCATAGCCACGTCCAAGGAGTTCGACGTGGAGTTTTCCCTGTTTTAAGTAGACTTTGCTTAAATCAGTGACTTCGAGTTCCCCGCGCGGTGAAGGTTTGAGAGTACTAGCGATCGCTGCGGCTTGTGAATCATAGAAATAAATCCCCGGTACGGCATAGTTAGACTTTGGTTCGGTGGGTTTCTCTTCTAAACTCAATACTTTTCCAGATTGATCGAACTCCACAACCCCGTAGGCTCGCGGATCGGAAACGCGATACCCAAATACAACAGCGCCGTCTTTGAGTTTGGACGATCGGCGTAAGATTTCAACTAGTCCATGGCCATAGAATAAATTGTCGCCCAAAATCAAACAAACTGAATCATCACCAATGAACTCTTTACCCAAAATAAACGCCTGAGCCAAACCGTCTGGAGTCGGTTGTTCAATATAACTAAAATTCATTCCCCATTGGGATCCATCACCCAATAAGTCTTTGAATAAGGGTAAGTGATCTGGGGTTGAAATAATCAATACTTCACGAATACCCGCTAACATTAATGTCGAAAGCGGATAGTAAATCATTGGCTTGTCATAAACGGGCATGAGTTGTTTGCTGACAACCTGCGTCAAGGGGTAAAGCCGGGTACCAGAGCCGCCTGCTAAGATAATTCCTTTCATTGTTCTACCTAGAATTAATGTGAATTGATGTACAAATAACTTGAACTTATCTGGAAATTATCTGGAAATTATCTGGAACTTATTAAGTAAGCCTATTTACGATCGCTATAGTTTTGATTAATCCAGGTTTGGTATGCACCAGATTGAACGGCTTCAACCCATTCTGGATTATCTAAATACCATTGTACTGTTTGCTGAAGCCCAGTCTCAAAGCTCTCTTTTGGTTTCCAGCCGAGTTCTCGATCGATTTTGCTGCAATCAATTGCATACCGACGATCGTGGCCAAGTCTGTCTTTAACAAAAGTGATTAAAGACGTACGGTCTAGTCCAGCTTTGGGAGCTAGTTTGTCTAGAATTTTGCAAATAGTAGTAACAACATCAATATTGGTTTTCTCATTGATACCGCCAATATTGTAGGTTTCACCGAGTTTGCCTTGTGCCAAGACCAGAGCGATCGCATCACAATGGTCCGTGACATAAAGCCAGTCTCTAACATTCTGACCATCGCCGTAAACTGGAAGCGGCCTGCCTTGCAATGCATTTAAAATGATTAATGGAATTAGCTTTTCCGGGAATTGATACGGTCCATAGTTATTGGAGCAATTGGTTGTGAGAACTGGCATTCCATAAGTATGGTAATAAGCCCGGACTAAATGATCTGAACTAGCTTTTGAGGCAGCGTAGGGACTGTTGGGGGCATAGGGCGTATCTTCGCGGAAGGGAGGGTCGGTCGGGCTTAGAGAACCATAAACTTCATCGGTCGAAACATGCAGAAACCGAAATCTATTGCCCTTATCACGATTGCCACTATCCCCTGACAATCGTTGCCAATACCCACGACTGGCTTCCAGTAAATTCAGGGTCCCGACAACATTAGTTTGGACAAATTCACCAGGATTAAGAATCGATCGATCGACATGACTTTCAGCCGCAAAGTTAACAACAGCATCAGGCTGATACTTATCGAGTAAATGCGTTACCAATTCCGTATTGCCAATGTCACCCCGCACCAATTGATGATCAGGATCTTCTGCAAGGCTTGCCAGGGTTTGGGGATTCCCAGCATAGGTGAGTTTGTCGAGATTGATGACTTTGGCTAGATTGTTCTGGCGCATTCGTAGAACAAAGTTGGCACCAATAAATCCAGCACCTCCAGTCACAAGAAAAATTGGGCGATAAGTTTGGTTCATAATCATTGGGTGAAGACGTTTAATGCCGTTAGTGAATCTAAAATAATCATAATAATTCAATCGTCGTCGTTGGCTGTCAATCTCGCAACATTGAGTCAATAATCTTCATGCAAAACTTAAGGTTAGATTTACAGGTTAGATTTACAGGCTGGGTTTGCAAGCTAGATTTACCTATGAACCCAGCGATCGCTCTAAAAACGCAGCACAATTTTGTTGAGGTCGGCGGGTTCAGTCAGTATGAAGTCAGGATAATGTTGGGCGAGGACTTGGAGGGAGTTAAAGCCCCAAGATACAGCGGCAGAGCGAATATTACTCCGTTTGGCCGCATCAATGTCGCGAGTTTCATCGCCAACATAAAGGACGGTTTCGGGTTGGATGTTTTGCTTTTTTAAAATGCGTTTGAGCGCTTTGTCCTTCCCCATAAGACGGGGACAGGAAATAACAAATTCAAATAAGTGGCTTATGCTCTGGACGGCCAAGAAGCTGCGAACATTGTCTTCACTGTTTGATGACACAATGCCGAGACGACAGCCTTGGCTACGAAGGGTACGAAGGGCTTCTTTCATGCCATCGAAAGGCTGAAGATGGGGGATTTCTCGGTTCATGTCGGATTTGAAGCGACGAATGATTTTGGGTAGACGGTAAAATGGGACTCCGATTTCGTGAATTATTTCCTTGGAGCTGAGATGTTGCCATCGATCGATCGTGGCCATGGTGATGGTTGGAAATCCAAATTCCCGAGCAAGCTGATTGCCAATTTTCACCCCAATGCTGAAACTGTCGGCGATCGTTCCATCGAAGTCAAAAATCACCATCCGATTGACCCGTTTACTCAGGGGAAATAACGAGGAATGGGGTTCAGGGGGAGATTTTTCCAATGGCATAGAAGCGTCACTACAGTTCATTCCAATCCTAGCTCTCGTTTGAGCAGTCCGATGGATTTACTCACGATGAAACTTTCGCAAGCGATGATTTTTGGGGCACGGATTAAATCCTCTTGGGCCGCGAGAATGGCAGCTTTAACGGGGATATGGCTGGGTTCGTCACAGATAATAGTCTGGGCATTACGAATGATTGCATCTAATTTATAGGCATCGGTGGTGGCCGCGCCCATGAGTAAAATGTCTTCGCCCCGCAGGCTATGAATGATGATGGACGCGACCCCAATGGTTTCAGCACTCAGGCTGACGATGCCGAGATGATGGCCTTTGGGCAGATCTTTGACGAGTTTGAGTTCTTTTCCAAAATCGTAAATATCAATGGGAATGACGCGGGCTGATTTTGGGGCGGCGATCGCTTCGGCTTGGTGAATAAAATAGCGACTAGTGACGACGGTGCTGGAGCGGGTTTGGTCAAGAACTTGGGCGAGTTCTTCCATGGGAACCAGCTGAATGGGAATGTTTAGGGCTTTCTGAAGTTCCTGTAGCATCATTTCCCCGGCAGCGAGATCGTGGCTCGGGGCGGTAATTAGGACTTGGGCACTACAGCGCAGTCGCCAGTCGATTTCGGCGAGAAAAAGTTCGCGGGTAAGGCTCAGGGAGCAGCCTTGTTTTAATAATTCGTCTACATTTTGCTGAATCAGACGATGGGCGGCGGGATATTGCTGGAGTAGGGGAGACTGCTGGAGCGCATTGCCTTCTGTGATGTGATCCCGGACATAAATTCCTGATCCAGCCTGAGCATCGACTACTCCAGCCTCTTCCAATTGTCGATAAACTTTGCTGATGGTATTGCGGTGTAGCCCCGTGATCATGGCAAGTTGACGGGTGCTGGGGAGACGGTGCCCTGGCGGATACTGCCGTGAGGCGATCGCAAATAGGATTTGGTTAAAGAGTTGACTGGATGCGGGGATGTCGCTATCCGTCTGGATATTAAACTGGGGCATGACCCGTGGAACCTATGGTAGGGATTGAGCAGCGATGTTTCTAGTTGATCTTATTATTCATTGTCTAGGTAATCTTATGCATACTCCATTGCAAAATTAAACAAAAACAGTTGGGGTTTCAAAGGATTGGTGTCCGATCGGCAAATAATTCCAGGTTTAATCAATCCCAGATTTAATCAAATATTTAAATAGAACCCGATTGTAAATCTATTTCGTTAACCTAAAAAACTAAAGATCTATCGATTTTTCTAGAGAGAGGAGACATGTGGTACTCTGACGAGTGACAAATTTTGGATGGGGTAAGTGCTTCTTATCCTGAAACAAGGGAAATCATCACATGGCAATTCTGGATTCCAAAGGCAGACTCTTCGGTAAAGTTAGCATCCTAGACGCAGGAGCTGCTCTGATCATCCTCATGGTTGTTGCAGGAATCTTCTTACTCCCCGGAAAAACCACGTCCTATGCTCAGGGTTCACCCATCGAAGTTGATGTCATCGTCCGAGGACTTAATGCTATTGATCCTAAAAATATGCTCAAACCGGGGGACAAAATTAGTGTCATCATCCGCAACGAACCTTCCGGCCAAGTAGACTTGACAAAATTAGAATTCTTGCCCCGAACGTTGCCCATTCCTCAGCCCGATGGCAGCGTCAAAGCATTGCCCGATCCCCGTCCAGAAATGCGGTTTTCCAATGACATACTCATAACCTTGAACGGCAACGCAAAAGTCGCTGATGATGGTGGCATTGTATTCGGTAATAAAAAAGTAAAAATCGGCACATCCCTAGAACTCGAAGGACCGAAATATAGCTTCAACAGTTCTGTCATTGATATTCGAGGCGCTAAGAAATAGTAGCTAAAAAATAACCGATCGTATTCTAGTAAATTCAGTAAATTCGACTATCCACTCCATCCAATCGCCCTCTTAAATTTCCGGAATTTCCGGTTAACTCACAATGATTCCCACAGCATCTGATATACGGAAATGGAGACAAGGCGATCGGGTTGAGTTGACGATAGAAAGCCTGAGTGATAGCGGTGATGGCGTTGGGCGGGTGAATGAACTGGTCGTGTTTGTGCCAGATACCGTACCGGGCGATCGAATTTTGGCGAAAATGGCGATCGTCAAAGCTAAATATGCCACCGCTCAACTGGTCGATGTCTTACAAGCCTCCGACGATCGGGTGCGGCCTAAATGCATCGTCGCCGACAAATGTGGGGGCTGTCAGTGGCAACATGTCAGCTATAGTCAGCAACTCGCATCTAAACGCGACCAAGTGGTGCAAGCGCTGCAACGGATCGGTGGATTTGGGGATGAACTCGAAGTCGATGACGTCTTAAGCGTCGGCGAACCGTTTCAATATCGCAACAAGTCCAGCTATCCGTTGAGTGTTGCCGAACGAAATCAACCGGAAGCCAAGCTTCGTGATCCAATGCGATCGATCGTCCATGGTCATGTCATTGCAGGCTATTACCAAAAAGGCTCTCATAGCATTGTCAATCTGAATCAATGTCCGATTCAAGACGTGCGTTTAAATCCACTGCTTGCTGAAATCAAAAAAGATATTGGTAAAGCAAAATGGGCAATTTATGACGAGAAAACTCACCAAGGCAATGTGCGCCATATTTCCTTGAGAGTGGGTCGTCGCACGGGTGAACTGATGCTGACGATCGTGGCCAAAGATCGCAAACTGAATGAACTCTGGAAGCAATGTAATGAATGGATGCAGCGCTTTGGACTCGTTGGCGTTTGTTTGAATATTAATAATGAAAAAGGCAATGTGATTTTTGGGCTTGAGACCTTTTGTATTGTCGGTCGTGGCTACATTGAAGAACGGTTTGGGGGCTTGAAATTCCAAATTCGCCCCGATACCTTCTTTCAGGTGTATACCGAGCAAGCCGAGGCGATGCTTTATGAGATTGAACAAGAATTGAACTTAACCGGTAATGAAACAATTGTGGATGCCTATTGCGGCATTGGAACGTTGAGCTTACCCCTCGCCAAACAAGTGAAGCGGGTGATTGGGATTGAGATGCAGGCCAGTGCGATCGAGCAAGCCAAAATTAATGCTGAGAAGAATGGCATTGAGAATGCAGAATTTCATGCGGGAAGTGTGGAAACCTTGCTGCCACTGCTGATGGGGATTACCGATGAGGACATTGATGATGTGATTATCAGTCCTGACATTGTATTAATGGATCCGCCTCGTAGAGGGTGCGATCGGTGGGTATTGAATACATTACTCAAGATCAAACCAAATCGCATTGTGTACATGAGCTGCAATCCAGCGACATTATCACGAGATTTGAAAATTTTGTGCGAGAACAATGACTACCGTTTGACCCGAGTTCAACCTGCTGACTTTTTCCCGCAAACCACTCACGTTGAAGCAGTGGCATTTTTAGAGCGCGTTGTTGTGTCCTAAACGAGGTTGCATCCTAAACGAGAGTGATGAGATACAGCAAACCGCTCACAAATCCATTGATTCATGAGCGGTTTCGCAATAGATATCAGAAATTAGCCGTAATTACAAGTCCAATACCACACGACCAACCGGGTGGGCGCTACAGGTTAGGACGTAATTCGCTTGTTCCGCATCCGTTAGGGCCGCTGGAGAATTATTCGGGTATTCCACCGTGCCCTCAACTAGCGTTTGTTTGCAGGTGCCACAGCTTCCCGATTGACAATCCGTTTCGATCGCAATCCCCGCCGCTGTAGCAATGCTCAGAATGGATTTTCCACTGTCACAAACAATTTCCTGACCGGATTTGCTAAGGACCAACGTAGCAGGCTTAACAACATTCGTCACCGCAGTATCAGCAACGGTAGCATTCGCATCTGGCAATACCCAGGTTGTCGAATCGGTTGGATTCACTCCAGATTTTAGAGTAGCTCCAAACTTTTCAATCAACACCTGACGCAAAAACGGCTTCAGCTCCGTCACCGGAATGCTTTTCATCACCTTTTCACCAAGATGAGCATCTTTGCCCACTTTGCCGCCCATAAACAAATCCACACCCGGAACAGTCTTACCGTCCACCCGAGCTTTCGTTCCCATAAACCCAAAATCCGCGACCTGAGGCTGACCGCAGGAATTGGGGCATCCTGTCCAATGCATTCTCACTGCCTTCGGTACATCCAATTCCGCATCCAACAGCGTCGCCATTTCGATCGCCTGATTTTTGGTTTCAATCATGGCGAAATTGCAGAACTGCGCCCCCGTACAAGACACCATCCCACGGACAATAGGGCCGGGATTTGGGCTAAAGCGTTGAAGTAATACTTCAGAATTGAATGGCTCTAGCCGCGAATCAGGAATATTTGGAATGATGATATTCTGTTCAACCGTGAGACGCATTTCACCGTCGCCATACACTTCAGCAAGGCGCGCTAATTCAAAAAAGTCATCCGCGACCATTCGCCCCGCCGGAATATGCAATCCGGCATAATTCAAACCCGTTTGCTTTTGGGGATAAATTCCTAAATGATCTCGTTTGTCCCAGTTAATTTCGTCCTTTGCCGCAGCGGGAGCAAGCGATCGGCCCATTTGGGTTTCGACTTCAGATCTAAACTTTTCCACCCCCCAACTATCAATCAACCACATCAATCGCGACTTTTGACGATTGGCACGCGGTCCATGGTCGCGGTATACATCCAGAATTGCACCACACAAATCCACCACGTCACTCGGCGCAACCCACACATTCATCGGAATCGCGGCTTCCACTCGACTCGCTGAAAAGAACCCCCCGACGACAACATTGAATCCAATCACATCATTTTGAAACGCCGGAACAAAGGCAATGTCATTGATTTCGGCATGAATTGAATTGTCAGGACAGCCTCCGATCGCAATATTAAACTTACGGGGCAGGTTGCTAAAGCGCGGATTACCTTGGCCATTGCTGGTAATTAAATCCTGAACCTGTTGCGCCAATTCACGAGTATCAATCAATTCTGCCGCATCAATTCCAGAGACCGGCGACGCAGTGATATTGCGAACATTATCCATCCCCGATTGAACGCAAGTTAAACCGACGCTTTCAAACTGCTGAAAAATCTCCGGTACATCTTCAATCCGAATCCCCCGAAGTTGAATGTTTTGCCGGGTTGTGACATCTGCAACACCATCATCCCCATAGCGCTGGATCACATCCCCTAACACGCGGGATTGGGCACTGGTCATGATGCCGCTGGGCAACCGCAATCGGACCATAAATTTCCCCGGTGTTACGGGCCGGAAGAAGATTCCCATCCATTTCAGACGATGGATTCGATCGGTTTCATCCATCGCCTCCCAACCAATAGAGGCAAAATGATCAAGCTCAGATCTCACGTCAAGGCCATCCTTTTCGAGCTTGAATTTCTCAAACTTATTCAGTTTCTCGACTTTTGTAGCAGGAGCCTTTTCGGATACGGGAGTCATAGCAGTGGTTTGGGAATAGGGGTTCAAAAAATGTCTACGCAAACTTAAGGCATTACCCTAAGAGAGATTGAGTGGTTATTTCGTATCAAAAGTTACGAAACCATAGGTTTAATGCGAAATTAGGATATAAGATATGCGTAACTAGTATTCATCTGTTACTAGTGCCTTACTATGGTTTTAATTAATTTAAGGTTTAACTAATTTAAGGTTTAATTAATTTACCGTTGCCGTTCACATCACGATTGCGTTTCCCATGGTTCACAGTTCCACGTCTCATTCCCGGAAATTGCTCAAGCTTGGACGATCGGAGCCTAGCCTGATTTCGTCGGGGCGACGTGCATTTTTACGTCAGTTTGGCACGGGTTGGCTGCTGGTCATGATGGGTGGCTGCGGGAAAACCACTTCGGCGGGCTTCCAGAATATTGGCAGTCTCAAACTATTGGCAGAAGATGGAAAAATCTTTAGTGAACATTTTTCCAGTGAACCGCTTTTAGTCATACGTGGCCCGAAGAAAAAGAATAGCGCTGAGATGGGGGCCTTAACCGCAGTCAGCCCCATTTGTTCCCATCAAAAATGTTTGGTGAATTGGGACAACGCTCAAGATTCATTTATTTGTCCCTGCCATCAATCTCGATTTGATATTACGGGCAAGCATCTACAAGGTCCGGCGACCCAAAATTTGAAGACCTACCCGATAGAGGTACGGGGAGACGATATTTGGGTTGCTGGTCGGTTTCAGTAAGATTCCCAATGGAGCAACGATCGGTGAAACAGGCAGCAGCAGAAGTGACACTACAACAGCCCCTAATTACAGCCACATTCGCCATACAACTCGAAACCGCGATCGCAGCATCGGATTGGAGTAAGGTTTGTAAATTAGCCGAACGATGGTTTTTTGCCGATTCATCTGGTGATCAAGTTAGTGGTCAAGTTGGCGATCGCATCGATGAGACACAGGTTGAAACACAGGTTGAGACGCAGATTTTGAATGGCTTGTTGCAAGCGCTGGAATGGGGAGATTTTCAGGTGCAGTGGGATGTGGCTAAGCTCTTACCAAAGTTGGGGAATGTAGCAATAGATCCCCTCCTCAATCGTTTAAATGAGACATTAAATGACACCACAGAAAATGACACCACGGACTTCGACGAAGAACTGCAATGGTTTGTCGTCCGAACCCTAGGCGCTTGGGAAGATGATGGGGTCATGTTGGCGCTGCTGGAAGTGCTGAAGTTGGGGAATTCTGACGTGCAATCCATGGCCGCGACAGTACTGGCCCAGTATGGCGATCGCTGTTTGTCGGTATTGAAACCCATGCTACAGACTGGATTAGAGGCCGAGTCTTCGTTGTGGGCCGTACGTATTTTGGCGAATATTCGCAGCGTGGAAACGGTTGAGATGCTATTGAAGTTGGCGGTAAACCCCGATACTGAGGTCTGTTGCACGGCGATCGCAGCCTTGGGGAATTTCCAAGACAATCGCATTGCTGGAGTCCTGATTCAATCCCTCAAATCGCCTGTCGCCCGTATTCGTGAAGCTGCTGCTGAAGCGATCGCATTTTGTCAGACGCTAAGTTACGATCGGCGGATTGAGGTGTTAACGCCGTTGCTATGGGATCTCAATAGTTCTGTTTGTATTCGATCGGCGACCAGTTTAGGGCGATTGGGAGACAGGGCAACGGAATCGTTACTTCGAGCTTTGAACAGTGAACCGCTGCCCGATGCGTTGGCGATTGAATTGGTCCGATCGCTGTTGCGCCTTGAAAGTGTAGAGGCATTGATTGGACTCTTTAAAGCCTCGCAAACTAGGAGTCTTGTCCGAACTGAATTGCTGCGAGCCTTGGGGCGGGTGCGTAAGTTAAAAGACTTGGCCGTGGCCTATTTGATTGAATTAATTCAACAAGATTTGACAGTAAACGATCGTAAATTGGCCGTCACTGCCCTAGGAAATCTGGCCCATCCCGACGCGATCGATGGCCTGGTGGATCAATTCACCACGGTGGATTCTTCACTGCGATTTCATATTCTTCAAGCCCTTCAACAAATCGATCGGACAGGACAGGAGCCGATCGTTCGAGCCACCATTCAGCAAAAAATGCAGGACATCAGAATTTCGGCTGAATTAAAGTCAGGCTTAGAATTTGCCTTAGATGAATGGCGCTGATTTAACCGTACTTTTTCATAGTAATCTTTGGCAGTAATTTAGGACATTTTTCATGCGTCTCGAACAAATACAAGCCTTTCTCACGGTCGCCGAAACCGGAAGTTTTCAACAAGCCGCCAAACGCTGCGATGTGACCCAATCCACCATCAGCCGCCAAGTCCAAACGCTTGAGACCATCCTAGGTGTGTCCCTATTTCACCGAACCAGTCACGTCAAACTAACGATCGCTGGAGAATGCTTTATGCCTCGGGCGCGTAAACTATTGAATGAGTGGACCCTCGCCACCACCGAACTCAAAGACCTGATGGACGGCAAACAGCTTGAACTCTGCATCGCCGCCATTCACTCCGTCTGTGCCTATCAGCTTCCCCCAGTCTTGCAGCGCTTTTGTGCTGAATATCCTCAAGTCCAGCTCCGGGTCACCTCTCTGGGCAGCGATCGGGCCTTAAAAGTCCTAAAAGATGGATTAGTCGATTTAGCCATTGTCATGAATAACCGCTTCCTGACGGCTAGTCCCGAGATGATCGTAGACAAGCTCTACACCGAACCCGTCCAAGTCCTCATGTCAGCGGACCATCCCCTCGCTCAAGATGAAATAGTGCCTTGGGAGCGGCTGGTTCACTATCCGCAAGTTGTGTTTAAAGATGGGTATGGGATGCAGCGTTTAGTCCAAGAACAGTTTCAAAAACAAGGTGTGACGCTCAATGCCGCCTTAGAACTCAATACTCTTGATGCCTTTCGCGGAGTCGTCCGTCAAGGAAAGCTCGTGGCGCTGCTGCCCCAAGGCGCTGTCGCGGATCTCCATTTGGATCCAACCCTAGTCATGCGGCCTACCACCGAACCTGTGATTACCCGCGATGTTGTGCTTGTGACCACCAGCGATCGGCTTGATATCCCGCCCATTCGCCGTTTTCGAGAACTCGTTAAAGCGCAAATCCAAACGCCAACGCCACTCCAAACGCCACTCCAAGCCGATCGTCAACGTCAGAATCAACGTTCTCAGGACAAACTTATATCAATGTAGAGACTCTTTAAAATTCAGCGATCGCTTTTAAATATTCAAGTTCTTCGCAACTTAACATTCTTGAACTAAAGTTGTCTTGAACTAAAGTTATCTTGAAGTAAACGTTTCGCGCTTTATTTTTTCTCACTTTTTATACTTTTATTTTTTATACTATTGGGACCCCGATCGGAACGCAACGCCATGAGTCACGAATTCCGCGTCCTACTGCGTAAAGTCGGCAGTGGGCCACACACAAGTCAAAATTTAACCCGATCGGAAGCAAACGATGCCATGCGCATGATGTTGCATCAAGACGCGACTCCCGCCCAAATCGGTGCATTTTTAATATCCCATCGAATCAAGCGACCCACAGGCGAAGAACTTGCGGGCATGGCGGATGCTTATGATGCGCTTGGGCCACAATTGCCCACTATTTTGCCCAGTATTTCCCGAAATCCCTGGGTCTTTTGCTATCCCTACGATGGCCGATCGCGCACTGCTCCCCTCGGTCCTTTGACCGCACTGGTATTATCCGCCGCAGGCATTCCCGTGATTCACCATGGGGGCGATCGGGTTCCAACCAAAGAAGGGTTGCCGTTAATTGAACTTTGGCAAAGTTTAGGGGTGAATTGGCCGGGTTTAAGTTTAATGCAAGTGCATCAAATTTTAGAAACCATTGGCCTGGGATTTGTTTATTTGCCCGATCATTTTCCCTTAGCCCAAGCCCTAATGCCTTACCGAGATCAAATCGGTAAACGTCCGCCCTTGTCAACCTTAGAACTGATGTGGTCACCATATTCAGGGCCACAAACGATAGTATGCGGCTACGTCCATCCCCCAACGGAAGGCATGTTTAGATCTGCCTTTGAGTTGCGGGGAACTACCTCATTTTTAACCGTAAAAGGGTTGGAAGGAAGTTGTGATTTGGCCTGCGATCGGACGGCGATTATTGGAGCTTCGGAAGATGGAGAATTTGAACGCCTGAGTTTAGCGCCCCGTGATTATGGTTTTGCCGATCGGGAGGTGCCGTTGATGGAGACGAGTGATTGGGCGGCGGAGGCATTGTTAGCGCTTCAGGGGGAGCCATCGGTACTCTTGAATCCGTTGGTTTGGAATGCTGGTTTCTATCTGTGGCGATCGCAATTTAGTTCAAATAGTACAAGCTCTCAAACACTAGAAGATTCATTTGTTAAGGCCCGATCGATATTAGAGAACGGTTTGGCTTGGAAGAAACTAGAGGCATTGCGCAACGGGATCGATCGGGATTAGCCAACTTGACTTATTTTCCTATCGTCTTGAAAGTTGTTGAACGTATAGAACCCATTTGACATCCTAGTCAGAGGCTGAAAGCCGCTTTATCGTTAGCCTAACAAAACAGAGGTTCATTTTGGTCATCGCATTTCCTAATATTCTTTCATAATTCTTTACCAATATCTTGCAGCGTTCCACCCATGCATTCGACCGTTCAACCACCCAACGTGCAATCGCTGGGATAAATCCTGACTTTCCTTGTTCTTTTTTTTGGTTCTCCCAGAATTCCCGTGGAGGACGCTAGATGTGGTTTGAAGGCAATTGACAATCCTAGGGAATTTAGGTTGCTGGAAATCGCGTATACCCATTAAGGTCGAGAGTGAGGCGTTGAAAGAGACGATTCACAT
>JAPLHZ010000090.1 GCA_026389365.1 Cyanobacteriota bacterium
ATTTTTCTTTAGCCCATCCATTTCGATTGCTTGCATTACCTTTTGCCGTAAATCGGAACTATATGGTTTTGGCATTGTGATTGCTCAGACAATTCGCTTTCTTTCTATCTTATGTCCTAACCTAGCTGGCTATAGCTATAACAAGCGGTTTAGAGCCATTCTTGGTGTAATTTTGCCAATGTTTACGGCAAAGCTAAAGCTTGCACCACTGCGGAGTCGAATGGTGATGGTTCGATCGTTCCCGCGCATCCTTGTTCCCACCAAGAATTATCAAATTGAAGACGGGCTACAATATCCTTCTTAGAAATTTCAAGCATGAGCCAAAAATAAGATTAATAGATTAATGTTGATCTAACATAAAGGCAGCAATAAGATTAATCGACTGACCTTAGTGCTCAAAAGCTGTCAAAACGTAGGGAAGTTTAATCACATCACTGATCGCTGTTCCCACGATTGAACAATTAATCAACATGTAGCGATCGGGCCATTGCAGTCTAGAATAAACAACCAAAATCATTTCTTTCCTTGTTTTTCTCCATATCCTAGAATCGCCATAGACGCTTGCATCATGTCCCGAATTTCTTGCACCATTGAATCAATTCTTTATCTTAAGGCTAAGCCATTGACCTTAACGGAGATTGCCGAGTTTGCCCGGTGCGATCGCGATGAAGCCGAGCAAGGGCTACTGGAACTGATGTCTGACTTTTCCCACCGAGACACGGCATTGGAAGTCGCAGAGCTAGACGAGGGCTATGTATTGCAATTGCGAACGGACTATCAGGGGATGGTCCAGCAGATTATTCCCGCAGACATTGGGGTAGGCGCATTACGGACGTTGGCGGTGATTGCGATGAAAGGACCACTGTTACAAACCGACTTAATAAATTTACGTGGCTCGACAGCCTATCATCAGGTGCAGGAACTAGTTGAGCAGGGGTTTGTGCGGAAACGGCGACGATCGGACGGGCGATCCTATTGGCTACAAGTCACAGAAAAGTTCAGACAATATTTTCAACTTAATCAATTTCAGGCAGGCTTTGACCCATTTGCAAAGGCGAAGGCTGAGGCTGAGTTTAAAGCAGATTTAGAAGTCGAACCGGAAGAAACAGTATTGGTGCCGGAAGATGGCGAAATTCCAGACGTAATAGAAGGATCGCTTTCTGATGAACGATTGGCCGATGAGATTGCCTTTGAAGCAGAATCCGATCACGAAATTATTTAATAGTTGTCCGATCGGATTCAATTATCGATCGTATTGAAAATTCAGATTTCATTTTCGACTATCGATCGGAAAACTAACACTACACGAAATCCACGATCGCCACACTTGTTCAATCGCTATCGGATAGGGCAATTCTAATAAAACTAATTTATACACCGATCGGATCTGGGCCATAAATTTTATCTTTTCGGCACGACTCAAAAGACAATGACGACTAAGCAAAACTTGAGCCGATCGAATGACCAACAGTTTAGGAATAGCTGGATTTTTAATCGTATTTTCAATTGGAATTGAATTTTGCCAACGCGTCAAAATCGATCGTAAATCTAGGGCATCCAAATCGAGTTGTTCGGGTTGCATTTCCATCTCTTGCGCTATTGTGGCGTAAAAAGTTGACCAACAATCCGGTTCAACCAGAAGCCGATCCAGACCCGTAAACATCAATGCCTGTGAGGGCACGATCGTTTTTAATTTTGTCGTAGTCCATCTCACCGTCCGAGTCATCTGAGTTTTTAATTTTGTCGGCAGCAATGTCTCGCCCAAGACAATAGGCCTAACAATGGGTAGGGTCATCGCCGGATCAGAACCCCCATCAAACCTTCGCCCCGACCGGCCCAAATCACCCACCAAATCACTCACCAAATGCGGATTGAGCTTCAATGGCTGCTGAAGAAACGATTGCACTGGGGGCGCTGAAGCCATCACAGGCAACAAAAAACCTTCCGTCACCAATGCCCCCGACAAAAGCTGCGATCGTCCTTGTCGCCATGCCTGATCATCTCGACAAAACAACCTTAAGGCCAAATCTACCGTTGGCAACCCCGCGCTACCCGCCAAATAACCACAGAGTTCACCATACCGCCGATGAATTTCCGGTGCGATCGCCAACAATATCGCCTGTCGTTCAAATAAAGAAAGACTATACCGATCGCACAGCCTCGGCAACACCAGATCAATTCCAGCCGCTTGGGACTGCTTAATCCGGCTATCGAGTTGTTGTTGATAGGACTGAGCCGGGGTTGCACGTCTATCGGGCGGCGGCGAATCATAGCCCACTTTTTCAAAACTAACAATCCCTTCCCACCAATCCCGAGTAGCCCGATCGGCGTTGGTTTTGGCATGACGGTTAAGTTTCGCTTCCTGGATTCGAGCTTTTGCTACTGCATTCAACAAAATGCGTTCTAGCCAACTCATCTCAACTTTAAGATATGACCAATTGTCCCGAAAAAGCTCCACCCAATCGACCTAGTAAAGAATAAATTACGCCCAAATTCACCCTGACGTTTGCCTGGATTTCTGTCTGACTTTTATGTGATTTCTATTGTAGGACGATCGCACGGGTTGTAACGTTTTTATAATGGTCCGCTAACCCTAGCAATATCCGATGAGAAACTAAGAAGAAAGGATCCACAGGTTAAGAGCTTGGGCATAGGTATTCTGAAATGAAGAGTCAATCCATCATCAATAGCACATCCACCCATCTCCCCGTCAATCAGCCCCCCGTCATGAGTCCCCAAAAACTCTGGTGGGCCGCCATCAAACCTCCCATGTATAGTGTGGCGGTCATGCCCATTTGGGTGGGAAGTGCTATTGCCTATGCTCAAACTGGGCAATTCAAGATTGGGGTATTTGCGCTGTTTTTGTTGTCGGCGATTTTGATTTTGGCTTGGGAAAATCTCAGTAATGATGTCTTCGATTCAGAAACGGGTGTAGATGTAAATAAATTTAACTCAGTCGTAAATATTACGGGAAAGAAATCACTAATTTTTTGGATTAGTAATGCCTGTTTAGCGTTGGGATTAATGGGCATTAGCACGATCGCATTGGCTCAAAAAGATTGGACTGTCATTCAATTAGTCTTAGCCTGTTGCGTGATTGGTTACATTTACCAAGGCCCGCCATTCCGGTTGAGCTATAAGGGCTTGGGCGAAATTTTATGTTTCTTTGCCTTTGGGCCATTAGCGATGTCAGCTAGTTATTACAGTCAAACGCAAACCTATTCAAAAACAAATCTATTAGCCTCTGTAATTGTCGGAGTAATTACTAGTTTGATTTTGTTTTGTTCCCATTTCAATCAAGTTAAAGATGATGCCGCGATCGGAAAGCGTTCTCCCGTTGTGCAATTGGGCAGTGAACGATCGGCCAAGCTATTACCTTGGATTTGTGGGAGTGTCTATGGTGCTGTGGGGCTTGGGGTCATGACGCAGGTATTTCCGCCCTTAGTGCTACTAAGTTATGGCAGTATTCCAGTCGCTAACCGTCTGTGTAAACTCGTGTTAAACAACTACGACCAACCTCAGAGACTAACCTTCTGTCGATTGGTGGCGGTCGAAGTGCATTTTTGGTGTGGATTATTGTTTGGGCTGGGGTTCTTGTTGCGACAGGGCTATTTCATTCTCGTCTAGGCACTGATATGCTAGTCAACTAATCTCGCCTAAACTTGAGGGTTTCATGTCCGAACTCGCCATTGTCGAAGCCTTCTCAGCTTTGACTGATACAAGGCGTAGTGCGGGAAAACGCC
>JAPLHZ010000116.1 GCA_026389365.1 Cyanobacteriota bacterium
TGGGTATACGCGATTTCCAGCAACCTAAATTCCCTAGGATTGTCAATTGCCTTCAAACCACATCTAGCGTCCTCCACGGGAATTCTGGGAGAACCACAATTCTCTAGTATTCGGCTCGATCGCCCAATTCTTGTATCCCTTTATCAGCAAACTTTTCTAGCTCCCATGCTGCGGAACCAGTGCCGAACCAAGACCATCTCTATTAAATCAACTTACAATGAAGTGCATCATGAAGCTCCACTATCGCGGTAACGCTTACAATGTTCCTGAGTCGATTCACTCCGGCTCTGGTTCTACGGATCAACCCAAACAGAAGCTGATTTACCGAGGTCAAACATACGACTACACACCGCCGCCTGCTGCGATTCCTGAGGCGTTTGACCCCGATGCACCTACGGTCACGCTTATCTATCGGGGAGTCACGTATGAGCGGCAAATCCGATTGCCCCAACCCTATCAGGCGTTTGACCCCGATGCACCTACGGTCACGCTTATCTATCGGGGAGTCACGTATGAGCGGCAAATCCGATCGCCCCAACCCTAATCGATCGCAACATTCCGATCGCCAAATTTTCCAATAGATTAGCAACACCATAAAAAAGGCGATCGTACAGCAGGGCTGTTTCATTCTAAATTTCGACATTTTGTGCATCTACGAGAACGCGCCGTTCCAGGCATCAGAGATTTTCGTCTTCGATGGCTGAAACCACCTAAACTCGTCACCTAAATCTAGAATGAAATGACCCTGGATCGTACAGTACCCAAACAGCAATTCTCATTATGGAAACATCCTTGTCCAAAGGGTCGATTCTTGGCAGTTTAATTAGCTGAAACCCTCATTCTATCGTTGAGCAGATTAGCAATTAGAAGCTACAAAAGCCCTGTTTATAGTACAGGTGTTTTAAAACTGCACTTGCGCTTCACTATGTAATCGGGATTTTAGGGCGCGTTTTCAACTCTAAGTAATTTCTATTGAGAAAACATCACCATGAAAAAAACACCATCTCTTCTTGCTGCTATCTGTTTGATTCTAGTCGGTTCTCTGGTGTATGCACCTACAGCATCGCCACAAGTAGGCAAGGTTATTTTTCGATCGCTTGATGAATTGCTTAGATTTGCTTCTAAAAAAGTCCCAGGAGTTGCTAATCGCACTTACAAAATTATCAGCACCACTAAAGAAGGTGTAGATAATTACTTGTTAACAGTTCAATTTGCAAATACTATATATCCAATCCATATTGATTGTAAAAAAAGGTTAGGAAGCTCAAACTTAGCTGACATACCTAAAGTTGAACGAACCAGTTTGATTAAGGGCATTTGCACAGGTAAACTTCAATAACTTTTGAGTCGCTATCATCTTGATTTCCTGGCAACCTGTTGGGCGGGAGTTACCACAAATGGCATTAGTAGTCGTTGCCCACTCGAAATACAAGAATGATAATGGTCAGGCTAATAGTTCTCTAGGAATCTTACGATCATGATGCTGGTTGACTCGAAGATAAAAGCATTGATTGTAGGAGTGACAACAACCTCATATAGAATCTTCGTGGAGTGAGTGGGCATTGGCTGAGGGGAAGGGGCGATCGCAAACCCGTAAAGCTTTGGGCATCTAGTTATCCGAACAAAGCAATTGAAGGGAGTTTATTGCTCCGGGTTATCAGTCTTCATTGTAATTTTGAGGCAATTTATGATGGGAAGAAAAGGAGGATGCCAGACTACGTGCATACTGGTACACCCCTCTATTTCACGATCCATGAAGCTGCACTAGAAAAACACCATAATTTAGACAGAGTGTATATGCTTGGTATTTCCGAACTTCCCTTGTGAATGAATATGCCTAAAATCACCGTTGGCGACCTCGACATTCACTACCAGATTCAGGGGGCAGGCGAACCGCTATTACTCATCATGGGTCTCAGCTTTAGCCTACTCGATTGGGGTACAATCTTCCCTGACCTTCTTGCCCAGCATTACAAAGTTATCCTCTTTGACAATCGGGATGCGGGGAGAACCAGTCAATCGACCCATCCCTTTACAGTTACCCAAATGGCAGATGATGCTGCCAGTCTCCTTTTGGCGCTAAACATACCCAAAGCACATGTGTTGGGTATCAGCATGGGTGGCATGATTGCTCAGCACTTTGCCCTCAATCATCCGAAGCAGCTCGATAAACTGATACTCGGTTGCACCGCAGCCGGTGGAGCCTGTAGTGAGTTTGGGGACATCAGTGGTTTTCTGACAGGCAACCTGCTCGATCTGCTGTTTACACCAGAATTTATCGCCAGTCATCAACCAGATTTGACGCAACTTCTTCAAGCAACCGCATCGTTTCATAGTCAGGGGCTTGCCTTGCAACGGCAGCTTCAGGCCATGGGCACTCATGATACGTGTCACTCTCTGAGCAGAATTACTGCGCCCACCCTGGTGATTACAGGCGATCGCGATCCGGTCATTCCACCCCAAAATAGCGCTTTCCTCGCGAAAGCAATTCCTGGTGCCAAGCAGGTTACGATCGCCGATGCCAGCCACGGCTTTTGTGTCAGCCACCCCGAGGCGACCGCTAGCGCTCTGATCGATTTCCTCCAACATGAATAAAAAGGTAGACCCATGAATGATGTTTCCGCTGACCCAATTGTGATGACCATTGCAACCCCTGACCCGCTTATACTGAAAACCTTTCAGAACTATGCTGAAGTCTTTGAAACCCTTAAGCCTTCGGCTGTGCTGCCGTATTACCACTATCCTGCTATTCTGATTTCTGAACAAAAGCCAGTCAAAATTACAAACGCCATCGTTGGCTGGGTAGTATTCAAAATTGCCATGTTGTTGCTGAAGTGGCGTGGCTACCATCACAGTAAAACCGAATCGCTGAACGTGATACAACTGCGGGAGGATCTCGCGATCGTAACGGGAACAGTCATTCGCTACAAAAGAGATGGCGGCGAACTGGAACGCTTCGACTTAAATTACACTCTGCGTAACGGGAAGCATGGCTGGAAGATTGTAGTGGGTGCGCTTCTAACGATCGCCAAAGAGACTGCATAAGGGTGGCCATATTCTTGTCATGAGAGTTGCTATTGCTTTCTGCCCACCTTCATTGGCAAGCAACGAACACAACTTTTACCGACCGCCAATCGCTGGCTATAACGCTTAAGCTACGAACAGATGGACATAGCCATACTTATTAAGCAACCTTTAAACGTATAAACGCGATCGCCCTTTACTCATCTAGATGGCGATCGTTTTTTTGTTAGGCGATCGTGTCTACCAATCTTTGCAGTCGTTCCAATGGCATCAATGGAACCTGGATCTCTAAGCAAAACATATCAAAAACTTCAGTGACAAATCTCTTATGAAGCGCTTTACTTACCTGCCCCTCATATTTTTTGGTGCGATCGCAGCCTCCATCATGCCTATAAACCCCAGCACTGCCCAAACTCAGAGCTTTGGTCAAGCGGGTCGATCGGGCACTGATGGTCGTCCCGGACGGCAAGGATCCGCAGCGTCTGAGCAAGTGATTCGAGCCAGTCAGCAGTTGCAAACCATCGATCTCTCCGGCACGGATGGTGAATCCGGCGAGTCTGCCTTCTCTGGTGAATCGGCTAGCCAATGTCGGCAACCCAACAATGCGACGGCTAATTTATTGGGAGTAGCGGGCGGCAACGGTGGGGCTGGTGGAGTCGGCGGCAGCGGCGGTAATGGCGGCAGTGCCACGATCTACTTTCAGGAGCCTTCACAGCTCAAAAACGTGGTGTTACGCAACCGAGGCGGTCGGGCAGGCGAGGGTGGGAAAGGTGGGGTTGCTGGCGAGGGTTGTCCGTGTGCTCGACCACGCTGGACATTGAACTACTGTACCTGGACCTTAATGGCGCAACCGCTGAGCGCAACAACTGCCGCTTGGACACCGGTGCAACAGAAAGCCTTCCGGTGCTCTGGGGATGCCTACAATGACGAACACGAGTATCGTCCCCCTGTTCCCAAACCAAACGGGAATTATCGCTATGGCTGGAAGTATGTGGGTCTTTCTCGACAAGCCAGCTTTACCTGCCAGGATGGGCAACGCGGTCAGCAGGGACGCAACGGTGCGAATGGTCAGTCGAGTACGGATGGGCTGGTGTGGCTGGTACAGGGCGATCGCATTCCTACTGAACAACTCAGTTACAGCGATCGTGTCAGCCGCTTAGTGGGCAAACCCATCCCATTGCTGAAGAATAACTGGCTGAAAAAAACGGGCTTGCGGAGCTTACTCGGCTCTGGCTCCGATGTGCCTGATCCCTATCATTTGCTGCAAACGGTTCGAGGCTCTTTGAACGTGGTTTGGAAAGCACCCAAACCGCCAGAGGCACTAGGTGATCCAGAAATCAAAGCCGCGATCGCGGCATCAGGGCAGCTTCAAATCGATGTTCCGGGCACCCTGGAAGTGAAACAGTCTCAGCAGCCTGATCAGACGACTGTCGTGATCACAGGCGGAATCCACCCAGATCGCCTGGGACAATTTAAGTTCAAAGGGTTCGATCGTTTCCGGGATGCCCGCAACTTTACACTGCTAGACAAAGGCAAGCTATTGCCAGAATTAAAAGCCACTAAATTGACGATTAGTCTCTACCATGATGGCTCCAAAGCTCATGAGCTTTCTTACCTGCTCACGCCAACAGCCTCATCCCCTGAAGGGGTCACAATTTGGGATAATCTCTACAAAATCAATCTCCGCGATCGTTTCGATGCCTGGTTGCAACCGGGTCAGCAGGTGCAATACGACATTCAGATTGAGCAAACAACCCGTGCTGGCGTAACCTATACCTCTGGTTTGAAAGTTAAGCTGATTTTCGATCAACTCACGCCCTCGCCGGATGTGGAATACGCTCCAACCTCAAGCCAGTCATCCTCTTTATAAGTGGCAGTAGGGTGGGAACGCTCACTCGGAATATAGGAACGATGATGGTCAGGCTAATAGTTTTTAAGAATTTTTTTAGAATCATGATTCTGGTTGACTCGAAGATAAGCGAATTGATTGTGGGAATGACAAAACTTTGCAGTAATCAGAGCAGTCCTTAACCCGAACTTACGTTGATTTACAGTTATGAATACCGCACATCGGCTCTGGACTCACCGCTATCCTCGGCTTGCCCACAAACTCCTAATTAATCTTCGTGGAGTGAGTGGGCATTGGCTGAGGGGAAGGGGCGATCGACTGGGAAAAGCGAATACGTTACAAGCGATCGGCGATTTAGAAAAAGATCCAAAAAATGGACTAAAACAGTTTGATCAAGCAATGCAAATTTATCAAGAAGTTGGCGATCAATATAGTCAAGCGCGGATTCTGCGGGACTTCTTTCGCACCTGCTTATATCAAACTTTATATCAAACTCGGTCAATCTTACCAAGCAAAAGAAGCTTATGAAAAAGCACTTCAATACTTTGAACAAATCGATTTAGAAGCGGGAATTGAATTTTGTAAAGACAACCTTAGAAATCTCAATTAATTATCCATAAATCCTCGTGGTCCTGTCGCACCCAAAATTGGTAACGATCGAACTCCCCAACAAAAGAAACCTTTCCCGCTCTGGCAGACTGTAGCTGCCCTTCTATTAATCCTAGGCATTGGCTACTGGCAAACCACCGCACCACAACGGACAAAACCGATCGGAATTGAGAATGTAAAATAAAGAATACTTATTCATACATTCTTTATTGCCGTAAGATTTCTACTAATTTATCAATCACCATCTCCAATTTTGCAGCTTTCAACTCACCGATCTTCGACTGAATGATTTGTCGATCGGCAGTGAATAAGCGATTTGGACGAATATTACTGCTTTTATTGAGCGTCCCAGTCTGAAAATCACTCGTGTCAAGCGCAATTGCATAAATATCTCGAACCATCTGGCTCGTAATTTGACAAAGGATTAGATCATCTCCCGGTAATACGGCAATGATCAAAGCAGGACGACGTTTTGCATCCATTAAATTAGAGAAGGGAAACGGCACCACCACCACCTCCCCTTTTATAAATCTTGCCATGCCTCTTCTTCCTCAGCCCTCAGCCAATCCTTTGCTAACACCGCCTCACTTAACAAACAGATCTCAAGATTCATCTGTAACTGCTGTGCTTTTAACGATCGGACAAAACTCAAAACATCATCCAGTAAGGCATCGGGCATTTGCTCAATCTCTTGCAAAATGGCATCCTTCGGTGGCATAGTTTTTTCTGATGACACAACATTTCTAGCTTACATCGCAACATACGCGATCGAAGTGAAGAGGCTCGATTAAGATTTCCCTCTCATCGGTTTACAATCCACAAATCCGATAGTCTACGACCGGTCAGAGGTCATCGCTTCCCTATCCAAATATCTCGCTAAACACCCAAGACGGACGACGATCGCCCTCCCCGCAAGAAAAAGCCACAGTTTCCCCTTTGGCAAAGTGTATTAGTTCTTCTGTCGTTCGGCATTGGCTGGACTGCGATGAAACCCCAGGCTCCTGCGTCGCAGAATGGTGAAGTGAGAATGCAGGGTAGAGGGGCGATTACCTCACGATCGGTTTTGGGGTGCGATATGATGGCACCAATCACCGATCGCCTCAAGTGCCATGACTCCGAACCTCCTTGATCGCATCACCCACAACCCCGACCTCTGCCACGGAAAACCCTGTATTCGGGGACTTCGGTATCCGATAGAATTCATCCTCGAACTCCTCAGCTCCGGCATGACCCACGCTGAAATATTAGAAGACTACGAAGACCTAGAACCCGAAGACCTCTACGCCGTCCTCCTCTTCGCTGCCCGTCTTAGCCAAGTCAAAAGCATCCACAAACTCGCTGCATGAAATTCATTGTCGATGCCCAACTCCCCCGCCGCCTCGTGTACTTCCTCCAAAATGCAGGCTACGACACCCTCCACACCCTCGATCTCCCCCAACAAAACGCCACCCTCGACTCAAATATCAACACCCTATCGATCGAGCAAGAGCGCATCGTCATCACCAAAGACTCCGATTTCGTAGACTCCTTCCTCACCATTCGCCAACCCTACAAACTTCTCCTCGTCAGCACAGGCAACATCAAAAACTCACAACTAGAAACACTCTTCACCACCCATCTCATCCAAATCATCAAACTTCTAACCCACCATAGCTACATCGAAATCAATCAAACCTCGATCGTTCTTCACCAATAATAGTGCGATCGTCCTTCTGTAGTTGGGCATTGGCTGGACTACGATGAAACCCCATGCTCCCGCTCAGAATGGTGAAGTGAGAATGCAGAAGTGAGAAGGGGAGAGAGAAGATCGAAGAGGGAAGAAGAAAGATTACTATTTCCCTCTCATCGGCTTACAATCCACAAACCCGATGCTTTCATCATCCAAATATCCCGCCAATGCCATCTCCAATACAGCCTCGATCGGATAATTTAACCGTGTTGCCCGTTCCACATACGCCATCCGAATACGATCGGGTAACTGCGCCAAAATCGCCTGCGCTGACGCCCTTGTTAATTGTTCCAGTTCGATCGCTTGCATGGCTTTATCTCTCCATCGGGATTTTAACGTTGTACGGCGGTTCCGTCGCCCTCAGTAGAATCGCCTCTATCTCTAATAGTAGCGCAGGGTTTCCCCATTGATCAGAGGCGATCGTTGACGAAGCCTCCCGGAACGGGAATCGTCCTTCTGTTGTTGGGCATGGGTTGGCTGGCGGTGAAGCCTTCCTCTCCCGATCGGCATTGAGAATAAAGAAAATTTATTTCACTATTCTCAATGCCCGATCGTTAGTGTTGATTGATTTTCGCCTGAACCCGATCGCCCAAGATTGTATACAATTTCAGCGCTTTTTCCAGTGAGAAAATAGCTCCTTTTTTATCGCCTGCCGCCAATCGAGCCAGACCTTGAACTTCGTGAACGATCGGGTTTTCTGGATCATTTGTGATCGCTTTACCGCAATCTTGGAAGGCGTCTGGATCCTTTTTCTGAGCGCGGGCTAGACACAGATGTGCGCTGAGTTGAACCATAGGCTCGTTCATTCTGGCGACTGAATCATCATTGCCAGCTTGATTGCAGGTTTTAAGTGCATTCGGGTTTCCGGATCGAGCTTCTATTGAACATGAGAGACTTGTGCTATCACGATATGGATTTAATGTTGTTGATTGTTTGAGATCATTCAGGGCTTCTGCATAGTTACCTTGATTGAATTGCGCCACCGATCGTAAGTAATAAGCATCTGCCTGCAAACCTTCTTCAGTGGTTAAACTAAGCGCTTTACTTGCATCGTTGAGTGATCCTATATAGTCATAGGTTTGTTGTTTTGATTTAGAACGACCGAGATAAGCATTCACTTTTTTGGGTTCAAGTTGAATGGTCCGATCGTAGTCTTCAATTGCACCTAAATAATTTTTTATATTGGTTTGAACGGTAGCACGACCATAGTAAGCATCCGCATTATTCGGTTCTAAACTTAAAGCACGGGTGAAGTTTGCGATCGCCCAGTCTCCATCATAAGTTTCGGCTTTTACATTAGCCCGATCGATGAACTGTTGTGCGGTGAGTTTTGGAATTGGGCGGGTTGCGAGTTTGATGTAGCCTTCGGATGTGAGTTGGGTGGGCTGAAGTGCGCTGGTGGCGGCGATGCTGAATACGCTGCTGATCATAGTACTCACGCTTAGTTCTGGATCCTCTTTGTTCGCTGTCCCTTGTAACATTCTTGCCAGACCAAATTGATTCCCGAGGGCGAGCAGGGCGGGTGGGTTTAGGTAGGCGTAACCCATGTTTTGTTTGGGTAGGGGTGCGATCGCGTCTTGAAAATGTTTGGCTTGGTCCAGCGGTTGCCATGGTTTGGGCAGGAGATTAGTTGCGGTATCGGCTCCACTGAGAATGGCAAGGGTGTCCTCGTTGGTCCATTGGTAGGCAAATAAGCTGACGGGTTTAGGGGTTGGCTGGGTTGATTTGTTGGGGGTTGATTTGTTAGGTCTGGTCGGGCCTGCAACTTCCCAACTGGTGAGCGTTGCGCCGCCGATCGTGCGGGTAGCCACTTTGAATTCACCTTTGGATAATTTGATTAATGCGGTTTCGACTTTTTTGAATGCAGCCGTTGCAGCGGGCCGATCGCTAGTTTGGAAGAATGCCCCAAATCCGATCGTAAGTTTGGGGTTTAATTGTTTCAGGGCGCTGCCTTGGCTGGGGAATGCAAACCCGATATATTCTTTATCCATCCAGGGGAAGAGGTCGCGATCGTCTATGCCTACTATGTTTTGACTGCTGTCTCGGAAGCTTTTTAGTCCTTTTTGAGTACTTGGATTAGCCTCCAAAGCCGTGGTGAGGGCGCGCCAGAAAAATGCAAGGTTTGTGCTACCGCTTATGCCGTAGTTGACAGCGGGAACTCTTGAGATCAGGGCATTGGGGCTGTTGACGGTTTGAAGGAATGAATTGGGGATTGCGGATTTGAAATGAATGCCGATTTGGGCTTGGATGCCTTCGGGGACAGCCCAGACAAATCCGTCTAAGCCGTCGGAGCCGCTGTTGATGAGTTGACTGAGTTGTTCGGGGGTTTGGTTTTGGAAGTATGGGACATTGTTAAGTGCTTGTAAGGAGGCGGGGAGGCTGAGTTGATTGCTTTTAACTAGGTTGCCGAGGTTGGCATAGCCGGAGATTAGGGCTGTAGGATAGCGATCGTCGGAGATCATACGTTGGAAGCCGGGGACGCTGGAGAGACGGCGATCGGGCTTGGCTTCGGCATCAATGAGTTGTTGAATGCTACTGATGTCAGTTGAGGTGATGACAAATCCGCTTTTTAAATAGGCGGCGGCAAATCCACCGATTTCGATCGTTTTTTTCGATTTGGTTGGGCGTGCAATCGGTTCTGGTCGTTCTGATTTGGGAATTTTATTTTCTTCTTCACCCGCTTTTTTTGCTGCTTTACCGGGTTTGCCTGTCGGGGTGGAGGTAGGGGCGACGACTGGGGCAGTATTCTTTAAGGGGTCTTGTTGTGACGCTTCCAATGCTTCAGAGAAGAAATCGGGAACGCTCTCTGGTGCCCAAAAGAGAATGCTGGTGCCGTTGTAGAGGCGAGTGGTGGGGAGTTTGTCTCGGCTGCGTTTGATGCGATCGAAGAACCGTGGCATTTGCAAAGGGTCTTTAACGGGGGCTACTGTGGCGTAGGTGGTTTTGGTTTGGTCTGGATTGAACATGATGACGTTGCCCATAGGTCCGCCGATCCATGGGGCAATGTCGCCGTGGTAGTTGAGACCCGATGCTAGATTTGAGAACATCGGGCCGGGAGTGGTGAAGTCTTGTGGGAAGGTATTGAATTTGGTGAGGTCTTGCCACAATCGGGGTTCGGGGTTGAGGAATACAACGCCGACGATGCTGTCTGGGAGGAGGTGACTGACGGCTGGAAACTCGATGGGTTTTGCGATGGTTTCGGCGCTGGCGATTCCGGTCAGAGTAAGGGTTGCAGCGATTGGGGTGAGAAGTGAACACAAAAGAATTGAGGCAGCGCGGCGAGTCGTCATAAGAAGTCCCAGAGCAGTTGTGTGATCTGTACATAAGGGTACTCGTTTTATGAAAACCTGCAAAATTTCATGACAGATTAATTCGAGGGGTTTCTATGGTGAAGAATGAATTGTGGGGGATTTAGCGATCGGGATTTGGCGCAAAAAATATTCATTTATTAAATTATTCATTTATTAATGTGGGTAGTGCCTTCGGTTCTATGAATGTAGCAAGTTATTCAGGAATCTGTATTAGTCAATCGATTGATTACGGAGTTTTTGAATGTCGACGATCGGCAGTCCTGTCGTTTGTTCGATCGTCGCATTATCCAAAATTGGTAATAAACGAAGTGCCGTTTGTACCTGATTTTCTCGAATTCCTTGTTTTATTCCTTGCTCTAAAGCTTTAGCTGCAACGCCTCGTTGATCGTGTATGAAGAATGATTGACGATGTTGCTCATCAAGTTCTTCACGGGTCAAGGTCGCTTTGTTGGCGATCGCAAAGGCCTGATTCATCTCGGGAATTTCAGCCATTTTTTCAGGAATGGTCTCCAAATCTGGCGCATGTTGTAGAAAATAAATCCATCGATCGCTTAAGCTTTCTAATTCAGAGAGCGATCGTTTAAATTTCGGTAATTCGACAAAGACTAATTCCAAATCCTGAATTGGATAATTTATCAAACAGTCTTTTTCTTGTAACATAAAGCGAGAGAGGTACTGCTCCATATCGTCAAACATGACAAAATCGGTAATAGTCAACGCAATGACTGGATTTAGATTCCCATAGGATTGTCCTTCAGCAAGTTCGACAGAATAGGCCTTGGCGGCATTGTATAGAATACGCTTTTCAAACCCTGCTACGTTCAAAACCTGCATTTCAATCACGACCATTTCGCCCGTCTTCAATTCAGCTTTAATATCTAGGTATGTGGACTTGAGTCCTTTAATGATCGGTGCTTGGTAAGGATTAATGATAGTTAAATCTTGAATCGTTGGCTCACTTGCATAGAGAATCCCATTTAAAAAGCTGATCAGAATGTCATGGCTTTGCTCTGAGCCAAAGATCTTTTTAAAGGCAAAGTCTGTTCTGGGATTGATGAAAATCATAATTAGGGGCGATGATTATTGATGGCATATCAGATTAATCTCTATACTCTATCTAGTTTAGCGGCCACCTCAAAGAGTTCATTAAAGGCGTTTTCTTGTAAGGGTTCGGGGGGGATCACTTAAGTCGGCTAGATGTCTCAGGATGAATAGCCATTTATCGAGATGAGTCTCTAATTTATCGATTGTTTTCTTGAACTTAGGCAATTCGATGTAAATGAAGTGGACTCGCGCGCACCATATTCATCTCTTCGGGTTCCGCACGAAGCATATTTTCGAGAACGTACCGCGAATCTACTCCCATCTCTGAGATGTAGGCCAGGATATCGCGATACACGGGCGAATGCATCGGAACTGCGCCGGATGGAGAGGAGACTTTGTGGAAGCCGAAGGAGGGGTACGGTGACCAGATTCTCCGCGAGACTCCCCCAAAGAACACGAGAGGACACGCCGAGTAACAGTTATTCGACAGCGTTGTCTCGATTCGGCGGGACCGAATTAGCCGACCACCCTCGATGGCTTCATAAACGGACCCGCCGCCACTACCCAAAGATATGGTTCGGACGCTTCGGTGCCTATTTAACGCCTCGCGTAGTTTCTCGGCGAAGCCGGGTTTGATATCTCCGAGGACTTGGAGAGTGTTCTGATCGGCGTGGTAGCGGTAGAAAGTAGATTCTCCAGCGATTTGCATCGGTTGGCCGCGTATGCTTAACTTCCCGACGCAATCTAGATTCCACTCCATCGCACGTTCCGGTTGTGCGACGGATAGCACGCGTTTGACAGAGTACTTGAAATTATTAAGCGACCGCGCATTTACTCGCAAAGTATGCGCATCCTCGAAGTCACGCGTGTGCAGTGGTGGATTTCTATTGAACCTGAGGTGCCGTACCGCTTGAGGCTGATTGAGAAGAACACCAAGGGCATAACATTTGTGCTTGGTCGCATCCACCTCGTTGTACATGGTTCCGAGCGAGGACTTCCTGTCTACCGTGTCTGCAACTGCCCATAGCTTTGCGGCCAGCGCGGTTGCCTCTGCGGCTTCCGCAAGAAGTTTCTCCCTCGCTGGCCCAGCCGTAGCCGTGGGTTCGAGGGATGCAGGGTTCGCGTTCGCAGCGACGGCCACAATTGCCACGAAGAATGCGGCGAATAGCGTCACATTCTTTGCCACGTACGTTTTCTGGACTAACGTCTTCCTAACCACTCGTGTGTGTCTCCTGCGCGGCATAACTATTTACTATACAGAAATATTCTGAATATCATCCCGATTTGGGCGAATACCCCGACACTTTCCGCATAACACTCTAATCTGGGCAGATACTCAGAAACATTCCGTATATCTCCCGGATTAGGCAGATATACTTTAGCAGGTAGTAGACTTTATTTTGCAAAAGGGTGAAAATGGGAGGAAAGAATTTAGGTTTTCCCATAATGATCCAATTAACGTTCACAGATGAAGAAATAGAAAAACTACACTACGAAAGATTTCATCATCCT
>JAPLHZ010000322.1 GCA_026389365.1 Cyanobacteriota bacterium
CCACTGTGGTCAGTGCGTCCGTTAGAATATTCTGTAGGCTATCCATTGCACAGTCTCTGTTTTTTGTATGACTGTACTTTAAGCTTTGGATAGCTTTCTTCGCCACTACCTACGTTAAAAACTGTCCGGACTGTTGATTATAAAACCCTAGGCTCACCCTTAAAAAACGGTCAGATTGATCACGTGAGTCGATAGGTTTCGATCGTGATTTTTGGGAAACGACTTAACCGTTTAGACTTTGCTAGCCCAGGTATTGGGAACAATGTCTTTCGCAAACCCGTTGTAAGCCTCCATACCATGTTCGCTGATATCTAAGCCCTCCAACTCCTCAGCTTCTGTCACCCGAATTCCCAAGGTCATCTTCAGAACACCCCAGAAAATACCAGACAACACCGCTGTCATTCCGGCAACAGCAACAACGCCGACAAGTTGAGGCCACAGTTGCGCAAATCCGCCACCATAAAATAGGCCCGCTTGAGGAGCCGCTGATGTAAAGAATAACGCTGTGTCTTTAAATTCGGGATTATTAAGACCCACTGAGAATAAACCCACTGCGATCGTGCCCCAAGCACCATTAACCAAATGAACCGACACTGCACCAACCGGGTCGTCAATTTTGAGTTTGTCAAAGAAGCTGACGGCAAACACCACCAAAACTCCGCCCACCGTGCCAATAATTGCTGCTGCCGGAAGCGTCACAAATGAGCAACCCGCAGTCACCGCAACAAGCCCTGCCAAAATGCCATTGATCACCATCGACAAATCAGGCTTACCCTGAATCATCCAAGCCACAACAGTTGCCGCAACCCCACCAAATGCTCCTGCGGTGTTCGTCGTCAAGGCAATGTGAGCAATCAATCCTGGATTAACTGCCATAGTAGAGCCGGGATTAAATCCAAACCAGCCCAACCATAGAATCAAACAGCCCAAGGTTGCGATGCCCATGTTGTGCCCCGGCATGGCGGTAGCGGTTCCATCTGCGTGGTAGCGTCCAATCCGTGGACCCAGAAAAATGGCTCCCATCAATGCCCCGACACCGCCCATTAGATGAACGACGGTCGATCCGGCGAAGTCAAAGAATCCCATTTTTGAAAGCCAGCCACCACCCCAAACCCAATGTCCAGTAATCGGATAGGCAATGCCGACAAACAACAAACTGAAAATCAAGAAATCAACAAATTTAATCCGTTCTGCCACAGCTCCAGAAACAATTGTTGCCGCTGTTCCTGCAAAAGCCAATTGGAAAAAGAACTTCGCCGCTAAAGGAACACCAGTCCAACTCAGCGATCCAAAAATACCTTTGTAATCTGTTGCCATAGCCGGACTGTTGTCCGCACCAGCTAGGAAAAATCCGCCGCTTGTGCCAATGAAGCCATTGCCATCACTAAACATCAAGCCAAAGCCGATAATCCAGAAGGCGATCGTAGAAAGGGCAAACACAATGAGGTTTTTAGCTAGCACGTTGACCGCATTTTTCTGCCGACACATGCCCGCTTCCAACATGCAGAATCCGGCATTCATAAAGATGACTAGCATCCCAGCAATCATCACCCAAATAGTATCTAATCCAACCCGTAAATCTTTAACATCTTGAGCTACCTTTGCAGCATCAGTCGGGGCATTTTGAGCGATCGCTGCCACATTCCACAGCAATACAATCGCGATCGCTGCTGGAATACTGGCTTGCCAACTCAATGAAAGCTTTTTAAACCAACGAACGGCAAAAAGTTTCTCAAAATATCGTTTACTTGCAGACTGAAGATCAGACGTAGTAGACGATGAAGAAGCTCTTAGAGTCATAACGACAGTTACCCTTACCAAATGAAATGAATCAGAACAATTGAAATTTAAACACTATTCTTTCTACTATTGAGTCATGAAAAATAGAAGTTATTTGTATTTAAATTTACAAAATTTAAATAGGGTTTCAGTACCATTTTCTCAGCCGTATGATACACATTGATTAGACCCTATTGCACAATCAAGCTATTGCTTAATCCTTATTTAAAGTATTGATTAATCTCAATTTATACTTAAAATAACCATTAAAAAATGCCCCATGATTTGAAGCATTTTTTAATGTTGACTTGAGATGATTTTTAAGATGACGTACTAGCCATATCAAAAAGAACAGTGGTCATATAACGATCGGCCCAAGCGGTTCCAAAGGCTTTTTCTAAGACCCGTCTTGTCTTGTCATTTTCCTGTTGACGCGTGCAGTAGTAACTCTGGGCCGCCACAATTTCATCGCTGCGTTCGGGAGTCGGCTGAGTATTAACAGCCAGGTGACAGTGAAGTTGGAGATATTGGGTGACACGAGTGACAAAGCTGAGTTCTTCCTCGGCTCCGTCGGGATGGATAAACAGGCAATGAGGTGAAAAAATATCGCCCCACATCGGAAACGTGCGCACCTTTTTGAATTCGGAGTCAGGTAATGCTTCTAGCGCTTCACTGTAGGATACTGGGAGAGTCCGATCGCCGCTGATGGGAGATAGATCTGCAATAGCCATGCTGATACCCGATCGTCCCGCGACTAAATCAACGCCAAACATCGGTAGTGCGTAGTCCGATCGGGGAAACATAACACAATGGAGAATATCTAGGCCGTTGCCGATTTTGGCCAGTTCTAAATGCAGCTTACGAAACTGAGGCGTTTGGTAGCACTTGTTCTCAATCACAAGCCGCTCTCCTTCCATCCGACCTTCCACATAGCCCAAATCTTCAGGTAGAAAATAGGGCTTTAAATCTAGGGATTTGGTCCAGATAGCATCGATGCGATCGGCCAATTGACCGATCGTCGGGTTCTGTTCATGGCGAAGCGAAGTGGCAGGTGTCATGGCAAGTGTCATAGTGCAGTAAAGTCTGAACTCAACCTTAACCATACCGTTTGGTGAGAGCGGATTCTACAGTACAAATGACTGTAACGAATTATGATCAAAATATATTTATAGTGCTCTAAGGACATTAACTCATGGCTGGCCAACTTCTGGGCGATCGGTACAAAGTAGAGAAACAACTGGGAAAGCAAGCCGGACGCTGGACGTTGCAGGCGCGAGATATGGTCACGGGGGATCGGGTGGTGGTGAAGCTATTGTTTGTGGACGATGAACTGGATCCGGAAGATCTGAAGCTATTTGGTCGGGAAGTCAAGACGCTCCAGACTATTAATCATCCTTGTGTGCCAAAATTTTTAGCCTATTTTGAAGAATCTCTGCCAAACAGTCGGGCAATAGCCTTGGTCCAATCCTACGTCCCTGGCATGTCGCTTCAGAAAATACTCGATCGGGGCCGTACATTTACAGAGGACGAAACCCAGAAAATGGCAGTTGTCCTCCTCAAAATCATTGGCCATCTCCATAGCCACAACCCGCCCATTCTCCATCGAGATCTCAAGCCTAGCAGCATTGTACTCGGTCAAGATCGCCGCCCTCATTTGGTCGATTTTGGGACAGTAAAGGCATTGAAAAGCATGGAAACAGTAAATTTCACCATTGTGGGTACCTATGGTTATATGCCTCCGGAGCAATTTAGCGGACGGACGGTGTTAGCCTCGGATCTTTACAGTTTGGGAATGACCTTAATTGCCATGTTGACGGGCAAAGCACCAACCGAATTGCCCCGTAAAGGTGGCTATTACGATCTGACCAGCGTTTGCGTCAGCGATGCATTTACAACATGGCTCCAGCAAATCACAGCAACCAATCTCAATCGGCGGTTACGATCGGTGGATGAGGCGCTTGAAGCGCTTGAAGCCGTAAATCAGCCGATCGAATCTTAGGATAGAAAGGAAACAATCGTCTCAATCAGGGTGGACGACACAAGACCTATCCCCACACCAACGGCTGGAATACTGAAGATAGCAAACATCAAAAACATACTTATCTCAGGCGTTGCGAGTGCTTTGAGCTTGGGAAAAAGCTCGCTGTAAACATGAAAGCCATCTAGAGGTGGTACGGGAAGCATGTTGAGGGCAAACAGAGAAAAGTTGATTTGAGCCGCCATCATACAAAATTCTTCACTAATTATCGTCACTCCGCTGCGCGCCCTGACCACAGCAAGCACAACACCCACAGTTCCCAAGATTAAATTCGAGACTGGACCCGCCAGAGAAACTGCAATATCGCTCCAACGGGCATGGCGAAATTTGGCCGGAGTGACAGGCATCAATCCCCAAGCCATACCCGAAACGCAAAGAAAAATAATGGAGGTCCAGCCCATATGAATAACCGGATTCGGCGTAATGTGGCCAGAGGTCTTAGGGGTATCGTCACCTTGAGAAATCGCGGCAACACCGTGGGCAAGTTCGTGGATGACAATCGAACCGATAATAATGATGATGTAACGTCCAAAAAATATAGGATCCCGAAATAATTGATAGATAAAAAGATTCTGCATGGGATGTTGCGGCTTAGGAGATCTATTGTCTAGTTGCGAGTTGTATATATACTAACAGAGTTGTAAAAATAATACAAATGTTGCGGCTTAGGAGATCTATTGTCTAGTTGCGAGATCGATGTTTGACCATTATCTCCGATCGTTCTGGTTTAAACTGATTTTCTCTTGCCTCAGTATTCGGACTTGACGATTTAAGCTTTATGGACGGATTTCTCAATCTTCACAAGCCACTTACAGTTACCTCCCATGACTGTGTAGCGCGGCTGCGGCGGCTGTTAAAAACGAAAAAAATTGGTCACGCTGGAACATTAGATCCGATGGCGGATGGTGTGCTGCCGATGGCGATCGGTCGGGCAACCCGGTTATTACAATTTTTGCCGCAGTCCAAAGCCTATCGGGCGATCGTTCGGTTTGGGGTCACGACTGCAACCGATGACCTTGAAGGGGAGATTTTAACACAGATGGCCTGTCCTGAAGTTACGTTGGAACAAATCAAAGCCCTATTACCGCAATTCATCGGTACAATCGACCAAATTCCGCCAGCCTTTAGTGCAATTCAAATCGAGGGCAAACGGCTATACGATTTAGCGAGAGCGGGGGTTGCGGTGGACGTGCCGATGCGAACAGTAGAGGTATCTCAAATTAAGGTTTTGGCTTGGCGCGGTGGCGAATTTCCAGAAATTGATCTCGATATTACTTGCGGTGGTGGAACTTATATTCGGGCGATCGCTCGGGATTTGGGCGCAGCATTGGGGACGGGGGCGACCTTGGCGGGTTTGACGCGAACCCATAGTAGTGGGTTTGATTTGACTCAGAGTTTGACGTTTGAGGCGATCGAATCGGCGATCGAACGTCAATCTTTAGTCCTAACTGCTGTGGAACAACCATTAATGCATCATCCGTCAATTTTGCTGAACGATGAAGAAACTTGGCGCTGGTGCAATGGTCAGAAAATAGCGCCGCCGGATAAAGAGTTGCCGATCGGTCAAGTGTGCCGTGCAAGACGATTCGATCCGGGTACCCAACAGGACATTTTTTTAGGGATTGCTGAGGTTGAAGCGCGAGAAGATTTTGTATTTTTGCGTGCGAAAATGGCCTATGCGGAATGTCCGTGCGATCGGCCTTTGGAAGATCCATTGAGTTCAGAACCAGACCATGATTCTCCATAGTTTCTGGTAGACTTATAAAACCGAAGTCATTACGACTTTGCCCACATGTTTTGCCCACCTATTTTAATTTTGCCGCTACCGTCATGATGGAAAATGCTGTCGAAAACGCTATTGAAAACGTCGTCATTATTGGATCTGGTCCTGCGGGATATACGGCGGCGATCTATGCGGGGCGGGCGAACTTGAAGCCGTTGATGTTTGAAGGGCAACAGATGGGCGGAGTTCCGGGCGGACAGCTCATGACGACCTTGGAAGTTGAGAATTTTCCTGGATTTCCGGAGGGCATTACGGGACCAGAGTTGATGGTACGAATGAAGGCTCAGGCGGCACGGTGGGGTGCGGAGTTACATACGGAAGATGTGATTTCGGTGGATTTGGGGCAGCGGCCTTTTGTGATTACTTCAACCGATCGGACGGTGCGCGCCCACAGTATTATCATTGCGACCGGAGCGACGGCTAAACGGTTAGGGTTGCCGAGTGAAGCGCAATATTGGAATTCGGGAATGTCGGCCTGTGCGATTTGTGATGGGGCTTCGCCAATTTTTAAAAATGCGCCTTTGGTGATCATTGGAGGCGGTGATACGGCGGCTGAAGAGGGCGTGTATTTAACGAAATATGGCACTCATGTTCATATGTTGGTGCGCGGCGACAAATTGCGGGCGAGTAAGGCCATGCAGGACCGTGTTTTAAATAATCCAAAAATTACGATTCATTGGAATACAGAAGCAGTGGATGTATTCGGTGAGAATGGTTTGCTAACGGGTGTGAAAGTGCGCGATCGGCTTACTCAAGCCACTACAGATATTCCAGCGAAAGGGTTATTTTATGCGATCGGTCATAGTCCAAATACCGATATTTTTAAAGGCCAATTAGAACTTGATGAGACTGGATATATTGTCCCGCAAATTGGTACTGTGAAGACCAATATTGAAGGGGTATATGCGGCGGGTGATGTACAAGATCATGAATACCGTCAAGCAATCACGGCGGCGGGAACGGGTTGTGCAGCGGCACTTCTGGCGGAACGGTATTTGTCGATAAATGGTTTGGAAATTGAATTCCATCAAACAGAAGTAGCTGATGTGATTGAACCTAAACTTGAGACTAAAGCTGAAGCCAAACCTGCGGCAACGACTACTTCGGCAAATTTTGATATTAATGCAACACGTTATGTGGGCGGGTATGCATTGCGTAAGTTGTATCACGATACCGATCGGCTAATTATGGTGAAGTATGCGTCGCCGAGCTGTGGACCTTGCCATAGTTTGAGTCCGATTTTAAGTAAGGTTGTGGGTGAGTTTGAAGGCCGAATGCATTACATTGAAATTGATATTACGGAAGATCCTGAAATTGCTGAGTCAGCAGGTGTTGTGGGGACTCCAACTATTCAGTTCTTTAAGAACAAAGATAAGGTTGCAGAATTGATGGGTGTGAAGTCGAAAAGCCAATATCGGGAGACGATCGAGACTTATCTTTAAATTGAAAATGGTGAATGGCGATCGTTTTGTCGAAGGGACGATCGCATTTTTTTATAAAGTGATTCTCGGTAGCATATGCAACTTTATGGATACGAATGGGTGATCGAAGATTTAATTGGGGTGTTGGAGGATGAGGCTTCGGAGTAGAATGGGGATTGCATCAGTCATGAGAGGACGATCGAATGTTAAGCATGAAGCAACGAGTAGCAGCTTTGTTAAATGAGTTACCGGAAGATTGTTCAATTGAAGACATTCAGTATCGTCTTTATGTATTGACAAAGGTGATGATTGGGTTGGAAGTGGCAGAAGTTGAAGGGATTGTATCGCAGGAAGAAGTAGAGCAGCAGTTAGGAAAATGGATTATTCCGTAGGGTGGTCGTCGAGGGCGATCGCGGATGTAAATGCAATTGCTGAATATATTGCGCGAGATTCACCGACCTATGCCAGTACGATCGTCGGGAAGATTTTAGGAGCGACTCGAAATTTGGGACAGTTTCCACTTTCGGGCCGAATGGTTCCAGAGTTTTCTGATCAGATGATTCGAGAAAAAATAGTGGCTGGTTATCGGGTGATCTACCGCGTAAAAGGGGAAACAGTGACGATCGCAACTGTAATGCACGGAAGGCAAGTGCTGTGATCGATCGTCCATCGTTTGGCGGAATTTAGTTTTTGGTGAGTGTAGAATTAGGGAATCCGATCGTTTTTACCTGCTGCTATGACTGAATAACAGAACTTGCCAGATGCCGAAACTTCTGATCTGATACTGCGCTGACAAGACGGGGAGACTCCAGTCATTATGTGTGGCGATCGGTATGGGCGTTTGTGCGGTGATTGCCTGCGGGGACCACGGGTGTGCCGTTGTTGTGGATGTTGCTAAAACAGGAATGGAGCAGAGAGTCGTAATATTTGGCATGTGTTGAGACACTCGAAAAGGTCAGTGTTTTTCCACTAATTACATTTTCAGTGTAAAATATTGGTAATAAATCAAAAATAAAGATAAGACAGATATAAAAATGCTTAAATATCCACCCTTCAATCTCAATATGAAAATATTATTATAATTAGATATATGTCCTTAACATTTTTTGAAATCAAGTATGCGCTGTATATTTTGCAAGAAGGATTCATCTAATTCTCGAAGTGTTGAACACATTATGCCAGAATCAATTGGGAATAGAAAACGAATTCTGCGGGCCGGAGTTGTTTGCGATACCTGCAATAATTACTTTGCCCGAAAAGTTGAAGAGCCAGTACTTTCTCATCATTCAATGAGAAATTTAAGAGCTTTATATCAGATTCCAAATAAGCGAGGAAGATATCCTTCTCTTAAAGGGAAAATAGGTGGGACGGATATTGCCGTTGCTCTTCGCCGTAATCGAGAGGGGCAACTTCAGATTGAAGCTGAAAATGGAAAAGATCGTGATCTCCTTAAGGCTGAACTTGAGAGTGGAATCCAGAATAAAATCTTCTTCAAAATCGAGACTGACCCACCAAAGCGAGAAATGTCACGTTTTCTTTGTAAAATGGCGCTAGAGACAATCGCAGAATTTTGTTATGAGGATAAAGATGATAATTTTATTATTGAAAGCATCTTCTACGACCACATTCGCACTTATGCACGCTGTGGAAATAACTTTCTAGAATGGCCATACTCACAGCGACAGATTTTCCCAAAAGAAACACTAATGCGTCATCCTGATACAAATGAATGGATTCAATGTGGATTTGGATGTTGCTGGTTTATGAATAAACGTAGAGAAACTCTTTTCGCTTTTTTATTCTATGGTACTGAATTTGTTATTAATGTCGGCGGTCCATCGATTCGAGGCTATGAGGAGTGGCTAGAAGAACATGGATACATTAGTCCAATGCTTGAGAGAGTTGGATGTCGTCTCACTACTGAAGGTGAAGGATTGAACCAGACTTATTACATCCATGGAGATTTTAATATGCAGGCGGGATTCGACTTTGATCAGGCACATGGATATATCTGATAAATGATTTAAAATCAATATCTAAGTATTTCAAATTAATTAATGACGCAATCTAGCATGACGTTTATTTTTGGGAATCAATATATTGGGTAACAAAACAAATTGAGAATAAAGAATATTAAATTGAGAATAAAGAATATTAAATTGAGAATATTTTATGAATCAGAACTCTGACCCGAATTGAATTTAAAACTTAGAAGGGAGCAATGGGACGATCGATTATAATTAAGTAGATATATCCTTCCTAAATCGCAAACTTTTAATGAGGAAAAATAATGAAGACAAGAAAATTAGCTGTTATTGTTTATCAGGAAGATGATGTATACATTGCAGAATGTCCTGAAATCGGAACTGTAGATCAAGGGGAAACAATCGAAGCCGCGATCGAGGGTTTGAAAGCTGCAACACAGCTATATTTAGAATCGTTTCCAATGCCAGAGATATCACCTCGATTTGTGACAAATATTGAGGTCAGCTATGCCGAGGCTGCCTAGAGTTTCCAGTCGAGATGTGATTCGAGTATTGACAGCCTTAGGATTTGAAAAGTACGCCAAACAGGTAGTCACGTTGTAATGCAAAAGAAGTCTGAGAACGAGACGATCGGATGTGTAGTTCCTATTCATCGTGAACTAAAGCTCGGCACATTGAATAGCATTTTAAAACAAGCACAAGTGACGGTAGATGAATTGATCGATCAGTTGTAAAACGATCGGAAGAATCAAGAATGCCAAATTGAAAAGGGAACGATCGTACTTCAACCTCGTCCTCTACCCACAAATTACGGTAAGCTAATCCAAATTCCTCACCCATCACACCATGGCCGTCCAATTCCTCGCGCCCACTGCTTCAAAAGCCACAAGCCTTTCCCTGCGATTCATGTGGGTGGGGGTAATCATAACCGCATTTGTCGTGTTACTCGCGATCGTAGCTCCTCTACTCCAATCGATCGGGCTTCTCCAAGACCCCAGCGAATTCCTCAACAATCCCGCTCAGGAAGCACCCTCAGCCGCTCATTGGTTTGGCACGACACGGCTTGGGTATGACGTATTCTCGCGGACAATTTTTGGCATTCCAGCAGCATTGCAGGTTGTAGTGTTGTCTACGGTGTTGAGTGTGCTGGTGGGTGTGCCCTTGGGGATGGTGAGCGGATATTTGGGAGGAAAGTTCGATCGGGCCATTCTGTTTGTAATGGATACTATCTATACATTACCAAGTTTACTGTTATCCGTCACATTGTCATTTGTATTGGGGCGCGGTGTTTTGAATGCTGCGATCGCATTGGCTATTGTATACATTCCCCAATATTACCGAGTGGTCAGAAACCAAACCATTAGCGTTAAGACTGAAGTTTATATTGAAGCGGCACAGGCAATGGGTGCGAGTACTTGGCGAATTTTGCGAAAGTATTTGCTATTGAATGTAATTCAGAGTGTACCTGTAATTTTGGCATTGAATTTATCAGATGCAATTTTGACCTTAGGCGGTTTGGGTTTCTTAGGTTTGGGATTGCCAGAGGAAACACCAGAATGGGGCCATGATCTCAAAGAAGCATTAGATGGACTTTCGACGGGTGGCATTTGGTGGACGGCTTTATTTCCCGGCTTAGCAATTACATTAACAGTGATTGGATTATCGTTATTGGGTGAGGGATTGAATGAGTTGACGGAGAAGAAGGGGCGGTAATGGTGATCAATCGTTAAGTTCAATCAATTAACCAGTCAAACGCTTATCGTGATCATGCTGTAAGCCGTATTCTTGATATAATACAATTATTATATTTCAGTAATATTATATGCAAACCATTACGCTACAAGAGGCACAGAGTCGTCTACCAGAGCTAGTTGATGCGGCAGTTGGTGGAGAAGAGGTGACGATCGATCGCGGGGATGGGACGATCGTGCGGTTGTTACTTTTGAATAAGGTAATACCAAAACCCATTTTTGGAAGTGCTGAGGGATTGATTCAGATTTTGGATGGATTTGATGATCCAGTAGAAGGCTTTGAGGAATATGAGCTATGAAGGTTTTGCTCGATACTCATACATTTCTCTATTTTATTTCAGGAAGTCCAGATCTTAGTATTGTCGCGAGAACTGCGATCGAAACTCCAAATAATCAACGTTTTCTGAGTATTGCCAGTTTTTGGGAAATTGCTATCAAGGTCAGTATTAAAAAGCTTCAGATTGGCATGAATATGAGTGAACTCGTTCGTCGGCAAGTTCACGGAAATGCGATCGAAATTCTTCAGATTGAACCTCATCATTTAGACCAATTTGTAACGTTGCCTTTCCATCATAAAGATCCATTTGATCGATTGATGATTGCTCAAAGTTTATCTGAGAATATGCCACTAGTGACAAAGGACGGCGCGTTTGGAGCCTATGGGATAAATATGATTTGGTGATTTGCGATCGTCCATAACGGATCGCCCACAATCGCTACTTCCCCCATAGCCGATCGTCCCTCGATCGCGGGAAAATGGTAAACTTTCTCATAGTTTGTTTAAGCGAGAAACCCCAATGCTAGAAGCTTACCGTAGTCATGTTGCCGATCGTTCCAGTCAAGGCGTTCCAGCATTGCCCTTGTCTGCTGAGCAAGCCGCTGAACTGTGCGAATTACTACAAAATCCACCTGCTGGAGAAGAAGAATTTTTAGTGGAACTATTGCGCGATCGGATTCCGCCGGGAGTCGATCAAGCAGCTTACGTGAAGGCAGGGTTTTTAGCAGCGATCGCAAAGGGTGAAGTCAGCAGTCCATTGGTGACAGATGTGTATGCAGTGGAATTGCTTGGCACCATGATGGGCGGATATAACGTCAGTGCCTTGGTGCAATTAATTCAAACTACAAATGCAACGATCGCCGCCGCCGCAACTACAGCATTGTGCAAAATCGTATTAGTCTACGATGCATTTAATGATGTGCAAGAATTGGCGGCAGCGGGGAATGGCAATGCGAAAATCGTAATGCAGGCTTGGGCAGATGCTAAATGGTTCACCGATCGTCCCACCGTTCCGGAAAGCATTACCGTTACAGTGTTCAAAGTCCCCGGTGAAACCAATACCGATGACCTTTCGCCTGCAACCCATGCCACCACCCGTCCGGATATTCCGTTGCACGCCATGGCTATGTTAGAGACGCGATTGCCGGGTTCACTTGAAGTGATTACGGAATTGAAAAAGAAAGGTCATTCTGTGTCTTATGTCGGCGATGTTGTAGGGACGGGATCCTCACGGAAATCTGCGATTAATTCAGTGCTGTGGCATATCGGTGAGGACATTCCTTTCGTGCCTAATAAACGATCGGGTGGAGTTGTCTTAGGCAGTAATATTGCACCGATTTTCTTTAATACCGCAGAAGATTCGGGTTCATTTCCGATCGAATGTGATGTTTCCGGAATGAATACGGGGGATGTGATTACGATTTACCCATATAAAGGTGAAATCCATAATGGAGATGTGATTACTAAATTCAATCTGAAACCCACTACAATTTTTGATGAAGTGCGCGCAGGTGGTCGGATTCCATTGCTGATCGGGCGGACGTTGACGGATAAGGCGAGAGTGGCGTTGGGAATGCCCGTGAGTGATTTGTTTGTGCGTCCCCAGGTTCCGGCAGATACGGGCAAGGGCTTTACATTGGCGCAGAAGATGGTCGGGAAGGCTTGCGGCATTGTGGGCGTGCGTCCCGGTATCTCCTGCGAACCGCACATTACAACCGTGGGGTCTCAAGATACAACAGGTCCAATGACTCGTGATGAATTGAAAGAACTCGCTTGTTTGGGATTCAGCGCTGATTTGGTGATGCAAAGTTTTTGCCATACTGCGGCCTATCCCAAACCCGTGGATCTCAAAACTCATACTGAATTGCCTGACTTTATGAACGATCGGGGCGGTGTGTCATTGCGTCCCGGCGACGGCATCATTCACTCTTGGTTAAACCGAATGCTCATGCCCGATACTGTGGGCACAGGCGGCGATTCCCATACTCGATTCCCCTTAGGCATTTCATTCCCAGCGGGTTCTGGTTTGGTTGCATTTGCGGCGGCGCTTGGTGCAATGCCATTGGATATGCCAGAGTCGGTTTTGGTGCGGTTTACGGGTGAACTACAACCGGGTATAACATTACGTGATGTGGTGAATGCGATTCCTTATGTCGCCATTCAACAAGGCAAACTCACCGTACCCAAAGAGAACAAAATCAATGTTTTCTCTGGTCGTATTATTGAAATGGAAGGGTTGCCTAATCTCAAATTAGAACAAGCCTTTGAACTCACCGATGCCACGGCAGAACGATCGGCAGCCGGGTCCACAATTGCCCTTTCCGTCGAAACTGTGAGTGAATATCTACGTTCCAATGTCGCATTGCTGAAAAATATGGTAGCTCGCGGGTATGGCGATGCAAGAACCATTCTCCGTCGTGTTCGGAAAATGGAAGAATGGTTAGCAAATCCTGTATTACTTGTTGCTGATTCTGATGCTGAATATGCCGACATCATTGAGATTGATTTGAATGCGATCACAGAGCCGATCGTGGCTGCTCCCAATGATCCCGACAATATCAAAACCCTCTCTGAAGTGGCAGGTGATCCGGTTCAAGAAGTGTTCATTGGTTCTTGTATGACCAATATTGGACATTACCGAGCTGCGGCAAAAGTATTGGAAGGTAATAGTGCGATCGAAGGCGTTCGTCTTTGGATTGCACCGCCAACTCGTATGGATGAAGAGCAATTGCGCAAAGAAGGTATTTATACTACGTTCCAAAGCGTTGATGCCCGAACTGAAGTGCCGGGATGTTCACTCTGCATGGGCAATCAAGCCCGCGTGGATGATAATACAACGGTATTCTCCACATCAACCCGCAACTTCAACAACCGCATGGGCAAAGGTGCGCAGGTGTATTTGGGTTCGGCAGAATTGGCAGCCGCTTGTGCATTACTTGGCAAGATTCCCACAGCGGCGGAGTACATGAGCATTGTGGGCGATAAGTTGAGTCCTTTGGCGGATGAGCTATACCAGTACTTGAATTTCGATCGGATGTCGGGATTTGAGGATGAGGGGCGGGTCGTCTCGAAAGAAGATGAGGCGAAGTTGGCGGCAAGTGTGTAGTTAGGTGATTTTTCAGGATGGAGTTCATGGAAATTTCATCCTGAAAATACTTGAATAGATTATTATAGTTAGTATAAATTAATTCACTTACCTAGAAACTCAGCCAATGCGATTTAAACATTTTGCCTCTCTCGAACCAGGCAGCAACTGCGTAGTAGAAGCTGTCAAATTGAATCCTAATAGTGTCCTTGGTTTAATCATTCTGGAGCAAAATGCTTCTGGTGATGAATATAATACTAAAGTTGAACAAGACTTAGATGATGGTTGTTATCAAGGAACTCTTCAGGATGTCTACGAGCAGTGTAAAGGAATGATGCAGAAATACCAGCTAGGCGCACTCTTTACAGGTTCTCCCAGAATTCCCGTGGAGGACGCTAGATGTGGTTTGAAGGCAATTGACAATCCTAGGGAATTTAGGTTGCTGGAAATCGCGTATACCCATTAAGGTCGAGAGTGAGGCGTTGAAAGAGACGATTCACATCAAAA